>CAZGDE010000250.1:0-4798 GCA_964524315.1 uncultured bacterium
TTGCCAAATCGGGCGTATAGGGCAGGAATAACCAGCAGTGTGAGCGCGGTTGAGGTAAACAAGCCACCTAAGACGACGATCGACAGGGGTTGTAAAATTTCCTTGCCAGACCCGCCAAAAAATGCCAGGGGAGCGAGACCGAGAGCTGAAGTGAATGCCGTCATCAGAATGGCATTCAATCGTTCCATTGAGCCTTTGACCAGCAATTCTTTCAACGGCATTCCTTCGGCAAACTTGGTGTTGTAGTTGTCCACCAACAATAGACCATTGCGAGTAGCCACTCCAAACAAGGTAACAAAACCGACCAGTGACGCAACGGATAGCACACCACCTGTTAATGCCACTGCAATTAATCCACCAACTAATCCGATCGGCAGGTTGATCATGATCGCGATCGTTGAAGGAATTGATTTCACCAGGAGATACATCAGAATGGTGATGGCGACAAAGGCGATCGCGCTGAATACTAGAATGTTTTGCGTGGCGCGCTCTTCAGCTTCAAACTGTCCACCGTACTGAATGTAGTAGCCTGTGGGCAATTGCACATTTTGTTTAATCTTGGATTGCATCTCCGTGATAATCGAGCGCAAATCTCGCCCTTTGACATTTGCAGCCACTACAATCAAACGCGACACCTTTTCTCTGTTAATGGTGTTGGGTCCAGTTCCATTCACAATTTGAGCAACTTGCGCTAGGGGAATCTTTTCGCCATTGGGCTTGTCTACCAACAAATTTCCGATCGTCTCCAGACTGTTGCGGGCATCTGGCTTCAGCCAAACCAGTAAGTCAAACGTTTGCTGATTTTCCAAGATCTGAGATACGACGCGCCCGTTTAGTGCTGTCTCGATGGTGTCCGACAGGGCTCCAACCGTTAGACCATAGCGACTTGCTGCCGCTCGATCGAACTTAATTTGGATTTGGGGGATGGGCACCTGTGGTTCTAGTTGTAAATCCACGATGCCATCCACCGTTTTCATCTGTGCCTCGACCTGTTGCCCGATCGTGCGAAGTTGGGTCAAATCAGGACCAAAAATTTTGACGGCGATCGCACTTCTCACGCCAGACAGCACCTCATCCATCCGATGGGTAATGAAACCACCAACACTTGGAGCAGCTCCCGGAATTTTGTTGAATTCTTCGCGTAAGCGTGCCAAAGTTTGGTCGCGCTGTTTCATCCCAGCCTCACTAATCCCAATATCAACATGGGCAAGATTCACACCAGCCGCATCTCCATCTCCCAGCGCCCGTCCTGATCGAACTTGCACATAGTCAAAGCGTGGGTCATGCTTCAGCGCATCTTCCATCACGTAGGCAGCCTGATCGGTGGCGTTCAACGAAGACCCTGGATATAAAGACAGGGTATTGACCAGGGTTTGTTCTTGGAACTCTGGTAAAAAAATCCGTCCCAGCGATGGCACAATTACAAGGGCAGTGACTAGTAGGGCGATCGCTCCTGCCAGAATTACACTGGAACGCCGCAATGAAAAATTGAGCCAGGGTGCGTATAGCGATTTGAAAAAGCGAGCAACTCGTGGTTCATGTTCGGGTAGATGTCCGTGCGGCAGGAGAATAGCACAGAGCGCTGGGGTAATCGTCAGAGCCGCCGCGCTGGAGGCAAGGACTGCTGCTAGGTAGCCCAACCCCATTGGTGAAAAGATGCTGCCTTCAACTCCCGTCAGCGCAAAGATGGGAGCGAAAACGACGATCGTAATAATCGTAGCTCCAAACACCGAGTCACGCACTTCCTGACACCCATCAAAAACAACCTCTAGTAAAGGACGCGGGTGATCTGAATGCTTGTTTTCGCGCAGACTGCGGTAAACGTTTTCTGCGTCCACAATGGCATCATCGACAGCCGAACCAATCGCTACGGCTAAACCGCCCAGCGTCATTGTGTTTAAGCTTTGTCCCAGACCATTGAGCAATAACAATCCCACCAGCAGTGAGATCACCAGTGCAGTCAAACAAATGACCAGCATTCGCCAGTTCATCAGAAACGGAATCAGCACCAGAGCAACGATGATTCCACCTTCAATCAAAGCGGCACGAACATTTTCAACCGATGATTCAATGTAAGTGTCCTGGCTAAACGTCCGTTTCACCTTGATATCTTTCGGCAACCCAGCCTCAACTTCTTGCATTGCTGCCTCTACCGATCGTGTCACGGTGGGCGTATCCATTAGCGGCTGTTTATTGACCATCATGATCACCGCAGGTTGTCCATTGAGGCTACCATTCCCGCGCTGAATCGCGGCTCCAATCTGCACATCAGCAACATCAGAGAGCCGAACGGGTGTGCCTTTGCGTGCTGTTACCACCGACTGCTTCAGATCATCCAGTACCTCAACTCGCCCAATTCCCCGAACCAACGTTTCTTTGTCAGGTGTAATTAAATAACCACCGGGCGCATTGACATTTGCCGCTTTCACCGCCTGGGTGACATCCTCCAGCGACACATCAAATGCTTTTAACTTGGCTGGATCAACCAGAACTTGATACTGCCGGACATCACCCCCAAATGCCAACACCTGACTCACACCTGGAACGGCTAATAGACGGTTCGTCACTTGCCAATCGATGATTCGGCGTAAGTCCATCATGGATGTTGATGGAGCACCAGAGGATTGCTCGCGCTCAACCGTGAAGGCATAGGTAGCGATCGTCGCGATCGGAGAGGTTGGTGGCGAGATTTGCGGTGTTTCAACTCCCTGAGGCAGTTTACTTTGAGCTTGCTGTAATCGTTCCGTTACCAGTTGTCGTGCTTGAAACAGGTCAGTTCCCCAGTTGAAGACGATTCGCACGACGGAAATTCCGGCAGCCGATGATGATCGCACCGTTGTCACGCCTGGTGTGCCGTTGATGGCACTTTCGATCGGCAAACTCACCAATGATTCCACTTCTTCAGGGGCGAGTCCGGGTGCTTCGGTTTGAATCTCGACTTGAGGTGGGGCGAATGCGGGTAATACATCCAGGGGCATCTGCGTCACAGTTCGCCCGATCCACAACACCACGAGAATCGTACCCAACACAACTAGCCAGCGGCGAGCGATCGCCCATTTAATGATGGCACTCAACATTCTCAGTCACCTTAATGGAGCTTATGGGGTGGCAGTTTGGACTCAGCTTCTGGTAATGAGTGTTCCGCTGATGTCTCAGTCAAACTGGGATGTGTGCCTGGCTTTACTGATGAGCCATTGGGATGAGTCTCCCAATCGTAACCAGCTCCATCACCGACCGGAACGAACCCTTTCCGAGTTCGACGGCTTGCCCAGTAGGTTCCTGCCCAGAAGGTACCAGCCGCGATCGCGCCTCCAACTGGAACAACAAGCCACCAGGGTAACTGTCCATTCTGATTTGCCGCTGCCGGAGTTGCTTTCTCCCCCTCTTCGCCAGCTTCCGCTTTGGTTCCCCCTCGTAAGGATTGAGCATAGAGCTGAGTGGCTCGTTGGGTGACAATCATGTCGCCGTCAAACAAACCGCTCTTAACCTCCACAGAGTCACCAGACTCTCTGCCTAAAGTCACTTCAGTCGGTTGAAATGCATTCCCGTTCTGGACAAACACAACAGTTTTCTTATCGTTGGTTTCTACAAGCGCTGATTTAGGAATTGCCATGACTGCCGCAGGGGTGCGATCCGTCAGCACTTCTAGTTCAGCAAACATTCCTGGCTTCAAAACTCCACCAGGATTGTCTAATTCTGCTTTGACAGGTACGACGCGAGTTTCACCCTGTACTACGGCTCCAATCACGCTGATGCGTCCTTCAAAATTGCGATCGGGCATTCCATTCACGTTGACCCTTACCCGCTGTCCCGTTTGAATCTGATTCAGGTCTTTTTCGTAAATGTTGGCAGAAACTTGAACGCTGCTGCCGTTAACGATCGTCATGATTTTTTTGCCTGCATCCTGCCCTGATTCACCAGTGGTTGCTTCCCGATCAGCGACTGTTCCAGCAATCGGAGCCGTGATTGTAATGGTGCCGTCCTCATTTGGACTGGCTCCCAGTTGGCGCAAACGAGTTTGATAGGTCTGTCCACTGAGGGCGACCTTTGACTGGGCAACTTGTACACCTGATTCAGCACGCTTCAATTGTGCTGCTGCTTCTGAAACCTGTAGACGGCTTTCAGCTTTGGCAAGGGCGGCTCTTGCCTCGGCTAACTTGGTTTCAGATTCCAAAAACTGCCGTCTGGGAATTGCCCCTCGATCCAGTAGCTCCTTATCCTTCACATAACGTTCTTGAGAAAAGCTGAGTTCAGTGCGGGCTTGCTGCACGTCTGTAGCAGCAATTTTCTGCTGTTGCTGATAATTTTCCTGTGCCAGCCGTAAATCTGCCTCTGCTTGCTGCACCGATGCGATCGCTTCCGATCTACGGTCTAGTGCTGTAGTTCGTAGTTCTGCTAGATCTGGACTAGTCATCACGGCAACGGGTTGTCCTGCACTCACTGATTCTCCTGGATTGACCAGTAGCCGCAGGACAGTACCACCGACTGGGGTTGTCACCTCCGCTTGTCGATTGGGTAATGTTTCAATTTGACCCGTAGCTTTAATGCCAAACGCTAACCGCTGACGAGATACTGGTTCAACCTTGAGTCCCATGCGTTTTGCCGTCTCGGCATCAACCTGAATAGCTCCTACCGCTTGCGTTGCTTGGCTTCCTCCCTGAAACTCATCACCATGTCCCCCATGAGCAAGCACCTTGACTGGAGCAGTAGTCAGGAGCAGTAAGCTGAGCAGTGTGCCAGAGATGCAACGGGTTACTGTAGGAGGGGAGTGAAAGCGTTTTAGGGCATGTGTCATAAG
>CAZGDE010000250.1:4898-10678 GCA_964524315.1 uncultured bacterium
TTGGATAAGCGATGCAACCATAGAAAATCTTCCCCTTCTGGGGAACATTTACTCTGAATCAATGCGTTGGAGTAATGCAAGTTCTCTCCGGAGGCGTAATTGTTATAACCGCTGGAAGTCCATTCACCGTAGGGGTCGTTGACAAAAAAGCCGTATGGATCATAGCCGCGCACCACAATAATGTGTCCGAAGCTGGTGAAATAGCCGTGAATAATGCAGGGGTAGCCTGCTGCGATCGCCTTACGAATATCCAGTGGTTTGGCACGAGTTGTGAACTCATCTTTGAGTCCGTAATTGCTTGCCGTTTTGGCTAGATCCTCCGGGTCCCAGCGGCTCAACCCAACGCCTTCCATGTACCGATACAGTTCATCTTCCAGTTGACCGACTCCAGTTCGCCCCTTGATTTGAAAATACGCCATCACCATTGCAAAACTGGTAACGTTGCAAGCTCCCGTGGGGTTCAAAGCATTGTCAAGCTGGCTCTTATATGGAATATTCAAACTCTTGGTTGCTGGCAGATTCACGTCGAGGCGTGGTTGCTCTTGCTTAATAGCAACAACCTGCCCTTTATCATTAATCAGTTGTACATGAGGAATAAAGGCATACCAAGTATTTCGGGGAGGATTTCCGAGTGATTCATCAATAATGGCAATTCTAAGGTGATTCTTATCCACAGGTTTCCACGAGTGGATGTTGAACACCTTGCCAGATACAACCGATACTTTACTTTGCTCTGGTATCTTAGAAGACTCTTCTGTAGATTGCTTAAAGATCGTATTTTGAACAACCTTGAGTTTCATTGCACCCAGTCCCTCCTTGACGAAATAGCTGACTCATAGCTTTGGCACAAACCCAGGTGTTGTCCTCGCAAAACCTGGGTTAAGAGAACTAAACTACTGGTTATACCAGGCTTTTCGCCACTGCTTCATTTGGTCAATCTCGTTTTCTTGTGAGCCAATGATATCCTGAGCCAGCTTTTGAATTTCAGGACGCTTCGATTTCTGGAGGGCTTCCTTCGCCATTACGACAGCCCCTTCATGGTGAGGAATCATGGCATCAATGAAGCGCCTGTCAAAGTCGGCATCGGCTGGCCCTAAATCCACATCCATTCGCATTGCCTTGATTTGTTCTTCAGACATCGCCATCGAATGGTTCATCTCTTTGTGCCACGCCATAGGCGTACTGGGAGCTTTAGGATACCAAGCAGTCCGCCACTGTTTCAGTTGAGCAATTTCTTTGTCCTGAGCTTTAATGATATCAGCTGCTAATTTTTTGATTTCAGGGCGCTTTGATTTCTGGAGGGCTTCCTTCGCCATCACAACCGCTCCTTCATGGTGGGGAGTCATGGCATCGATAAAGCGCAGGTCATACTCAGCATCAGCAGGCCCTAAATCCATCGCCATGCTGTGATTCATGCCTGACATATTGCCATGATCCATTCCCTGCATGGAGTTCGTGTTAGAGGTGACAGGGCTGGGGGCTGTGCTTGCAGTCGTATCAGGTGCCTGTGTTTGGGAGGAGCTAGAGCAAGCTACTAATAGACCACTAGATGAAGCGATCGCCACAGCAAGCAGTCCTAGAAATCCGGCTCTTAAATTGATTTGCTTCATGACCTCTGCACGTTAAGGGTTAAGTAAAACAACTTTCTCGATTCTGTTCTCTCCAGTTGGCTGGAGAGTCAAGGGTAGAGCACGGAATTATCCATCAACTCAATCTCCATCAACTCAATCTCCAATAGCTCTGGCAGAATTTAGACAGCGCTATTTCCAGTCTTTCATATAGAAATGAAATCAGGATGAAATAGTTGAGGTAACTGGCTGAAACCTTGTTCGCTAAGGATCGTGCGGAAGTTGAGAAGCGGACTGAAGTGACTTGTATACTCCTTAACAGTCCTTGTTAAGGGCATAAATAAATGAAATTAGAGTGAAATCGCTCTGCTTCTATAGTTAGAAATTGCAAGTCATTCGTTAGTCGGACGTGTTTAAACAGTCAACCCTTTATGGTAGCAATGGAAAAAATGTTTCCTAATGCTTCAGTTGTAGAAAACGAGGAGAGGTCGTGCGCCGAATTGTTGTGCTGATACCTTGGAGCTAGCGTTATTCATCCTGGGCATTCCAGCTTACATATTGACGCTAACCTGGACACCACCAAGGTCTGATGTATTGCTTTGCTGTATGTTGATTTTTTGGAGTAGAAAATGGCTAAAATCGGTTTATTTTACGGTACTCAAACGGGGTATACCCAAACTGCGGCTGAGATGATTCAGAAAGAGTTTGGTGGTGAGGGTATTGTGGAGCTTTACGATATTTCCAAAGTTGAACCCAGCGACTTTGAGCAATACGCCAATATCATTATTGGGAGCCCCACCTGGAATGTTGGTCAGCTTCAAGACGATTGGGATAATTTCTACGAAAATGAATTAGATAATATTGATTTCAGCGGTAAGAAAGTTGCTTACTTTGGAGAGGGAGATCAGGATGGCTATGCAGATTCCTTTCAGGATGCAATGGGAATTTTAGAAGAAAAGATTTCAGAGCAAGGCGGAGAAACCGTTGGTTATTGGTCTACCGAAGGCTACGACTTTAGTGAGTCTAGGGCAGTGCGTGATGGTAAATTTGTTGGTCTGGCATTGGATGAAGATAACCAGTCTGACCTGACTGAGGAACGCATTAAAACTTGGGTTGCACAACTGAGGGAGGAGTTTGGCATATAGGAGTAAGTCATGTCCAGAACCGCCCCCGCGCTTATATTGTCAACACCTGGGATCAGCTAACGTTGATAATCATGGATAAGCCGCCTGCACCCTGAACCTCAGCGTTATCATTAGTTGCGTGATGGGCAATGTGACAATGGAGCAACCATTTGCCTCTGTTTCGTGCAGTCCAGATCACATCATAACGTTCACCCGGAGCGACATTAATAGTATCCTTTTCAATTTGAGCAGCACTGGTCACGAGGTTGCCGTCTGTTTCAATCACTTTAAACGGACCTCCATGAATGTGCATTGGATGGATGAAAGCGTTGTTGGAGCCGATGAAACGAAAGCGGATTTTTTCTCCCACTTTGGCATTGATGGTTTGCGTGGCTGGGTAAGCTTTGCCGTTGATTGTGAAAAAGTTTGGCAGCAACCCTTCCATCGGCATTGCGGGAAACGTATAACCCTGTTTCACGGTCCACTCTTGTAGTTGAATGACCACATCCTGATCGTAGGCAGAAGAATTAGATTTCTGCTTGGGGTCAACAATGAGTGCGCCGTACATCCCCAAAGTTTGCTGGCGATCGATATCCTTATGGGAATGGTAGAAGTAAGTGCCTGACTGTTGCACCGTAAATTCGTAAGTGTAGCTTTGCCCTGGTTGAATCGGTGCTTGAGTAATATCTGCCGGACCATCCATGTTGTTGGGCAGAATTATGCCGTGCCAGTGAACACTTGTTGGTTCAGGCAAATTATTTTTGACGATGATGCGGACGCGATCGCCCTCCGTAACTTGAATTCGCGGTCCAGGCACCTGACGATTGAAGGCGTAGGCAGCCACCTGCACATCCGGCAGAATATTCCATTTGATTAGAGAAACATCTAGATTGAAGACTTTGACTCCGTTCTCTAACGTAGGCGTTAAAACTTGATCGCCCACTGCATTAGCATCAGCAGTGTAGCTAATTTTCGTCAGATCGACCGCTGCCATGTCTTCCATCTGCTCCATACTCACATCGGGAGTCATGATCATGCCGGGTGGCATGACCAACCCACTCATCTGAGACACGCCTGTCATCGGTGAAGACGGCAGAGACGAAATTGGCGCAGGCGTTTTGCTGCCGTTATTGTTCATGCCTGACATCGAACCTTGATCCATTCCCGGCATCGGCTGGTTGCCCATATTCATTCCTGGCATCGCGGGTTGCTGTGCCTTCTTTGCGCTCATGGTGAAGTCGCCATAAAAGGCAGCAATGAGAATCCCAGCGATGAGCGCCAGCAGCGTTAAAACTGTCACGGCAAGCAACTGCGATCGGGTAACTTTCGGCTTCATATCCATCTCTGCGTGTGAGCTTACACCAGATGGCCTCATTGTTTTGCGAGATTTCATGCTTACATGCCTTCCATGTCGGACATATTGTGTTCAGGAGCGATCGCAGCCGCTTGAGCAGTCGAGGCATTGGCAGCAGGAACTTCACCAGAGGTTTTTGTAATCCGTTCGACTTCGGCAGCCAGACTATGTCCGCCTTTGCCCAATGCCCGCACTGTACCCATGCCGTGCTTCAAACCAACGGCAACCAGCCACATATTGACTGGAAAAGCAACGACAAAACCCACCAGTGTGGCTAACGACATTACGCCCCAAAATCGGATTGAGGTTGCTTCCATTGCAGCCATATCATGGCTCATTAGAATAACCATAACGGGAATCATGCCTGCCATGACTGCATTCATTGATAACCATTCCGGCATAAAGGATCGCTGAACTGCCTTGAGATACGAACCGCCCAGCATATCTTTCATAAATAGCGATTGAAACACCAGTAGCCCAAACGCAAAACCAAATATGTACTCTGAAATGACATCAAGCCACATTGGAAAACCAAGCGCCGCCGTAATTGCAGCGGCAACGATGATCCCGGTTGCGTCTCCCGCTAAACAGTGAATCGTTGATCCTAATGTTTGCTTCCATAAAGGCTTGATAAACTCCTCGTGCTGTCCTGGTTCTGGCTCCTGACAGGACAGGATATACAGTGCAGCACCGATCGGTCCAGTGTAAAGCGTGACCAGTAGCCAACCCCATTTCATGACCGTCAACTCTGGATTACGAGTAAAGGCATCCCAGGCGACATAAAGAGCCGAAATTGCCGTCAGCCCAAACCAGACAAAGAGAATGGTGTCGATAGTGGACGGACTTTTCGCCGCCGGTGTCTTCGCCCCTGGCATATTCATTCCTGGCATATTGGAGTCCATTCCAGGTTGAGATTGAGCAACTGTTTGCGCTGTTGAACTGGAACTAATTGGTTGTAGACTAAACGCTGCTTGAGTTGAGCCAATGTCTGGTTGGAACAGCACCAAGCCCAGAGTGAATCCAAATAAAACGATCCAGACAACCGATTTAGAGCGTAGGGTCGCTGCGATCGCAGAAAATTTGAGCGCGGGTTTAGTCCAAGAATTACTCATTTTGGTTAGGAAGGGGTAGACGCTTTCGATTGAGCGAGTTCTTCAGCCAATGCTCTTTGGTAAATCTGTGCCAGCAAAGGCGTAACTGGGTTATTCTCGGTGCCATACCCCAGGCTTGTCCAGGTGCCAGAGAGATGTTGCAGCACCAGATCGAGTTTTCCCTGCTCTAAAGACGCTGGAATATTAATGTCCCAGGCTTCGGGATCGGTCAACCAGGCATAAACAACTTCATCCTGCAACTGGGGCGAAAAGCTATAGGAAGGCTGAGTTGCGTCTTGAAGATGCTGTGGATGATAGCGCTGAACTTTCTCTTTCCAGGTGCTGCTTAAGATTTGATAACGACCCGCAGCCGTGGTGCATTCGCCTTGATGCGGACCAGAAACGATCGTAATACATTGATCTGGATGGCGGCTAAAATCTGAAAAATGCTGCCCACCATAAAGTGCTGTATACGGACTTGCGTCGTTTGCTTCGCTGGCTGACAGGGTTCGCATCAATGCCCGCACATAAGGGGTTCCTGTCTGCATTACTAAACGCGGTGTGTAATCCGGCGATCGCTGGGGGGAGTTAATTTTCCACCAAATTTGCCCCAGTAACAGCAGTGAAATTAACGCTGCCAGCG
>CAZGDE010000251.1:0-1909 GCA_964524315.1 uncultured bacterium
TGGGTTAGGTTGCGCTAACCAGCGTCCGCATGATTAAGTCTACCGACGTAGAAAACTGTGGCACCACTTGAGCAGCATCAATCTTTAGGAATGGCACGCTTTCCCGTTGAATTTAATTCCATCCTGATAGATTCTTGCAAACGTCACTATGTTTAACGTTCGTGCCATTCTTTACCTCTCCTTACTGGGCCTGACAACTATTACGGGTGCAACTCTGCATAGCACACCGGCGATAGCGGCTCCAACTATCACCGCTACCGCCGCCAAACCGCAACCTGTAAGAGTTTTCTTTCCCAAAAACCCAGAACAACGCAATAACATGAGTTATGTTGCCCCTGTTTGGCGACAGGCCCGAAATTCGGCAGTTGCCCAATTTGCGATCGCTCAGGTTATTGCTGGACCAACACCCCAGGAAAAGCGTTTGGGGTTTATGACGCCAATTAACTTACGTGGCGCTTCTAATTGTGGCAAAGACTTTAATTTGGCGATCGCCGCTAATACTGCCAAACTACAATTCTGCCGTCAGATTGTTTCTGGTGGCGTTGGTGATGACGCCCGCGTTATTAGCTCCATCACTACCACATTAAAACAATTTCCAACAATTCGATCAGTCGTCATTCTAGATCAGAAGGGTAATTGTTTCGGGGATATGAGTGGAGAAAACCGCTGTCTACGTCGTTAGAGACCTGGTACAGCAGTTTCTAATCAAAGGAAGTATGCTTTGTCATTGGGCATTGATCATTTGTTGAAGCAAATTAATGCTCAATGACAAGGCAAAAGAAAATGTTCTCATCTTATACTAATTCGCTGCCACCGTTTCTCATAGTGGCAGCTTTAAACACGCAGAAAAACACAATTGAATATATCTTAAATGCTAAGAAAACCAGAAAAATTAAATAATAAAACTTGCAAGAAAACTTGTTTTAAACCATAAAAATTTTACTTTTTCAGATAAACCAACTATTTATATATAAAAATTTTACAAGAAACACACTGACGATATTACAGACAGGAATCAAATAAGCATTTTTATATCTTCAGAGAAGATACCAATAAGCTTTACAAAGCTACTCTTCTCTAAGAATTAAATCTGCCTTGAAATAACTGATTGTCAACTTAATTATTAACTCGGTAATTAAATCAGATACATTGCCTGCTGTCGAGGTGCGACATCGGACATTAGCCTTTAGGCACCTCAGTCTTCCTTGGCCAAATACCACACCTACAACGATCAACTCGCCTGTAGAACATCTCAACGTTACTTAATGCACTCCACCGGCCACTTAAGCGATCTGCAACTCGTTTCGCGGGTGAGTTAGTTCTTCGCTTCATCTTTGCCAGTACTGCGCTCTCAGCAAATACATCCCATCTCAAGATCATTGCTCTTGATCCTGATTGACTGGTAAATCTTTCTTGACGACTGAGTTGAACAGCGGAAAGCCCAACACTAGAAAAAGTGGTATTGCTGATTAGAAATATGAATCCCGTAGGGGCGGTGTCTCCCAGGGAGACGCTACGCGAACGCAAACTGCTCCTACAGCAGATATGCCTGCCTGCAAATCATATCCATATTCAGCAACGCCGAAAAAATTTCAGTGAGTGGCGCTAACGCTAACCCAACCCAGGCAAGAATCAGAATTCTGCGAATTTTGTTATTCGACCAGTTCTTGATTACGCCAGTTTAATGGGAGGTTACTTTACCTCGTGGAATTACCGAGCCAATTGAGGAGTTGCCCGATCTCCATCTATTATAGTTATCTATATATTGTCTATATATTAATAGATGTTGTTAGGTTTCCTGCCTATAGCGACTCTACCAACAGATTGATTAGGCAATCAGTGACTTCCAGATCCAGGTTAAGCCAACGGAGCGGAAGTAAAACATTTGTACCATAGAGAATAGTATTTG
>CAZGDE010000251.1:1919-10634 GCA_964524315.1 uncultured bacterium
GTCAATATACCAATGTATATTTGTGTTTGATGACATTGAAACAAGGCATTCGATTTCCCTACTCTGACAGCTTCTAATGGGTTTATTTTATTTCCGAATCCTAGTCTTAACGATTACTACTCTATATCAGGTCGTAGCGTGCTGGCGAGAAGATCGCTCGCTACCACCCGGTCAACGGGTCAATATAGGAGGCTACTATCTACACTACGTCACTGGCGGCACAGGTGATGTCACCATTGTGCTAGATCATAGCCTGGGTGGTGTCGAGGGCTATTTGCTACAAGATCAATTGGCAAACTTGTCACGGTTCTGTATTTACGATCGCGCCGGTTTTGGTTGGAGCGATCGCAGCCCCCATTCCCGTACCAGTCAGCAGATTGTCACAGAACTGGATAATCTGCTGACCTGTGCCGGTTTAGAGCCGCCCTATTTGCTGGTTGGCAACTCCTTCGGTAGCTACAATATGCGCCTCTATGCCCACCGCTTTCCCCAAAAAGTGGTTGGTCTGGTGATAACGGATGGCCTCCATGAATCGGGGATGTTAAAAATGTCCCTTGCTCTGAAAGGGCTGCAAATCTTTTTCGCATCGGGTTTTATTATGTCAGTTTTAGGATCAGGGCTGGGGCTGATTCGACTACTGAGTCAAGTTGGCGTATTTGAGTTACTGAAACCAGAATTACGGCAGTTTTCATCCGTAGCCCTGCAGGCGGTGAAGCGATCGTTCTGTCGCCCGAAACACTGGTTGACCATGACTCAAGAAATTCTCGGTTTAACAACCAGTGGCCGCCAGGTTCGTTGCGCCAATGACCTCGGAGATTTACCGATGGTAAGTATTAAATCCCATTCATTCTTCAAACCATCGCTGATAACCGCCCTGATGCCGCTCAAAGCAGCGGATCAGTTGCGCGATCGCATGCATGATGAGTTGGGTCGGCTCTCCACTAATTGCGTTCAAATGGATGCGGCAAAAAGCGGCCACTTTGTCTGGATTGATCAACCAGATGTGATTATCAACGCAGTTAAGTTAGTGCTGGAAAAATGCCAGAGATCCTAACGGCATACCTTAATGCTGGCCACGATTCATCTGCTCTATCGTTTTCCACATTTATCTGACCATTGTCTTGATGATTTGCGCACAAATTTTATAACGATGAAAATTTCGTTCATTTTCCAATTAAACCCGTAGAATAAAGAGTATTACCTTTAGGATTTTTCTCATCATGGCACCCGCGACTCGTAAACCCAGAGCAACCATTGTCAATCGTGAACTTGTCGGACAAGCAAAGACCCTGTTGCAGGAGTTGCCAGAGAAACCGAAAGAAGATTTGTCCTTGCGCGAAGCCGTTGACCATTTGCAAGAGGAAATTAAAGCAGCGATGGCAAGAGGCTACAATTACGAGGACATTGCTAAACTCCTATCGCAGCAGGGAATTAAAATCAGCACGTTAACGCTGAAAAACTACGTACCATCGGGTAAGCGTCAACTCACGAAAACCAAAACGAAACGAACTAAGAAGTTGGTGGATGAGTCACCCACAACAGACGCACCACCCGAAGCAACGGCACCAGTCGAGCCTGAAACACCCGCTACACCTGCCCCTGCCAAAACCAGACGGGGTCGCGTCAAAACTGTTGAGGCTACCCCGACAACGGGAGTAGAGGCAGAACCCAAGAAACGTTCAACCCGTACCCGTAAGTCTGCTGCCAAAGCAATTCCGAAGACACCTGCAACTTCTAAAACTTCCACTGGCCGTGGACGCAAAAAGAACACCGCATCCTGAATTTGGTTATCGAGCAATGACTGTGGCAATTTCAGTCAATAAATTTTGAGGCTCAATTGGTTTGGCAAGATGGGCTTGAAAACCGGCGGCAAGGATTTGTCGCCGGTTTGTTTCACCGGCATAGGCTGTGAGGGCGATCGCTGGAATGTCCCGGTTAAACTGGGGCGGTAAGGCACGCACCTGACGAATGAACATATAACCATCCATCTGCGGCATGCCAATATCACTAATTAACAGGTCGAACTGCGACTGAAGCATCATCCGCACCGCTTCAGTCGCCAGGGAAACCGTCTTCACCACTGCGCCTTCCTGCTCCAATAAAATTCTGATCAACTCCAGAGAATCGTTTTCGTCATCCACCACCATCACCCGCAATTTTGCCAGCGTCGGCAGTTGCGGTTGCACTGCAGCTGGCAGATGGGGGCTTATGGTAGCCATAAGGGGTAACAAGACCGTAAAGGTCGCGCCATGACCTTCACCGGCACTAGAGACAGTAATAGTACCGCCATGAGCCTCGACGACCTGCCGCGCGATGGCTAGTCCCAATCCCAACCCACTGAATGACCGGGTCGTTGAACTATCCTGTTGCCGGAACAGCTCAAACACGTGGGGGAGAAAATCCGGCTTGATCCCCTTGCCCGTATCTGTGATTGTGATTTGGGCATAGGACGGAATAGGGAACTGCAGAGGTAGGACAAGCGGGAGTTGCGGAACCCGGTTCTCAACCATGCTCTCACTGCCAATTTGCGCCAATTGCACTGTTACCCGTCCGCCGGAGGGAGTAAATTTGATGGCATTGGATAATAAGTTCCAAAATACCTGTTGCAACCGGCCCACATCACCCCTGACTTGAGTCATAGTGGGATTAAGCAATACATCCACCTGAATGGCCTTTGCCTCGGCGGCGAAACGCACCGTTTCCAGCGCAGCCATGATCGGAATAGCGACATCGATCGCAGCAAGGTTAAGGGTCAATTTGCCACGGATAATCCGCGAACTATCCAGGAGATCATCGATCAATTGCACCTGTTGTTTGGCATTGCGTTCGATTGTACTTAAACCCTGCTGGAGCTTATCCGCATTGATATGGGAGGATTGTAGAAGCTTCGCCCAACCTAAGATCGGATTTAAGGGCGTGCGCAATTCATGGGACAGCACAGCCAGAAACGCATCTTTGATTCGATTGGCTTGTTCGGCTGCTTCTCGCGCCGCTTGCTCCTGTTGAAGTAAGTGTTCCCGTTGCGTCTCAACAGCTTTGCGATCGCTGACATCCTTAAACAAAACCGCTACTTTGTGGCTTTCCTGTTTGCCAATGGGAAAGGCATACACCTCAAACCAACCATTACCCAACTGAGAGGGAACCTCAAAGCGAGCCGATTCACCTGTGAGAGCGACCTTACCATAGGTCTCCACAAAAAATTCCTGTAACTGGGGAATGATTTGACGTGCTGTCTTACCAACCACCCCTTTAAGCCCAGTAAGACGCACAAAAGTCGGGTTAATTTCCAGAAAGCGATAATCGGTGGGCGTATTTGTGTCATTAAATAGCATTTCGATGACACAAAAGCCATCTTCCATTGACTCAAATAGTGTGCGATAACGTTCCTCGGACTGCCGTAAAGCTTCCTCGGACTGCTTAATTTCGGTAATGTCCCGCGAAATAGAAAGTAGTTGTATCACCTGCCCAGTTACATCATGGATCGGGGTAACAACGACATCCCACCATTTTGGTGTGTCCTTAACCGTAGGACAATAGCCCTGAAACCGTTTCGATTCTCCCGCTTTCGCTGCCGCAATTGCTTCCCGGATGATGGGGCGCATTGCGGCGGGCCATAACAGAGCCCAGTCAGCATGGTGAACAGATGCAAAATCATCAATTTCCAGGAGACATCGTCCGCCCGGATTGAGATAAAGCATCCGTCCATCCAGGTCTAAGACTTTAATACAGTCATTACTACTCTCCAGCATACGCTGCTTAAACTCTTCGCTCTCACGCAGAGCCGCTTCGGCCCGTTGGCGTTCCGTGATCTCTTCGCAAACCGTGTTAATGCCGATCACGCGATCGCCATCCTTCAAGGGCAAAAAGCTCTCCAACCAGACCCGTTCTACACCCGGTTGCGCCGGAGTCTCTCCGCGCAGTTCGACATTGAGGAGTGGTTCTCCTGTTACCAAAATCGGTCGTAATATCTGTTCCGCCACATCAGCCAGACCGGGCAACAGTTCTCGCACAGTTCGCCCCAGATGGGCTTCTACCGACAAACCATTGATGTCTGCCAATCGTTGATTAATCCGGACAAAGCGGAGATCGGCATCAAGCACATTCAAGCCGATGGGCGCAGATTGATAGATCGTTTCAATTTCGGCCAGTTGCCGTTGTAAGGTAGCCCGACTTGCCTCTAGCTCGGCCTGCATCCGTTGCCGTTCGGTCACATCTGCGGTCATACCAATCAGACGGGAGATCTGCCCCTGACTGTCAAAAAAAGCCCGGCCACTTTCCTCCAGGGTGACAACCTGACCATCTGGGCGGGCAACACGGTAGGTCGTCTTATACGTGTTATGTTCCGGGGTGAGCGTCTGTAGGCAGGCGATGAAGTGATCGCGATCGTCAGGATGAACTCGTTGGAAAAAGCTGACTCCCGTGTCCCGCTCTACCGCAGCTTCGGTTAAACCCAGGATTCTGCCACAGTGGGAGGAGCGTTTAACCACATCAGTGGCAGGTTCCCACTCAAAAGCAAACATGCTGGCAATTTCCATAGCCAACTGGTTGCGTTCCTCACTTTCCCGCAATGCCACATTTGCTTGCTCTAACTGGGCGGTTCGCTCAGCAATACGTCGTTCCAATTCCTGGTTGGCAAGTTGGAGAGAAGTTTCCAGCGCCGAGAAAGCCCCAGGGTGATCATGCGCCGGGGTAATACCTGATGGAGTACTTTCAGGCATACCTGACGATTGCGAAGTTTCTTCAGGAAACATAATGCGGCTATGGAGCTAGAGGACGCAAACCAGGGAGCAGCGATTCGCTCCGGCTTTACTCAGGTTGCCCTAAAAAGGGGCTATATCCGCCATTTCTAGGGAATCATTAATTTTATCTGGTAGTGAATAAATGTTGTAATAATACGTCTTGTAAATTCTTGAACACCTTTGACTTTAGGGCATCGGTGCAGTGAATACTACCAATATGCCTGTCCCCTTAGCCCTATCGTCACTATGTTTCATCGTCCTACCAAAACTTGTTTAGAACAGGTTTTGGCACAGATTATGACCCTCTCGCAACAAATTCAGCATGTCACTGATTTAGATGAGGCCGGAACCACTACAACGACTGGGATCAGGGCCATATTAGACAGCGATCGCCTGCTGGTCTACCAGTTTTTGCCAAATGGAGACGGGGTAATTATGGCAGAGGCTGTTCGGCATAACTGGCAATCCATTCAAGGACAACTCATCTACGACCCTTGCTTTCAAACCAAATGGCATCAACTCTATCAACAGGGCCACATCAGTGCGATCTCTGACCGAGAAACAGCCAACCTTGTTCCCTGTCATCGCCAACTCTTAACCCGACTGCAAGTACGTGCTAATCTCGTCGTTCCCATTTTGCTGCCATGGGAAGAGAAATTGCCCGAAGAGAAGATGCCGCTCCCACAACTTTGGGGATTGCTAATTGCGCATCAGTGTGACAGTCCTCGCCAGTGGCATCCTCTGGAAGTTGAAGTTTTACGTTACTTTGCCACCCAACTGGCAGCGAGAATTCCGCCGCTTAGCTCTCACCCATCCAGCCTTCCAGCAACCGCACCACCCAACCCTGAATCATTTACCCCTCCCATGGAACCACCATTACAGGCCCATGGAACCACCTCTCCCCCGGTCAACCTGACCACCACGCACGCGCCAGTTGCGATTTGTACCTGTGACGAAACGGTGTCCCTCGCGACCTTCGATTTACTGCAAAATCCCGTTTGGGTCTATGACATTGAGCGCTTAGCAATGCGATGGGCAAATCGAGCATCACTACACCTGTGGAATGCGTCCAGTCGTGAGGAGTTACTCAGCCGTGACTTTAGCGATGTGTCAGAATCCACCCGGATTCGCTTGCAGAACTACTTACAGCAGTTTAAACAAGGCAAAACAGTCGTTGATCAGTGGACGTTTTATCCACGGGGGGAACCAGTTTCCGTCATGTGTCGGTGCTCTGGTATAGCGATGGAAGCTGGTCGCCTGGTTATGCTGGTCGAGGGTAGCACTGAAACGGCTTACCAACTGGCACAGGAAACCCTACGGGCGATCGAGGCTCTGCGGCATACAAGTGTCATGATTTCGCTTTATACCCTGGAGGGTGTGCCACTGCTACAAAATCCGGCAGCCCTGCGTTGTTATGGAGATACAACCCACCCCCAGATGGGCCAGGAGAATGCCTTCCTGCGCCATTTTGTTGATCCGGAGATCGGACAACGGGCCATGACCGTACTTGAGGCCGGGGGAATTTTTAGCATTGAAACACAAATCTTCACTCGGTTAGGTGTGCGCTGGCACGGGATCGACGCGCGGCGGGTGAATGATCCAGTCACCGGTAAAACGACCATTCTCGTTAATGAAAAGGACATTACTGCCCAACATAAAGCACTGCAAGCCCGTCTACGAGCCGAGACAGAACTCGAAGCCCAACAAGCCTTTCTCCGGCAGATTATTGATACAGTTCCCAGTTGTATCTACGTGAAAGACAAAGAAGGAAAACTTTTGGTTGTGAATCAGGCAAGTACCGAGATCCACGGCAGCAGTGTCGAAGCCATGCTTGGTAAACGGGAACCGGACTTTAACCCAAACTTCAGCCAGGAACAACTGCAACAGTTTTTGGCGGCAAACCAGACAATTATGGAGAGTCGCCAGGCACAACAGGAGATTCAGCAAATTACAACGGCCACGGGCGAGTTGCGCTGGTATCACACCATCGTTCGTCCCTGGATTGATGCTAATGATCAAGTCCAGGGAATTATTGGCAATTCCGTTGATATTACGGAATTGAAACAGGTAGAAATTCAACTGGCAGCAGAATTTGAATCGAAAAACGCCCTACTCCATGCGTTACAGGAGAGTGAAGACCGCTACCGCTCTGTGGTGAATGTTCTGGCTGAGGGAATTGTCCTACAGCAAACAGATGGCCAAATCATTGCCTGCAACAAGAGTGCTGAGAAAATTTTAGGTCTGTCCCAGGCTGAAATGGTAGGGCTGACCTCCCTTGATCGCCATTGGCAAACAATTCAGGCCGATGGTTCGCCCTTTCCTGGCGAAACCCACCCAGCAATGGTGACATTACGCACCGGAGAAGCACAGTCAAATGTGGTCATGGGCATACACAAACCGGATACTTACCTCACCTGGATTTCGATTAACTCCCAACCTTTGTTAAAACCTGGTGAAACTGTCCCCTACGCCGTGGTTACTTCCTTTGTTGATATCACCGTACAACGGCAGGCAGAAATGAGCCTGCATCATCAAGCCGAACGGGAACGCATGACCTATGCGATCGCCCAACACATTCGTGCATCACTGGATCTGGATGCCATTCTCAATACGACGGTAACTGAGGTGCGGCACTTTTTACAATGCGATCGAGTGATCATCTACCGCTTTAATCCAGACTGGAGTGGCATAGTCGTCACCGAATCGGTTGCACCGGGTTGGCAATCAATTCTTAACCTGGAAATTACAGATTCCTACTTTGTTGAACATCACGAACAGGCATATGTTAATCGTTCCATTCAGGCAAGAGACAATATCTACACAGCCGGATTGAGCCAATGTCATATTGAGTTACTGGAAATGCTCCAGGTCAAAGCCAAACTGGTAGTACCAATCTGGCAGGGAACGCTCCTCTGGGGTCTATTAGTCGTCCACCAGTGTCAGGCTCCCCGCCACTGGCAACCCTTAGAGCGGGAGCTACTCTTACAACTAGCGACCCAATTAACCATTGCCATTCAACAGTCCGAGCTATATCGCCAGGTGCAGCATTGGAATACCCATCTTGAGTGTCAGGTACAGGAACGCACGGCCCAACTGCAACAGGCATTAGACTTTGAAGCTCTACTCAAACGGATCACGGACAAGGTGCGCGATAGTTTAGATGAGCAGGAGATCTTGCGATCGGCCGTACAGGAACTGGCACAGGGAGTGGGAACCATTTGTTGTAATACTGGCATTTACAACACGGATCAAACCACTACTATTGCCTACGAAGCTGGTCAGTCTTTAGCTTCAGAGCAAGGAAAAACGTTTGATATCGCTAGCACACCTCATGCAGACGTTTATGAATTATTGCTGCAAGGGCAGGTCTGTCAATTCTGTGACGTTACTCCTCATCCGTCACCGGATAAGCAGAACTTACTGACGGTACTGGCCTGTCCTCTGATGGATGACCAGGGGGTATTAGGGGATCTGTGGTTGTTTAAGCCTGCAGCAGTGGCATTTAATGATCAGGAAGTACGATTAGTGCAGCAGGTGGCGAATCAATGCGCGATCGCCCTCCGGCAATCTCGTCTGTACCGCGCAGCGCAGACCCAGGTAGAGGAACTGGCGCGGTTGAACCAGCTCAAAGACGACTTTCTCAGCACAGTCTCCCACGAGCTGAAGACACCGATGTCCAGCATGAAAATGGCACTGCAAATGCTGGAAATTTGTCTGCGCCCCCTAGGTGTATTTGAGGCAGACACCAACCCCATCAACAATTACTTCCAGGTACTCCAAACTGAATGCGAACGCGAGATCACCCTGATCACAGATCTCTTAGACTTAACGCGTCTCGATTCCGGTGCCGATCCCTTAAATTTGTCACCGATTCATCTGCAATTCTGGCTTCCCCACGTATCGGAACCCTTTGTCCAACGTACCTACCAGCAGGAGCAACTCCTGGAGGTTCTCATCCCGGAAGATTTACCACCTC
>CAZGDE010000252.1:0-4014 GCA_964524315.1 uncultured bacterium
CTTTCTACCCTCAAAATCGCGGCGAAATAAAGCATGGAGCGATGGCAGGGGTGAACCTAATGTATGCTAGCTAACTGCCCTGTGCCACACACGCTTAATTATCGAATAACCATTGAATTATTTGTGACTAAGGAGTAAATCATTCATGCGTATCGAACAAATTGTTGCTGCTGAAGTGCTGGACTCACGGGGTAATCCAACCGTTGAAGCAACGGTGATCCTGGAAGACGAATTTACCTCTGGTTCGGCAATCGTTCCTTCGGGCGCATCGACCGGAGAAAAGGAAGCGGTCGAACTGCGTGATGGTGACAAGTCGCGCTACGGCGGTAAAGGGGTGCTGAAGGCCGTGGAAAACGTCAACAGCAAGATTGCACCCGCCCTGATTGGTCTGGATGTGACGGATCAACGGGCGATCGACATGACCATGCTGGAACTGGATGGCACCCCCAACAAAGGCACCCTGGGCGCAAATGGGATCCTCGCGGTTTCGCTGGCGGCGGCAAAGGCGGCAGCAAAAGTCCTGGAACAACCCCTCTATCGTTACCTGGGTGGTACCAATGCCTGTGTGTTACCCGTCCCCTGCATGAATGTGATCAACGGCGGTGCCCACGCGCAGAACACCGTTGACTTCCAGGAGTTCATGATTGCGCCCCATAATGCCCCCTCCTTTGTGGAAGCAATCCGCATGGGGGCAGAAACCTTCCATGCGTTGCGCTCAATTCTCAACAAAAAGGGTTACAGCACGGGGGTTGGTGATGAAGGTGGGTTTGCACCGGATTTGAAATCGAACGATGAGGCGATCGAGGTGATCCTGGAAGCGATCGCCGCTGCCGGATACCGCCCCGGCGACGACATCTCCATCTGTCTCGACCCCGCCACCAGTGAACTCTGGCGGGATGGCAAATACCTCTTCTTCAAATCAACCCAACAAACCAAAACCTCGGAAGAAATGGTTGCTCTGTGGAAGTCCTGGGTGGATCAGTACCCGATCGTGTCCATTGAGGACGGTATGGGGGAAAACGACTGGGAGGGTTGGAAATTATTGACGGACACCATCGGTGGCAAGACCCAACTTGTGGGAGATGACTTGTTCTGCACAAATGCCACCATTTTGGGCAAGGGGATCGAAGCAGGGATTGCCAATGCCATTTTGATCAAGGTCAACCAGATCGGTACTCTCACCGAAACCCTGGACACGATCGAGCTTGCTGCCAAGAACAAATACAAGTACATGACCTCCCACCGTTCGGGTGAATCTGAAGACACCACGATCGCCGATCTGGCGGTTGCAACCAACGCCGGTCAAATCAAAACCGGATCCGCCTGCCGGAGTGAGCGGGTAGCCAAATTCAACCAACTGATGCGAATTGAACGACAACTGGGTAAAGCCGCCAAATTTGCGGGTACTGCGGCGTTTAAGTAACGAGTGACGCTACCGGAAGATTCTTGCAAAGCATACTAAGGAGATTCAGACGATGGTATTAAAAGTTGGCATTAATGGCTTCGGACGCATCGGACGGCTCGTATTCCGGGCGGCATTGGGCAATCCCCATATTGAATTTGTCGGGATCAATGACCTGGTACCACCGGATAACCTGGCGTACCTGCTGAAGTATGATTCGACCCACGGTGTCTATAAAGGTACGGTGGAAGCGAAGGAAGATGGCATTGTGGTGGATGGCAAATTTATCCCCTGCTATGCCATTCGCAACCCGGAAGAATTGCCCTGGGGTAAGAATGGTGCGGATTATGTGATCGAGTCAACGGGCTTATTCACCGATTATGCGGGCGCTTCCAAGCACTTGACGGCAGGAGCGAAGCGGGTAATCCTGTCTGCCCCCACGAAAGATCCCGATAAGGTGCGGACGTTTGTGGTGGGTGTAAACCATCACGACTACGACCCGGCAAAGGATGTCATCGTGTCGAATGCCAGTTGCACAACGAACTGTCTGGCACCCGTTGCCAAAGTACTACACGAAAACTTTGGCATCGCCGAAGGGCTGATGACTACGGTTCACGCCATGACTGCCACCCAACCCACCGTCGATGGCCCCAGTAAGAAAGACTGGCGCGGTGGCCGGGGTGCCGCCCAAAATATCATCCCCTCCTCCACGGGAGCTGCGAAAGCAGTTGCTTTAGTACTACCTGACTTGAAAGGTAAGCTGACGGGGATGGCATTCCGGGTGGGTACACCCGATGTATCGGTAGTCGACCTGACGGTAAAAACCACTAAAGCCACGAGCTACAAGGAAATCTGTGCGGCAATGAAAGCAGCCGCTGAGGGCCCAATGAAGGATATTTTGGGCTATACCGAAGATGAGGTGGTGTCGATGGATTTCCGCACCGATTCCCGCTCCAGCATTTTCGATGCGAAGGCTGGAATTGAGTTGAATGCCAATTTCTTTAAAGTCGTTTCCTGGTACGACAACGAATGGGGTTATTCCTGTCGAGTGATCGACCTGATAGTGGAAATGGCAGGCAAGGAAGGGCTGTTATAGGTAATCGGGGGGCAGTCTGTCCCCCGCCTGCCGATTCCGAGATTGTTAGTTCACTCACAACAGAGGATGTTTATCAGGTATGACTAAGACTCTCCTTGAGCAACTACGGGAAATGACGATTGTGGTGGCGGATACGGGAGATATCCAGGCGATTGAAAAGTTTACGCCCCACGATGCGACAACTAATCCCTCTTTGATTACGGCGGCGGCACAGATGCCCCACTACCAGGAAATTGTTGATGAAACGCTCAAGCAGGCACGGGCGGATTCGGGATCGGCTGCTTCGGATAAGGAGGTTGCAACACTGGCATTTGAACGGCTGGCAGTTTCCTTTGGCAAAAAGATTTTGGCCATTATTCCGGGGCGGGTTTCTACCGAAGTGGATGCGCGCCTGTCCTATGACACGGAAGCAACGATCGAGAAGGCTCGTTACCTGATTGCGGAATACGAAAAGGCTGGTATTGCCCGCGATCGCATCCTGATTAAAATCGCCTCGACCTGGGAAGGCATCAAGGCGGCGGAGGTACTGGAGAAGGACGGGATTCACTGTAATCTGACCTTGTTGTTTGGCATCCATCAGGCGATCGCCTGCGCCGAAGCAGGGGTCACGCTTATTTCGCCCTTCGTTGGTCGTATTTTGGACTGGTACAAAAAGGAAACGGGTCAGGATTACGTTGGTGCGGACGATCCAGGCGTACAATCGGTCACGACGATTTACAACTATTACAAGAAGTTTGGCTACAAGACGGAAGTCATGGGAGCCAGTTTCCGCAACATTGGCGAAATTATTGAACTGGCAGGTTCCGACTTGCTGACCATTTCTCCCTCGTTGCTGGCGGAACTGAACAGTACCACGGATAACCTGCCCCGCAAGCTCGATCCCGCAAAGGCGGCATCAATGGATATTGCCAAGATCCCAATGGACAAGGCTACCTTTGACCGGATGCACGCTGAGGATAAGATGGCATCGGAGAAATTGGCGGAAGGGATTCAGGGCTTCACAAAGGCACTCGTGACGCTGGAGACGTTACTGGCGACGCGCCTTTCCCAACTGGAGGGTGAGAATTATCTGCGCCATGCGGCGGAAGATATTTTCCATGCCTATGACCTGGATGGTGATGGGTTTATTACCCGCGAGGAATGGTTGGGTACGGATGCGGTGTTTGATGCGATCGACAGTAACCATGATGGGAAGATTACTCCGGAAGAACTGGGAGCGGGGTTGGGGGGTGCTTATCAACTGGTAAGTGTTTAACTCTGCCGTATGGGGCAGTTTTGGGAACTATAACTGTTTGAGTTCTGGGAACTGTGATTGTTTGAGTTCTGGGAACTGTGATTCCTAAAACCACTGTTTGGGGGGCAGCCCCCCAATCCCCCCGTGTGGGGGACGAAAGCTTCCCCCACGCCCCCTCCAAAAGGTTCGATTTGGTGGGTGCCAAAGTCAACGCGACGATAGTTTGACTGAATAGAATCAGGAATTGACGCTTTTAAAGAAGAGTTAACTTCTTCCTAAAAC
>CAZGDE010000252.1:4024-10632 GCA_964524315.1 uncultured bacterium
CCTAAAACTGAGGAACCAGACAATTCCAGACAATTAGGGCTTCAAACGTTTGCCAATATATCTCCGCATACAACCCGCTCAACACTTGAAACAGTAGACCTTTCGGGTGATCGCAACTTCCACCGTTAAACCGTTTGGAGGGAGTCTGGGGGAAGCTTTCGTCCGCTGCCCCGTAGTCTCTGCGTTTACAGTTCCCAAATCCCAGAAAATCGACCATTCGTTTTAACGAACAAGCCATTGTGGTATAGAGTGCTTTAACGGTAGATCAGTAACCATGCAAACCGCACTCAGCCACTTTTGGGAACTCGTCAGCGGCGCGATCGCCCTCTCCCCCAATGCCTTTCAACAACTCGTAGTACTTCCTGGCGGTAGTATTCTTGCCTTCTTCATTGTCTTCCTGGCAGGTTTCTCCCAGGCGATCGGCCAGGGAATTATCCTCTTTGCGAATCGGGTCAAACCCCTGCGATTTATTCTCAGTCTGATCATTGCCGCTCTGCTATTTGCGATCGGCGTACTGTTCTGGGGGCTCAGCACCTGGTTTGTCAGCGAGTTCATTTACCGCCAGTACGATACCTCTATTAAAGTCACCCTTGTCGTTGGGCTGTCCTTTGCCCCCCAACTTTTTAGCGTCTTTATCGCCCTCCCCTACCTGGGCGTACCCATCGCCACCCTGCTATCAGTCTGGAGTTTTGTTGCCTACCTGGTCGGCATGTCCGCCGTGTTTAACCTGACGTTTGTTCAGGCATTTAGCTGTGGCGTTTTGGGTTGGGCAGGGTTACAACTGTTGCAACGCACCATCGGTCGTCCTTTTACGCAACTGAGTCGCTGGTTGTCAAATACCGCCGCCGGGGTCAATCTAGTAACAGATTTAAAAGAGTTAGAGCGGTTAGTCGAACAGGGCATCCAACCTTCAAAAAGGCGACGGTATTAAGGGTAGTGGTATGAACCGGACAGCATGGCGAGTGGTCAAATTTCTGGTAATCACACTGCTGGCATTTATTGGTGCCTGGTTCTTACCCATTTTGCAGGTTCTATTGTGGTCAACGGTGGTGGCTGCGAGCGTCACCTGGCAAGTTTCCCTGGATCTGATGTGGTGGGGCCTCCTGGCAATCATTTTTGCCGGGTTACTGGCACCCCTGGAAGCCCTTGGTTGGTGGGCTGGCTGGTATGGGGATGAGATCGACACAGCCCTCAATCCGGGCACTTTAGCAGAACCATTCCCCACCGATCGTCACGTTACTCGCTATGTCATTTACTTGGATGGCATTTCCCAGGCACAGTACGAATATTTGCCAGAAGTAGAGCGCTTTCTCGACGAGTTGGCGATCGCCCTTCCCGATGACATTGTGCTGATCAAAGGCATCATGCCCTATTCGGTGCTAAACCGTCCCCTGACGGAAAATGCCTTGCTGGGCTGGTTCTGGCGTATTGCTGATCGCTACCAGATGAATGCATCGGGGGGCATCATTGGGGCCTTAATTGGCGCAACCATCAACATTCGGAATGTTTTGATTGTCAGTGTCGTTGCTGACCAGCGGTACGGCCCCATCTACAACCAGGGCGTTGCCCAGGTCATCTACAACAGCCTGATTAACCACCATTACCAGCCCGATAGTAATATTCCAATTACGCTGTTGGGCTATAGCGGTGGTGCCCAAATGGCATTGGGAGCCGCTTCGTATCTCAAACGAGCCCTCAGAGCCCCAATCGAAGTCATTTCTCTGGCCGGTGTTATCAGCGGTAACCATAACTTTCTGGAACTGGAGCATCTCTATCACATCGTTGGCGACAAAGACCTGGTGGAAAAGGAAGGCCCCATCCTATTTCCCCGCCGCTGGAAAATCTTTCCCCTCTCCTACTGGAACCGGGCAAAACGTCGGGGCAAGATCAGCTTTATTTCGTTAGGCCCAGTTGGGCACAATGCGGCACAGGGTCCCTATGGGGCCACGGCCGGCCTCCCCGATGGCCGCACCCATCTGCAACAAACAGTAGAACTCCTTTCGAATCTGATCCAGGGTCGATCGCCCCTCAGTCGGCGGTTGAACTGGAGCAAAGCCAGTAACTACGATCGCTACGTTCTGGCCCCCTTTAACCAACCTGACTATTACCCACTGGATCAAACAGTTGATCGGGAATGGTATCGGGCGATCGCGCCCTGGATGGGACGGTTGATTTTGCCTAAGGCGGAACAACGGCGTTACGTCAATGGTGCCTGGTTTGAAGTCCACCATGCCCCCAGCGAGCATGAACAGTTGATCGGGCGCATCGTGGCGTTGCGCTGGAGTCACGACTCCGAAGTGCAGGCTCGCATCCGCTTAGTCACGAAAGATCTCTACTTCAGTGAAGATGCCGAATACAGCCAGCAACAGGGCGTCGTCCACCCCCTCCGAATTGACCGTTGGCGACAGGTAGACCCCCTGGAATCCCTTGCGGGTTCCCATCCAATCGATGATGTTATCGTCAAGCTGGATGGCACTGTCGAAGTGTGTGGTGACCAGCCCCCAACCCCCAATCCCTACCTTCTCATCTCCCGCGAACCCATTCAAATCACCGGACGCTACTATGCCCTGGTAAAAGTTCTCCACGCCCTACCGGATGCTTCTGTTCCTGACTGTTTCCAGATCGTTCACTTCGCTCGGAGAACGGGCGCATTTACTGGGCTCCAAGAAGTTATCCAGATTCCGCAGGTCGTGGCGGATATGCATGACTGCTACCCCTCCAGTAATCGGGACATGGAGCGATCGCCCGTCAATGAAACTGGCTGGTACATCTATGGGGCAAAGGATGCCACGGGTCTGTTTGTGGTGCAGGCGATCGCTCCCCGTGCCTTACTGCGACTGCAACCGGATGAGGTCATCCTGGGGCGTAAACCCTCCTGGCATTACCTCAAACGACAGGCATGGAAAATTGAGGGCCAGAAGGGACGGACGCGATCGGTGTTGCTCAACCCAGCAGGAGATCAGGCAGATAGGGAGGCGCAGGCAACCAGGGAGAAAGGCACCTCGTTCCCGACAACCTATACACCACCACCACCGGTGGACGCCCAACTATTGAACGATTGGAAGGAGGGCGATCGCTCACTGCTGATCCATGTCTACGGTGGCATCGGTGGCAAAAAGCGGGAACCTGCTGCGAAAACCCCTATCTTCTTTGGGCATTTTGCCTATGGGGTGGCACAGGTTGTGCGCGAACCATTAGCGGACGAGTTGATGTTTGACATCACCTATTACCAGGTCTACACCCACAATGTAGATGGTGTGATTGCCGGCAAGCTAGCTTGGCAAAAGTTTATGGGTGATCGCCAGTTCGGTTGGTTGGGTACCCGACCCGTGGCAGATTTGCTGATTCGCCTGGACACGTTTACCTATGACTACGACATCCGCGAGGGGTACCAGTCAGCATTGGATGACCTGTTGCACCAATTGGAAGCAATGGCGGCCCGTTACCGCATTGGTGATGGTACGGGTGGAACCTATGTGGGCGCTGCCCATAACTGTGCCCAGGACTCCAACCAGGCGCTTTATGCGGCACTTAAACATATTCGCGATCGCGTGGAAGGCAATGAAGCACTGATTGCCAGTCTCAAAAATGACCCCGAACAAGCACAGTTATTTGAACAGTTAGTAAACCTAACCCGCCAGATCCGTTGGGAGCTATTACCCTTTGGTAGTGCCCGTGCCGATTGGCAAAATAGCGAGAACACACTGGGTATCAGCCCCGAAGAGGACTTTTTCCAGGGTTTGTTTATCGGTCTCCGGAGTTGGCGTACTCTCCTACCGCGCCTTGCCAGTGAGGCGATCGCCTATCAGTTTTTAGAACAGGGTGCCCAGATCTGGATTCTCCGCACGAACCAGGTCGGGGGCGATGACCCGGATATTGAACCGATCGCGCCCACTCCCATTGGGTAATTTGTCATTGAGCAAATTTGAAGAGTGTGTAACCACCCATAGCAGCTAAATACTTTCTGGGTAGGATGGGCTTGGGCGATCGCTGCCCAAAGGCACTACCTAACGTTTTGATTCGTGAAGGCGACAGACCCTGTTAGGGGCGAACAGCCGTTTGCCCTTACCAAGATTTGATGTGTTGAGATAACCATTCAAATTGGTATTAGCCGTTCTAAATTGTTAGTGAATAAAGGGAGTTGTGAAAGGACTTTCCCTGGCAGAAAGTCCTTTCACAAACTAAATAGGATCGCTATATGGATAACAGCGAACTACAGAAAAGACATTTTGTGGTCCTCAAGGGAAAGTATCAAGTCCCTCAATTTAAGCCCGTTGCGTCTGACAGCTTTCTATATCTCATATTGAGGAAAGCTGCCTCAGGCATTCAAGTGACGGATCTAGAGTTGAACTGGTTAGCGCAACATCAACTTTCCCAAACGGCTGAAATCATTTTGTTGCAGCAGTATCAGGCGGAGGAGCAAAAGAGGCTGGAGGCTGAATTTCTGCAACTACGAACCAAATGCCTGATTCCAGAAGAGTTAGAACTTGACCTCTCCAGCCCAATCTATTCTGTTCTTTGGAAAGTTGATAGTGGGCAAACTCCGACGGAAGATGAGTTGCAACTATTGCGACAGCATAATTTAATTGACACCATTGATTTAATTCAAAATGTTGTAGATTTTGCCACGCTCAAAGCGAAGTATCACGTCACTAAATATTTCAACTCATTACCAGAAGAGCCACTTTATTCAATTTTGAAAAAGCTAAGTAATAAAGTAGACTTATCTAAGTCTGAGGCGAAATGGCTCCTGGAAAATGGTTTACAGGAAACATGGGAAATTCATTTCAAACAGCAGCAGGAGAAGCAAGCGGATCGGGAGTTTTTAGAATTAAAAGCTCAATATCAGGTTGACTTTCATCCCGATCAATCTAGTTCCAGTCCCCTGTATACGATTCTACGAAAACTAACCGCAGCAGAGGAACTGGAGCATCAGGATTGTGAATGGTTAGAGCAACACAAGCTGAGTAATTTACTCAAAATTGATCGAGTACTTAAAGATAAAAACCTTTTTGTTGAGCTCAAAAAAACATATCAGGCAACGCACTATCAAGATGCCGATCCTGCTAGCCCCTTATTCCCAATTTTGAGAAGCCTTGAAATCCACTCCCTACTGCGTTTAAAGGATGTTTCTCAAAGCATTAAAGAATTAGTTGATAGCGAGCAGTTTCAACTACATGACAAGGATATTCAATGGTTGGCAGAAGCAGGATTAACTGTAACCACAAGAATCGCGAAAGATATTCACTTCAAGATCTTGAAAAACAAGTATCGCATTGTGGGGCAATTAGAGTTGAACCCATTTTACGAGATCATGCTGAAGCTGGAACGGGAAGAACGGCTTGCTCCAAAACAGGTGATCCAGTTGATTGAGGAAGGGCATCTTTCCGCATATGGAAAAATTGCGATTTCCCACTATCGTCTAGAAGCCATCTACTACGAAAAGGAGTATCAACGAACGGGCAATCGCTGGCATCTACCCAGTGCGAGCAGTAATTGGCGCAAGGCTAATCAGCCAAAACAAGCATTAAACGTTACGGAAAAGTTGAACTGGAATAAAGTACAGGAGCCAAAATTAAAGGCGGCTTTATTAGTTACCAGAGGTGGCGCTTTTCGCGATCTGGATGAACTGAATGAAGCCGAAAAGTGTGCAAAGCAAGCAATGGAATGCCAACCAGATAGTCACCAACCCTACACTTTAATGGGAGCAATTTGCTACGGCAGAAGTGACTATGATGAGGGCGATCGCTGGTTTGAAAAGGCGATCGCGTGCGGGGCTAAGGATACTGACAATGAAATTGAACGAATTGTCAGAATGACCAAAGATAAAGAAAAACGTCGAGAAGCAGCCGAGTATCTTCTCAAGAAAAATCCCCATCGCTATCGTTGGGCAGAAGTCTACACAAAGTAGAAGATTCGACAGATGATGGCACTTACAGTCACGAGCTGATTGATAGTGCCAACAATAAAACATCTCTCTAACGGTAGATGCAGGGGAAATAGTACCTTCTGATACGCTTTATACAGCATCCCAAGTATAAAGAGCTACACGCATATTCAGTATTGAGGTTGTCTAACTTGTTCTTTTAAGACTAAAAAGTATCATCCAGATCCAAGTTTTTTGGGGGAGGGAAGACAGATGCTCCTCCCTTAAAACACGCCCTAACCATTACGTAGATTAAAGGATACCAGAAGTGCCTGGGCGAGGATCAGGACATCGTATTCAGGATACGAGCATTTGAAAGAGATCGTTTTGATAATGACTAGCCAATCCCAACCCTCGCCACTGAACACACCGACTACGTTCGATTCGGTTGCTGAAAATTCTGTTACTAATCAAAACTGGCAACAAGAATTACACAAACTGCGGCAAGAAAATGAACAATTACGGGCGCAACTAACAACTTATCAACAATGCCAGATTGAGTGGAAGCAAATTGAAGCAGTTCGGTTCCGGTTAGCTGCCATTGTCGATTCCTCGGATGATGCCATTATTAGCAAAACGCTAGACGGTATCATCGTTAGCTGGAATGCTGGAGCAGAACGGATATTTGGCTACAAAGCAGCAGAGGTGATTGGTAAACATATTACTTTGCTGGCTCCTGCTG
>CAZGDE010000253.1:0-10607 GCA_964524315.1 uncultured bacterium
GCTGTTGCTGCTGCTGTCGTCTTAATGCTTGCTGGCTCTGAAACTGCTCGATGACATAGTTCACCGTTTTACACAACAGGTCAGCCGTGAGAGAGCCTTTCACCAGATAGTCTTGCGCGCCACTCTTCATTGCCTGGGTTGCAACTGCCTCGTTGCCCTGCCCCGTCAGCATTACTGTTGGAATGTTCAGGTTTCTATCTGGTTGCGCTAACACCTTGAGTAAGGCGATTCCATCCATGTCAGGCAGTAGGTAGTCAATCAAAATGATATCTGGCAGTGAGTTCTGACAGAGTTCCAAACCGATAGCAGCAGAATCAGCTTCTAGAAGGTCGTAGGTATGACGAGGATCTTGCTGAAGATAGCGACGATAGGTGACGCGATCTTCAGGAGAATCGTCAATCAGTAGCACTGTGTATCGCTTTGTGGAAGTCATAGGAGAGAGGGAAGAACTCATAAGCTATCTCATGCCAATTCGGTGGAGAATACGAGTGACTAATTCGTTTGTCGGTGTGGCTTTACTAATGTAGTCATCAGCTCCGGCAGCATAGGCTTTGGCGATCACATCAGTTTTGGTATGGGCAGATAGAAATAAAACTTTGAGATGTTGCCATTTTGGGTCTGTCCGCACCACCTGGCATAATTCCACCCCGTCAAACTCTGGCATTTCCAGGTCTAAGATCAACACGTTCGGGTTACAGGTGGCTAGAACTTGCCAAAACGCTGGTGGATTGGCAGTGGTTGTTACCTGTAGCCCATGTACTGCTAGTTGTTCTGAGAGTGCATGAAGGAAGCCTGGATCATCATCGACAATTAAGAGCCGATCATCTTGGGATAAGTGGGATTTTCGGCTCAATACATCCGTTACTGTCTTTAAGATTTCATGGGCAGGTAGCGGTTTTTGCAGAAATGCATTCACTCCCAGGCGGGCCGCTGCTACCCGATCGCGGAAGTCCTCTCTCGCGGTAAAGATGATAATTGGGATTTTGGGCGATCGCTGTTCTAGCTCTTGCATCAGTGTCAGTCCCGTTTCCTCCCCTGGAAAACTTAAATCCAGCAGGATGATGCTGGGTGGATGTTGCGCAATCATCTGGCGAGCCACGGTGATGTCAGTGGCAATCTCAACCTGGAGATTCCAGGCGATCGCTTCAATGCGGAGATGATCGGCTAACAATAGGTCATCGTCCACAATCAAAATTTGGGCCGAGGACGTTAATGATGGGGTTGGGATAGGTAGGGGTTGTAATTTGGGTGGAAGGGTCATCTGCGCCTGGGCGATCGCCTGTTTCAAAAATTCAACATTCTGAATGGCTGTTTTAATCTGTGCTGTTTTTAAGGAAGGAGCTTTCATGAGTTGCTCCACGTCTCTGGCGCGTTGTGAGGCTTCTAGTAGACCAAACATGCCCATTGAACCCACGAGCTTATGGGCTAGATGCTGGCACTCCTGCTGTTGTTCAGAGGTTACTCCTGGTTTGAGAGTATGGATCAGGGTTTCCAGGTTTGTAATTTGTTCCAGGTATTGTGTTTTGAACTGATGCCAGACTTTGGTAGCAACTGCCTGCACCTTCTGGTCAGAGTCACTGCGGACTAATCCGTTACTTGCTGAGGGCTTTGCAGGTGGGCGAGGGAGAGGCGGATCGACTTGGGGCGATCGCAAGCGGTAGCCCAATCCGTGTACGGTTTCAATGGGGTCAGATGCGCCTGCGGCTTTTAACTTTTGGCGCACACACTTGACATGGGTGCTAACCGTTTCCTCGCCAGATGAATGGGCAACATCCCAGAGATGATCCAGAATGGCACGACGACTAAAAATTCGCTTGGGATTGAGGAGAAACAACTCTAACAAGCCAAATTCCTTCGCCCTCAGATTGATAACCTTGTCATTACACCTGACTTCCCCACTGGCTGGATCAAGCTGAATGTTTTCCCAGGTCAAGATCGGTGCCGTTGATTTTCCTTTACGTACAACTGCCCGCACTCGTGCGAGAACAATGTCGAGATTGAATGGCTTTGTGATGTAATCATCAGCCCCCGCATCCAGTCCGGCAATTTGGGCTGCCTCACTATTCTGTGCCGTTAATAAAAGAACAGGAGTCTGGCAACCGCAGCGACGGAGTTTTTTACAAACCGTAATGCCATCAATCTTAGGTAACCCAATATCGATCACAATCAGATCATAGTCCTGGGAAGTGGTTAACTCTAGCCCTGCTTCGCCATCCCGTGCCCGTTCGACCACCCAGTGGTGAGTGGCGAGGGCATCCGCGAGAATGTCGCCGATGGCGAGATCGTCTTCAATTAACAATGCTTTCATCGGCTGCAATCCTCATCCTCATTAGGCACCAGGAAAGTGAATTTAATAAGTCCACAAACTGTACGGGTGGGTTTAGCAGATCCATCTGCCTGCTGCAATGGATTTGACCGCAAAACTCACTCCTACTCAATATCAAACTTATTTAATTCTCATTACTTAGTGGGTAAAGAATAGTTGCAATCTACCGTTTTTTGGATCGAGTTCAAAAGTTTTTCAAAATTTACTCATACGTTGCAGCTTAGAAGCAACCGCTTCACCGCATGGTAAGGGGCTAACCGTGATGGGATCTGAAATGTATTATTGCGTTGACGGCACAAGCCTCCCAAGGTGATCGTGCCCTTGCCGCAGGCTGTAATGATTACATCAGTAAACCATTTCGAGAAGAAACACTTTTTCTCAGGCTGAAAGAATATTTGGGATTAGAGTATCTCTACGCTGTCCCGGAGACGACTTCCAGTCCTCCCTCCATACCATTCTCTGCTCTAGAGGCAGAGAACTTGACATCCTTTGATCCTGCTGTGCTAACTCAGTTGCTACCCGGTTGGTTAGACGCTTTAGAGGATTTAGCGTTGTGTGGTAATGATCGGGCGATCGTTGATCTCGTCAATCAACTGGCACCAGAGTTTGCAAACTTTAAAGCTCGTTTACGTCAAGAATAATCCTTCCACTTGCCATCGGTGCCCCTCCTAACCAGCTGGAGATCATAGTATTGACACTGTAGTTAGCACCTATGTTCTCTGTGGTTCTCTTTCAGCTTAAGCAACTCAATTCGTCGGAGTAGAGAAGAGTACAATAATTGCACTACTTGCAAACTGAATCGGTATCCATCCCAGTAAGCAGATGATTGCTGCTTGGAACGTTTTAATATTTAATCCCTCACGAGTAGCTATTGTTACGGTCATTAGACTCCACAGAGAGAGAATCAAGCTGATGACTCGTCCTAGTAATGGAATTAGCGTCAGAAAGTTGAGAATTTGAGGGGCATAGGCAAACCCAATGGGACTAAGCAATTCTTGATAAGTTGGATCAATTGGTTTCAGCCATTGCCCTAGTTTAAGAACGAGGAACGTCCATAAAAAGTAACCAGCAATGATACTAAACCCATCTAACACTAATGCAATAACAAAAATTGGTAAAGGCGCTTGGTTAAACAGTAAAATTACAGCACTTCCTAACACACGCGACAAACTTGCCAAAACAACTATCGTCAGGGCAATACGACGATTCGAACGAGTGTTTAAAACCTGCTCATAAAGATTTTCATTCAATAGCAGTGCCTTTCGCAATGTTGCCCAAAATGAGGGATTTGAATGAGCGTTCACAAAGCAATTCTGACTAATGGGGGGTGAAAACAGGATATATTCTATGTAACTTTACGATACTAGATTTAGGTTCTACCCAAGTGGGTATATTTCTTTTTGGTTTTGGTTCATGTGATGTCTCGATTTTTACAAAACTTGAGTGGATGGTTAAGGAGCGGTATTTCCCAGTCGTTAATCTTTGTTGGGCTGATTCTATTGGCGTGGGGCACTTTAGCACCTGTTGGTACTTTAGTCTGGTGGCTGAATCAAGGGAGCAAAGGCTTCGAGGGGAAAAGACGACAGACGGTTCGGATTTCTGTCGGCGATCGCTCTACTCCAAACAAGGCTGTAATAAATTGCTATATTGTCTATTTACCTGGAGTGGGTGATGCTTCGGCTGATCAATTAACCGATGGTGAAGAATGGTTCCTTGATCAACTGGTGCAACGGCACCCCAATTGTGTCTCTGTTCGAGATGTTTTTCCCTACTCAGCAACCAACAAAGATTTAGTTGGAGAACGTCTGCTGTCTCCAGTATGGCAGTTTGTAGACGGGGCAGACGGTTGGCTGAAAGAGGCTGACATTTTAATCAAAATCCGCAATCTTTGGAGGTTTGCAATTTCTGCCGATGATCGATATGGACCTGTTTATGGTCAAGGAATTGCTGACGCAATTATCGATCGAATGAATGTTGTTTCCCCCATCCCTTCACTCAACCTATCTAAAAACAAATCAGATCAATCTACCCACAACCCATTACAAGTGATTCTTATAGGAACTAGTGGGGGTGTGCAGGTTGCACTCAGTGCTGTTCCCTATCTAGATCAATGGCTGAATCAGCCTAAGCTCTCTCTCATCTCTGTAGGTGGGGATTTCGATGGAGAAGCAGGCTTTGACTCACTTGATCAAATGTATCATCTTCATGGAAGCCGAGATTGGGTTGAAGATTTAAGTGCTCTGTTTTTTCCTGCCCGTTGGCGTTGGACGGTCACTTCACCCTTTAATCGAGCACGTCAACAAAATCGATTTAAGGCGATGAGTAGTGGCCCTCAAGCCCATGATGGCAAAGAAGGATACTTTGGTATGGAGATCGCGAAACCTGATCATAAAACCTATGTCGCTTTGACATTAGAAGCCGTTAATCGGCTTCCTCTCTGGTCTGATGTAAACTCTGAGATACCTCAGTACTCTAATACGCAGCCTAGAATAACTGGTTACAAATGAACTACTACAAGAGTAAACAACTGTTTGCTCCTGCATTAAACTTAATAGTTCTCAAATTTGCTCTTCATTATTAGCACTAATATCATGATAATAATCGGCGATCGCATCCTATTCTATTTTTCTCATAACCCGTAGGCTAAAGAGAGAAACGCTTGCTTCTATCAGTGTAAACGCCATACACAGGCACTTGCTACTCCCAAAGCTGCTGTCACCCATACTGCATCATGGCGGACGAAAGTTTAAGGGCGAATCCGTTTTGTTGCTAGCAGGCAAACGCCATACAACGTCAGACTTTCTCCCACCAGTTCCGACAATTCTTCCAGGGCGACACGAACCGTTTCTACGATTGTAGGAATGACGCTATTGTCCGGGTAGAGAGGATTCAAGCAGGGTTGCAACACATACGTTTTGAGGATTTCTGTACCGAACCCGCCGACAATGAAAATACTAATGCCGATCGCCACCCAGGTAATAGCTCGCCGATGAAACTGCCAGAGTCGCAGAAAATCACGGTAAAAGATGACCGGAGTGGCTAACCCAATCGCCAGATAGATCAAGCGCCAGAGATGATGATCCATCATCAGATGAAACTTGAGAATTTCATCTAATCCAGCGTAAAGGAAAAAGAGCGCCGCGATACCCAGCAACCTGCGGGAAGGCGGACGAGTCGTGTGCGGCTGCAGGAGCAACAGAGATAAGGGAATCGCGCCCAATAGCAAGAGCTGCAAAGCCTGGAGGATGGAGGGAATTGATCCTTTGCTATCGAAATCAAAGGCCGGATATGCTTCCCCGTGGAGCCACACGCTGGTAACGTAGGCGATCGCCAGTCCAATTTCAATCCCAATCAGTCCCAATAATCCGGCTTCCCAACGAACTTGTATGCGTTTCACCTGATTTCCCTGATAGATCTCGTTCCAGTTCTAGCCGATCAAACGACATCTAAGGGTGAAGGAGCCACGAAGTTGCAGGGCTTTACTGTGAATCTCTGTTTAAAGCTTATCGTCCATACTGTTGCTGAAAGCAGTATCTCTACAACAATTGGACAGATTTGTCAGTTGGGTTTAAATTTGCGAAACTCAACTGACACAAACGTCGCAGCATTTTTTTGCTTCTTGGTCACTATTGGGAATTTGCAGATAACCCCATACGATCAGAGACTTCGTTCACAAAAACTTGAATACTCGTGACAAGCAGAGGTGTGAAGGATACTCTGGAATTAGCAGCTTGCAAGGGGACAATGCGTGGTGGAAATCGTCTCGATCAAGAAAGCCAGATGGTTAATTATTTGACTAATTACGGCAGCAGTGAAATCCGCCAGAGCATCAATATGGTTGCTGGCTAGAGAGTATTATGCACTTTGAACTGTTAACTCAGCAAATCGGCTATCGTTAACCTAAAAAGTATTGCGTCCAGCTTTATCTAGAGACCAACCAAGATGCTCAAGACAACCATTTCGACAGAAATTTTGTTTGGTGTTCTAGCAGTAGGACTGGTGACTACTGGGGGACTTGAAAACACCTTGTTTTCTAAAGCGGCAGTTGCATTGCCGAATCGCCCAACGGCCTCGACAATCTCCCATGCCCAACTGCTGAACAGTGAGGGGGCACGCCAATTGGAAGCTGGGCAAGCGGAAGCAGCTCTGGAAACGTGGAAGCAGGCTGAAGTTGCCTATACCAAAGTGGACGATGCAATAGGCAAACTGGGCAGCCAACTCAATCAGGTACAGGCTTTGCAAGCCCTGGGACAATACCGCCGGGCCAAAACTTTTTTGGAGCAAATCAATACTCAGCTACAGAACCTACCAGATTCTACTTTAAAGGCTAATAGCTTGCGAAGCTTGGGAATTGTGTTGTTCCGCGTGGGCGATTTGCAAGCGAGCAATCAGATTTTACAGTCCAGTTTAGAAATTTCGCAGCGCTTAAATGCAGACATAAGCAGTACGCTACTAGCTTTAGGAAATCTAGCGAGAGTACGGAGGGAAAATTCAAAAGCAAGTAGCGCTGCCAATGCTGAAGCGATCGCGTCCTACCAGCAAGCAGCCGCAGCCACCTCAAACAAGCTCATCCGGTTGCAGGCCCGTTTAAATTTATTCAGCCTCCTGATCGAACTTAACCAAATTGACCAGGCAGCCTCCCTATTGCCCGAAATTCAATCTTTGTTGGCAGATCTGCCAACAAACCGCGCTAGTGTGTACGCTCAGGTGAATCTGGCGCAAAGCCTGATTAAAGTCGGAATCCGACACCCTCAGCAATTCAAATTCTCTACTCCTTTGTCTGTGGCACAACTCCTTGCGAACGCAGTGCAACAGGCGAGAAGTCTGAATGATTCGAGAGGAGAAGCCTATGCCCTGGGACAGCTTGGATATCTCTATGAAACATCGCGTCAGTGGTCTGAGGCAGAACGACTGACGAAGCAGGCGCTACAAATTGCCCAATCGATTCCAGCGAATGATATTGCAGTTTCCTGGCAATGGCAATTGGGCCGGATTCTCAAGCAGCAGGGGCGAACTTCGGAGGCCATTGCTGCTTATAACCAGGCGGTCGAAATTCTGACGGTTCTGCGAGGCGATTTAGTGGCGATCGACCCTGACGTGCAGTTTTCCTTTCGAGAACAAGTGGAACCTATCTATCGCCAACTGGTGCAACTGCTGTTAGAGAACAATCCAACCCAGGCAGATTTGAGACGAGCGCGATCGGTGATTGAAGCCCTCCAGCTAGCCGAATTGAACAATTTCTTTCGGGAAGCTTGCCTGGATGCGAAACCGCAAAAAATTGATCAGGTTGATCCCAACGCGGCGGTCATTTACTCCATTATTCTGCCCGATCGTCTGGCGGTGATCCTCTCGCTGCCCAATCAACCGCTGCGCTATCACTCGACTGATTTAGCACTGAGTTTTGCTGCAAGTGCCGGTGAGGGTAGTAAAAGCAGTGAAGTTGATCGCGTGTTTGACGATCTCTTTGCCACGTTAAATCCATTCGTCACCAGTCAGGAGCCATTGCATCCCCACCAAACCCTATACAATTGGCTGATCCGTCCCTTAGAAGCGGACTTAGCCAGAAGTCAGGTCAAGACACTGGTGTTTGTTCTGGATGGCGTTCTGCGGGGGGTGCCGCTGGCTGCGCTACACGATGGTCAGCAGTACTTGATTGAAAAATACAGCCTTGCGATGACACCGGGATTGCAACTTTTACCCCCCACCTCACTGGCTCCAGAACAATTAGGAACACTGGCGGGTGGATTGTCCGAAGCGCGGCAGGGCTTCTCCCCCCTACCGGGGGTGGCTCAAGAAATGCAGCAGATTTCCACGCTTGTGCCAACTAAAATCTTGTTGAATCAGTCTTTTACGCGCACTCAACTGGTTGGCAAATTGGAGTCCGTGTCTTTTCCAATTGTGCATCTTGCCACTCACGGGCAGTTTTCCTCCCAGGCAGAAAACACCTTTTTGCTTACCTGGGAGGGCCAAATTAAGGTGAAAGATCTCGACCAACTGCTGGAAGTGCGCGATCGCCAAAACCGTCCGCCCATCGAACTTCTGATCTTGAGTGCCTGTCAAACGGCGGCGGGAGACAAACGGGCTGCCTTGGGACTGGCAGGCGTAGCAGTGCGTTCGGGTGCCCGTAGTACGATCGCTACCCTCTGGTCCGTGCAAGACAGCTCAACCACAGAACTGATCACTCAGTTTTACACGGCATTGAAACAAGCTGGCATTACGCGAGCGGAAGCACTGCGTCAGGCGCAACTATCGCTGTTGCGATCAGCTGATTATCAACATCCCTACTACTGGTCACCCTTTGTGCTGGTTGGCAACTGGCAGTAGGAAAGTTCTATCGCAAAGGTTCGTTGGCAATCGCTCCCAAACCCACGGTTGGTTGTAACAAGAACTCTGTCCAAATTTCTGTCAGGGTTGGATCGGTTGGTTGCGATCGTCGCATTGTTGCCAGGGTTGTCACCGCATCGTACCAAACGCCTTGCGCACCATACTGGACAACCCGATCTAAGGCTGACGGCTGATTGCTGAATGGCTTGGAGGGAATCACACGCCGTACCCATGCTGTCACAAATGGATCATTAGGACTGGGGCGATCGCCACACACCAGCACGATCGCCCACCGATAAGACTTACCGATTTCCAACGAAGGCGCACTTTTATCTAATGGAATTTCAATAATTCCAGATTCTCCGTTAATCGGTAAAAATCTTTGAGAATGGGGCCGAGAATCTTCTGTTTTGATACTCAAAACTATCTGTCGGGCTGACGTTTGAGGCAGATAAACCCAGAAGGTGGGACGTTCGGCCCAGGTTAACCCAAATTGGTCACCAGGGACAAGCGCTGTCAGCACTGGAGCTGTAGCAGATGGATCAGATACAGTTCGAGCATCCTGAGCACAAAGGCGGTTGCTGCGTGACCCGGCACCCCGGGTTGTTGGAGGCTTCCCACCTCCCGATGGTTTGAACAACACCTGAAGGCCAGTTGGATTAGACGCTTCAGCGGTGGTGCGTGTTGGTAGCGAAACTACCTTCTCCGTCGAGGCTTGTGCTAATCCTGGGGTTGGTTCAGTCAGCATTAAGGAAGCAGATATCAGCACAAACAAGAGGCGAGGCAGCATAACCACTTATTTTCTGGCAACGTTGCATAAATCATACAGCGTTACCCCTAAATGCTGATATAGCTGTTGCCGGTATCTGCCAGAACATGGCTATATCCCCATAGCTGGCATTGGGCTGTTATCAATCACCATTTAATCGCTGTAAACACTGTTGGTTGAATACAGGTTAACCCAATCTCTGATTCATAACGATTGACCCGATCGAACAGACAGCGGACGGTAGATTCCAGCACTGCAAAGTTACAACCTGTAAATGGATTGGGACGATCTCCACCATCTAAACCAGGGGTAGACTGTGTCTGTACTAATCCACGTTCCACTTCCTTCACACACTTAATGCCTAACGCAGACAGGGCCGGTTTCGCTACCTCACGCCCGTACATGCTAGGGCTAAAAAGGTGTGAGTCGTAGAGACGTTTGATGAATGCGTCATAGTTCGGTACAATTCTCGCAGCTGGCATCACGAAACTACGGATAACTGTAACTAAAGCTTTCAGTGACTCTTCTGGAAAATAGTACAAGTGAACACGAGATAGTGCCAGGAAGAATCCGTAATGTGCTGCTTCATCGACCGCGATCGTAGAGATGGCTTTAGCAAGTACTGGATCAGGAGTGTCATACTCTGCATAACTGGCGATTCCCCGACGGACAAGCGAGGCAGTCTTGAGGTAAATCAACTGGGTTGCCCGTTCCTGAAACACAGTGTAGAAGAGCATTTCGAGCGGGGTGTCAAATGGTGCTTTCCAGGCATTTGCCCGGAGTTCACAGGTGTATTGTTCTAATTGTTCGGGAGTCCGCGATCGACTAAAGAGCAATACATTCCGCCATAAGTCTGAATGCTTCTCCTCTTCGGAACCCCAACGAATCTGGAAGTGGGAGTGTCCGTAACTCGATCGAGCCAATTGGGTCAGTTCAGCAGTGTAATCTGGAGCGTACTGTTCGACGGCATAGAATCCTTCGATAATATCCATCAACCAATCGTCATGATCCTGCCGCAATCGCCGCCAATCAAAGTTGCGGTCAGGGTTCCAGTTACGAACTTTCTGGGATAGGCTAGTGTACCATCGATAAAGCGAATGGCAGTACTGCCCAACGAGTTGTTGACGTGCTGCCCGACTCAATAGAAGGCTACTTGATGCGCCGACATCGTCCGAAACACATTTGGGG
>CAZGDE010000254.1:0-10589 GCA_964524315.1 uncultured bacterium
ACTGTACCGCACTGGCAGTCGTTGCCAGAAATGATCCGCGCACATCTAACCGGGCATTTCTACCAAATAAAATGCCATTGGGATTGATCAGAAATAAATCCGCATTGCCTAATACCCCCAGCGTTCCCAGAATGGCGGAGCGGCTACTACCTGTCACCCGTGCCAGAATGCGATCGACGCCAGTTGGATTGGCAAAATCGACCCGCTGACCATTACCCACATTGAATTGCAAAAAACTATGGAAGAGATTCGCGCCACGCTGGGCACCACCCCTGATCACGGCTCCTTGCAACAAGGACTGTTCCGCCCCCAGGGTTGTGTCAGGTGTGATTTGAGCCAACCCCGCAAAACTAGCCAACACTATGGTTAAAACACTGCTCAGTGGCAGTAGAGACAAACTTACCAGGAGTTGCTGCTGCCAAGACCACTTCGACTGAACCATCATAGTTACTGTGAATCGAGAGGGTTAGGTTACTCCAGGGCAAATTTGTTCTCCGAGAGACAATTGCCACGATTGATCGCTGTCCTAGTTATAGCCTTTCCCAACACTTTGGCAACCTTCAGGCGATTAGTTCAGTTACGGTAGAAAATTAACCACCACCACCACAGGTAAGGGTTAAGCGAACAAAGTTGCAATTCACCCAACACTACATTCCAATGCAGAAGCAACCGTGCCAATGCATCATATTAGGCAAAGGGATCCAGGAATGCCTCCGAACCCATCTCCGGAGGTTGGTACTGTCGTAAACCTTCTACACCCCATTTACCAGACACAAACATACAGTCATGGAGATTTGTAGCATGGCTGATCGTCACAATTGCAGCGTTGCTGGGATTAGCAATCTGGTCAAACTGCTCCACTGTTAAATGGAGAAATCGCATGACGAACACGCGTAAAGCCAAACCGTGGGTTACAATTAGCGCCTTTTGGGAATCAGTTTTTTGGAGGCTACGGATAAAGCTTTCGAGGAAACTGGAGATGCGATCGTAACAGTCCGCAGGGCTTTCGCCACCTTTATAGCGATAGTAGAAATGACCGTGAGTTTCAATCAAGCAGTGTTGCTCTCTTACATCACAATACCCGTGTTCTACTTCCCGTAAACGGGGGTCTTCACGCACACTAAGCTTGGACTCAGCCATACCAGCCCCTTCAAGGAGCGCAGTCAACGTCTGGTGGGCTCGCAGAAATGGAGACGTATAAATGAGGGCTCCTTGCAGATAATCCGCCCCCAGCTTTTCTCCGGCCGCCCGGGCTTGCCTCACGCCCGCATCGGTAAGCGGGATGCGGTGATCAGCCAGAGACATGGAGCCATCCCCCATCACATTCGCCAGAGACTCGCCGTGGCGCACCAGCTTAATAATCATCGAAGTCACAGCATTGTTAAGTATCTACCATTGTGCGATAGAAGCTGTGACATATTAACCTGGCAACTTTTGTTTAGCCAGCGTTACGCTGAGGCTAACAGGCCCCGACGTTGGTATAGCAGGTCTTTAATTGCCAGGTTGATCAGGGTCGTATGGGTAGAACATGATGCTAAACTAACACACCATACAGTAGTTCTCAGATGTGCTATAACTTCGTGCTGGATGCTGAGAACTGAGGGTTGAGTTGAAAGGCTGACATACGCGTGCTTTGGAATCAGAAACGTCCTAACCCAATCCATTATTGCTTTAACAGTCGCTTTAATCGTCTAGGTTCAGCACAATTTATCCATTTATATTCCCCCAAACCCAGATTCCCAAAACTCATCTTTTGGAGTCTGGGAATCTGGGTTATAGGGACAACAGCGGCCCAGGCGAATTCCCTCACCGATGTATATCTACCCGTAGCAGCAACCGGCCCAGAAAACCTCACCCCCGGATTATCGCAACCAGCACCACCACCCATACTACCAACGCCACCAACCCCCTCACCTTCACCAACGCCAATACCCGCCGCACCGGAACCACCTGTTTTTGACCTGGAACCAGCACCGTTGATCTCATTCAAGCAGTTGCAGGTTGCATTTCAACGGAGTCAGGATAATTTTGATCAACGCAATCAATTCTTTGAACCAACACTGCTGTTTCAGTTTGGCGAAGAACCTGCTGTTTTTCAATTGAAAACAGGATTTAATACATTTGAGCAGGCCAAGATTGAAACCGTTACGAACATTCCATTCCAACTAGGATGGCAAACCAAATTGGGTGCAAAGAAAGTTCAAATTGCCGCTGGAATTGATGTCTTTAATCGCCTTCCTGCCACGTTTAATTTCAATGCTCAGGTCGCCATTCCCATCACTAAAAAAATCACGTTTTTTGGTGTTCTAGAACAGGGCGCTTACAAAGCCAACGCCGCAACCTTAGAAAACCAAATTACCAACTGGCGATTTGGGCCAAATATTTACTGGCAGATCGATCGCCATACCAGCTTGTTCTCATCCTTTCGGCTGGGTTTATATAACGATGGTAATCGGGAAGAACAATCCTTTACGCGTTTAGAGCGACGATTGGGTCAGTTTTATATTGCGGTCAATGTCTTTAACTGGATTTTTAGTGACGAGGTTCAGGCGGAAAGTGGTTATTTTTCCCCCCCCGATTTTCTCGTCTACAACGGTGAAATTGGCTGGGAGGGCAATCCCTTCGAGTTTTTGCGTTGCCGTATCAGTGCCAGTCTCGGTCAACAACGGCTCGATGGTAACGTTACGAGGGCAAATACCTATCAGGCACGCTGTAGCACACAACTATCGCGCCAGATTGACCTGGACATTGGGTATGTATTCAGTAACGTCGCCAACCGCAATACAGGCGGAAATTCGTATGAGAGCCAATCACTCCTGGGACAGTTAAGAGTTAATTTTTAAACCAAACCTTTGTTACCTGATGGAATCCAGTGGGTATATTCAAGCGGGAGTGTTCCCAACGCCCCCTTGATAAAACAGAAGACATATTTTTATTTCGTAACGTTTAAAGCGGCATATAAAACGTGTCGGAGCGTGTGACCGGATGAAGACTGATTTTGAACCACCATCGAAAAGCTTATCCATACTGGTCGTGGCAGGCGGGATTCTTACCGCGATCGCCATCATTGTAGGAGTAGAAACCCTGTCAAAACACTTCCACCAATCTCCGATCTCCATCCCTGCGCCAACGGTAACCCCTGTCGATCGTGCGACCATCACCAAAACCGATGCCGCCTCCTGGAGCTTGCAAGGCACACCGATCCCACCAGAGCAGCTAACAAGCGCACACACCCCTTACACTGCACCGGGGACTGGCCGTTTGACGGCAGCAGAATTAGCGATCGCCCGGACGGCATGGCAGTATTTTGGCAACAACTGGAACGAGGAAACCGGACTTGTGAATGCTGTAGACAACTTTGCCTCCATAACGATGTGGGATCAGGCAGCAGCATTGGCCGCGCTGGTGAGTGCCAGAGAACTTGATCTCGTATCTGAGGTAGAGTTCAACACGAAGATGAAAACGACGTTGCAAACCCTGGCCACGATGCCGCTCTACAGAGGGGAATTGCCCAACAAAGTTTACAATGCCAAAACCTTACTTCCGGTCAACTACGGCAAGTTGGACAGACGCGAAGAAATCGGTTGGTCTGCCCTCGACCTGGGGCGCATGGCGATCTGGCTGAAAATTATTGGTACCCGGTATCCCCAGTTCAAAACCCAGGCTGAAGCCGTTTGGCACCACTGGAAAACCGATCGCCTGGTCAAAAATGGTCAGATGTATGGAACGGCGATCGCCAAAGGGAAAGAACAACTCAACCAGGAAGGTCGGTTAGGGTACGAAAATTATGCCGCCTATGGGCTGAAACTATGGGGATTGAACGTTGACAAAGCGTTAGATTACCATTCCCATCTGGCTTACGTGAATCTGTATGGGCAGGGAGTCCCCTATGACAAACGGGATTTTGCTGGCACACAGGCCAACAACTATGTGTTGAGCGAACCCTTTATTTTAGACGGCATTGAAACCGGGTTTCAGTCGTTACCAAAGCCCTTTGCCGATCGCGTGCTGGCAGCCCAGACCGCCCGTTATGAGACCACCCAACAGTTAACGGCGGTTACCGAAGATAACCTGGATCGACCACCCTATTTCGTGTATAGCACCTTATTTGTGAACGGTGCACCGTGGGCAACCATTAGTTCTGAAGCCAAACAGTATAACCAGTTTCGCTTTCTCAGTGCCAAAGCGGCGATCGGCTGGCATGTTCTCTATGCCAACGACTATACCCAGAAATTACTGGATTTTGTCAACACCCGGTTAAGCAGTGATCAGGGCTGGTATAACGGCTTTTATGAGTCGCTCAACGAACCCAATAAAGCCTTGACTGCTAATAACAATGGGGTGATTTTAGAGAGCTTACTATATCGAAAAATAGGTAAACCGTTGATAGTTTGGGCAGGGGTCAATCCCAGAAGGTAAAGGGAAAAACCAGAGGGGAAAAAGCCTGAAAAACCTTACCTGGTGTCACAAGACTTTCACACAGTTATGCCCTATTTCAATTCTTAATATACTTCTACAAAACTTTAATTGCCTATCAGCAATCTGGCTAATTTTTTGCCTGAATAACAATTGCTCCTGTCGGTTCGGGTACACTCCAACCGATGGAAAATGTTTTGCGTTCTGGGTCGTGTAATGCGGAAAAATGCTTATCCAGGCTGGGTTAGAAGTGTTGCTTTATTTCTCATCGGGGTTTGCTTACAGTTTGGTCTGGATGATTTTGTTACTCACCCCGCGATCGCACAACAACCCCAACCAGCAAGTTCCTGTGCGGCAATTACCGCCCCTTTAACACCCGATGAACAAACCTATGCCCATACCGCCTGGCAGTACTTTGTTAAGAATACTCAACCAGCAACCGGGTTTGTGAATTCCGTTGCCAACTATCCCTCTGGATCGCTATGGGATATGGGCAACTATTTAACGGCACTCAATGCGGCCCGCTGGCTAAATTTAATTGATCAACCCGAATTTGATAGTCGCCTGAATAAGTTTCTAACTGCCTTAAGCAGTTTAAAGTTATTTGAGGATGCGTTACCCAACAAGGTTTACAATGCCGCGACTGGGCAAATGACCGATTACAATAACCAACCCGTTGAACGAGGGTTAGGTTGGTCTGCATTAGATATTGGCCGGTTACTGGCCGCATTTGACATCATTCGTACCTGTCATCCCCAGTATGAGGATTGGCTGAAAGGCATCGTCTCGAAGTGGCAGGTGGGGCGATCGCTCAAAGACGGTCAGTTATTTGGGGCAATGGTTCTGGGTGACGGTAAAACCCTGCCCGTCCAGGAAGGTCGCCTGGGCTATGAAGAATATGCCGCCAGGGGTTACGAACTATGGGGCTTTAAAGCACCTAAAGCCCTGGCACTGGAACCATTCAAATTCATTGAAATTAATGGAACCACCATTCCAGTCGATACGCGCGACTACAAAAGTAGTGGGGCTAATAATTACGTCGTCAGCGAATCCTACATCCTGGACGGCATTGAATTTGGCCTGCAAGGCAACCTGGCGACCTATGCAGCCAATGTCCTGCAAGCTCAAAAACAACGACACGAAACCACCGGACAACTGACCGCCGTTTCCGAAGACAATATCGACCAGGCTCCTTACTTTATCTACAATACCGTCTATGCCAACGGGCATACCTGGGCCGCCATCACGGAAAGGAACGAACCCTATCCCAAATTTCGCAGCATCAGTACCAAGGCGGCATTTGGCTGGCGCTATCTCTATCCCAACGATCCCTACACCCAAAAACTCTTCGATGCGGTTAAGGATTTACGCAGTCCCGATGGCGCAGGCTTCTATGCCGGACTGTATGAGGAATCCCAACAACCCAACAAAGCACTGACCGGGAATACCAATGGCTTAATTCTGGAGATTTTGCATTACAAGGCACGGGGTAACCGTCCCCTGATTGGGTCAGCGCGTGTTACCTTTAGCGAGGCCAAAGGGCAGGTGGCAATCGAAAAGGCTCCTACTACTAACCCGGCCACTCCCGCCAAACGACCTTCCACCCCACCCACCACTCCTACCGCTGTCCAGCCACAACCAGTTCCACCGTCCCCACCACCAAATCCGGCGGTCGTACCACCCCCTGTCCCAACGACACCGAGTCCGGTAACCCAGTCCTGTGCCAGCATCACGACTCCCTTAACCACTGAGGAACAGGAGTACGCCCGCATTGCCTGGCAGTATTTCGTGAAGAACCATCAACCAGCAACGGGCTTTGTCAATTCCGTCGCGGGATATCCCTCCGGGTCATTGTGGGATATGGGCAATTATTTGACCGCACTGAATGCGGCCCGCTGGTTAAACCTGATTGACCAGACCGAATTTGACAACCGCCTCACCAAATTCTTAACCACACTCAGCCGGCTCCGGCTCTTTGAGGGAGTTCTCCCAAACAAGGTCTATAACGCGGCCACAGGACAAATGACCGACTATGGCAACCAACCCATTGACCACGGAATTGGCTGGTCGGCACTGGATATTGGGCGACTGCTGGCAGCCATGCACATCATTCGTACCTGCCATCCCCAGTACTACCCCCTACTGAAAACCACGCTATCAACATGGAAAATTCGGCGATCGCTCCAGGATGGACAGCTTTATGGGGCTTACGTGCCCCCCAACGGCAAGACACTTCCCGTCCAGGAAGGCCGGTTGGGTTATGAGGAGTATGCGGCCAGGGGCTATGAACTATGGAACTTGAAAGCACCAAAGGCCCTAGAGATCGAGCCATTTAAGCTGGTGGACGTGAATGGTGTGCAAATTCCAGTTGACGAACGGGATTACCAGAGCACAGAAGCGAATAACTACGTCGTGAGTGAATCCTACATTCTCGATGGGATTGAATTTGGCTTGCCGGGAGTCCTGGCAGACTATGCGGCGCGGGTTCTGGAAGCGCAGAAACGTCGCTATGAATCCACCGGGCAACTAACGGCCGTCTCCGAAGACAATATCGACCAGGCTCCCTACTTCATCTACAACACCGTTTATGCCAACGGTAATGCCTGGGCTGCAATTAACGAGAAAAATGAACCTTACCCGCAATTTCGCAGCATCAGCACCAAAGCAGCCTTTGGCTGGCACTATCTCTATCCAGATAATGCTTACGCCAAACAGGTCTTCGATACCGTTAAAGGGTTGTATACAGCCGATGGGGGCTTTTATGCGGGCTTGTATGAGGAGTCCAAACAACCCAACAAAGTTCTGACTGGCAACACCAATGGGTTGATTTTAGAAATTCTCCATTACAAAGCGCGGGGGAACCGGCCCCTGATTGGGCCAGAATTAGTCACCTTTGCCGCTCCCCGAGGGACACCGCCGCCACCATCAACCAATGCCACCCCCACAAAACCGGTAACGGGCGATCGCCCGTCCCCATCCCAGGATACTCAGTCTGCTTCCCGCTCCGGCCCGCCTGCCCCACCGCCCATTAAGGTTAGCCCGATCGCCAGCGTTGGTTCGCGATCCTCCAGTTATCCAGTCCCCATCAAACCCTTAACCTTTGCCGAGCGTCGCCATGCAGCAGCGGCGTGGGGCTACTTCCAGACCAATTACAACCGGGATACAGGACTGGTCAACGATCGCAGCAATGTAAAGGGAGCAACCCTCTGGGGGTTAGGCAATTATGTGGCGGCACTCCAAGCGGCGCGATCGTTAGATGTCATTGCGGCGAAGGAATTTGACCAGCGGGTACGGTTACTGCTCGGTGCCCTCCAGCAAATGCCACTGTTTACCGGCGAACTCCCCTATCGGGGGTATGATACCCGCACGTTACAACCGATCGACTATGGCGGCAATACGATCCCAGAGGGCAATGGCTGGTCTGGTCTGGATCTGGGTCGCTTACTAACAGCCCTACACAACCTCAAAACCTGCTATCCCGAATATACAGACGCCATCGATCGCACCATTCTCGACTGGTCATTCTTGCGGGTGGTGCGCGATGGGCAGGTTTACAATGCCACCATTGCCCGCAATGACAATACCCCCAACCGCGATCGCTGGTTTACACGGGCCAATCCCGTTCACTACCTCGGCTATGAAGAACTTGCCGCCAGGGGATTCCAGTTATGGGGGTTTAAGGTCGAGCGCTCGGCGGTTGGGGGCCAATACGAAACCGCTATGGTGGAAGATGTGCCGATCCCCACCCGTCGCCTGAAAACCAACGGCAAAGGGGCAACGAATCCATATACCGTCAGCGATCCCTTCATCCTGTATGCCCTGGAATTTGGCCTCGATCCGCAGATGAAACCCCTCTTTGACCCAATTGTGCAGGCACAGGCGCAGCGGTATCGCCGGACGGGCACGTTTACAGCCGCAGGCACCGCTTTGATTGATCGCAAACCCTATATCGTCCACAACACCATTGTGGGCAACCGAGAACCCTGGGCAACTCTGGGGGATGATGGTGCTGCAATTCCCGAACTTCGTCTGGTCAGTACGGCGATCGCCTTCGCGTTACACGCCCTGTTACCCGACAATGACTATGGTCGTGAACTGCAAGCGCAGGTGACCGATCTGTACAATCCCACCCTGGGCTACTACGAAGGCTTTTTTGAGACAACGGGCAAACCAACAACAGGTGCGTTTAGTGGCAGTACCAATAGTTTGATTCTCCAAGCCATTCTGTATCAAGCCACCCATGAACAACCGCTTGTCCGCCCGCTGCAGTCGATGCAATCTCCCTGGTGGCAGGCTATCGCGAACGGCGATTCGGGACGGGGACTCCCTGATATGCCCAATCCAACCATTCGGCTGGTTAACAATGGCAAAGAAAGCTACTGGACAGCGATCGACGCTACACCCACCACGACCCTGCGATCCTGACCTGGCAGCCATTTTGTGAAGTTATGCCTGGATCATGCAACATTTTCCCTATTCAAAAAATTAATCTATTAATCCATCATGATGCGTTCGATCGCCATGCCTGAAGGCAGTTCCACCTTTTCTGGTAACACCCGTTCCCGCTTAAAAAAGAGAACGCTGTTATTCCGCTATCTGGCCGAAATCAATCTCATCCTGGGAGCGTGGTACCTCTACTGGCGGCTTAACCATTCCATCAACTTTGATGCCCTGTGGTTATCCATACCGCTCCTGCTGGCGGAACTGTACAGCTACCTTGGCGGGGTGATGTTCGCGATCGGGCTATGGCGACCGTTGACCCGGTTTGTGAAATCGTTGGATCAACTCACACCCGTGTTTGCAGAAACAAATTGGCCCACCGTTGACGTATTTGTGACCTGTTACAACGAGCCGGTCGACATTGTGGAACGAACGGTACGAGCGGCTTTAGCGATCGACTATCCCGTCACGAAATTGCGAACGTATATCCTGGATGATGGTAATTCACCCGATATGCGGGCAATGGCGGAACGGTTGGCACTGGCAGATTTGCGATCGCCCCAACTGCAAGCGGAAGTCCAACGGATTAAGAGCCAGCGATCGCAGATCGCCCACCGTTTAGATGAACTGAAACAATTACAACCTGACATTCAGGCAGCAGAGAATTTAGTCCAGGAAAGTGGGGACAATCGGGAAAGCCTGGCCGTTCGGTTAGTCACCTCACTGCAACGACTAGTGTTCATCGTCAATTATGGCTATTCCAGTACTACCGCACTCCTGACCGAAGAAATCCAGCAAACAGAGAAAGCCCTGCATCGCAAGGAATTGGATATGAGTAATGTCCTGCGGTGTCGTTACATTGCCCGCCCCAAACCCGCTGGCAAAGCCCACCATGCCAAGGCCGGCAACATTAATTACGCCATCTTTTCCGGCGAAACAACCGGCGAGTTCATCCTGACCCTGGATGCCGACCACATTCCCAAACCAGGCTTTCTCAAGCGGATCCTACCGTATTTTTATACCTACAACGTTGCTACTGGACGTTACTCCAGTAATCGTCTTGCCTTTGTCCAAACCCCCCAGGATTTTTCCAACATTCCCCCTGGCGATCCATTCGGTCATCGCGCCCACCTGTTCTATGGCCCCATTCAGCAAGGTAAAGATGGCTTAAATTCGGCCTTTTATACTGGCACGAATGCGGTGCTGCGACGCGAAGCCCTGGTCAATACAGGCCTCCAGTATTTTTCCAGCGAATACAACAAAGATGAGCACCGCCTGGATGAATTTGATCTGGTCGGGGGGATGTCCAGTAACAGTATTACCGAAGATATGAATACCGCCATGCGTTTACATGGGGCGGGCTGGAAATCGATCTACCACAATGAGGTGCTGGCAGAGGGGCTAGCACCGGATGACCTGGCTTCGACGTTGAAGCAACGGTTACGCTGGGCGCAGGGCACCATTCAGGTTTTGACCCGCGAAAATCCCTTGACTAAACCCGGTCTGAGTTTCTGGCAGCGGTTGCAATACTTTCAGACCATGTACAGTTACTTTTCCGGGTTTGCCACATTGATCTTTATTGCCTGTCCCATTGTTTATTTCTTTACAGGCATTATTCCAGTCAAATCGTTTGGGCCAGATTTTGCCCTGCATTTTTTTCCGGCATTTGTGGTCAACCGTCTGGGGGGGGGGGGGGGGAGGTGGGGGATTCCGGCCGGAGAAATCTGGCGCTC
>CAZGDE010000255.1:0-10573 GCA_964524315.1 uncultured bacterium
CGCGGTGATCCTGTTCGCGCTGGCCTTCACCGGCGCGGCGGCCGCGGTGCTGATCCTGCTGGCGCTGGCGGCGATCTTCGGCCCGGTGCAGGGCCGCTCGGTCACCATCATCACCCGCCGCAGAATACCGAATAGTGAGAGTTCCACCCCAGCGAATAGGCTTGTCAAACAAGCCTGATTCCGTGAAGCAGATAACTTTGGTGATACGCTCCAGTTCCTCTTCAGAGCCAGAAGTGAAGTTTAGGGGTTCCTCATCAGATGGATCGAAAAACGGGTCCTCCATCTCCTCAAACATGAGGGGTTCAATTTCTTGCAGTAGCTCTACCAGACGTTCTTCGCTCATACTGAGGAAGTCAGCTTGCAGGGGGTCTGCACTTAGCTGAATATCCTGGTGCTCTTCCAGAACGGAAGCCCAGCTAAACTCCTCAGGGCAGTCGAAGATGGGACCGTAAGGACCATCAGCATAAGCACCGTCCCCATTGGGATACAAGGCGATCAAGAACTGGTCATCATGCTCGCCATAGTTCTTACAGATATAGCGACAAAACTTCCCTTCTTCAATTGCTGCGGACAGCTTTTTATCCAGCGATCGCTCATTCTTCTTGATAACCTTGGGGAGAGCGTAAATCCCTTCCCTACCTTCAAAGATAAAAAAGAGGGTTGACTCAGCCACTCGGTAATGAACGGTATGCTCTCCTACCTGTAGTTCCTTAGGGGTGCGATCAATTCTCAAGTGAGACATTGAATCGTAAGGTTCAATTACGAACTCAAATTCAGTTTCTGTTGTCATTCAGTTTCTTCTAAAGTGAGTTGCTGAATCCGTTGGACTTGGGCTGGCTTCAAACCGTTTTGCCAGGTCCTAAGCGGCATCAGATTCAACATGTTTTGCACATCAATTACGGTCCCAAGTTCCGCTTCCAGATGCTCTCTAGCAATATTCGCCGTCAGCATTAGTTCTCTGTCAGAGCGGCGATGGAAAGTATGTCCAAATATCTGATCACACAGAAACACGCCAAAGTTACTGTGGGTCAGCACAAGTTGCTTCTCTGCCTTGAGCCACAGGCTAGGGCTGTCTAAAAACTGGTGGATTCGTAGATAATCTTCTACCTCTCCACCAAACTTATCCTGCGATCGCTTTGCCTGTTCCAAGGTGTCCAGAGGATTCCAGGTAATTCCTGTATCCGCCAGCCATTCTCTCAAAACTTCCAGCTTTAATTCCCTAAACCATTGGGCGGGAGTAAGCACGGCATTCATGTCTTCGACAATGTGACGCATCGCCACATCTTTCACTGGTACGTCTTTGTCACCAACGCGCAGAGAAGCGCCAAACATAAACTTATAGCACCAGTAGATCCCATGCGTTCCATGTAGTAGCGATCGGTGTCGCCAATCACCAATGAAGTATTTAGAGCTATCTAAGAATTCATGCACAGGAAAGTAGTCCTCCTTGGGCTGCGCTTTAAAGTAAGCAGCAGAGGACATACTGTGGTGCAGCATATCAGCCATAATTCACCTATTTAATTAATGCAAAAATTTGTTCTAGCTCTAGCTGAGCTTGTAAGGTTTCATGAGCAGATGGGTAATCAACCAGCTGAATCTGGTCATGATAATACTCATGTTCACAACGTTCATCGTCGATTCGATCCCTGCCGACATATTGCCAAAGAGGATGATCTAAAAACGACTCTGGGAAGAGGGTCTGGATTTTCTTAAATAGTTGGGTAAGTTCAAGATACGAAATGAGCTCTCGCTGTTCCTCTACAAAGTAGTCAGTGACAATCCGTAGCCCTAGACTCGCTACGCTGTACTGTCCAGTAAAAAGAGGTGGATTCAGAGAATAAAGCTTGTATCGCAGGCCTACTTCTGCCTTTCCTTGAAAGACTTTTGGATTTGCTTGCACTAATACTTCAGCAAATCTAAATGGGTCGATCTCCATGCAATTGTTCTATCCAATTATCTAGTTCTATCTCGGCCTGCATTGATTGATGAGCAGTCGGTCGAGATACGGTGTACTCAGTTGGGGAGATTCTGAACCAGATGAAAGGTAAGGGCTGATCCGGTCTCCTGCTTAAAATGGGATTTAAAAAGTTATATCTAAGGTGTTCCTTAAAGGGTCTGAGCTTCTCAGGCTCACAAATGCGATCAACCTTATGGCAGAACGTAGGTTTGGTGGCATGCTTAATCAGCACTAAACCTAAAAAGCTTCTTTGTAAATGCACCAGAGAGGAACCTTCTTCATTCTGAAACTCTTCTAAGGTGCATGTATTCAGTAGTGCGAACGCTACCCGAATAGTTTCATCAGTGAACCATTCAGGATGCGCCCAGCTAATTAATTGGGCAAGTTTTTGGGCTTCTTGGTTATCTAACATTGGGATCTTATCGGGGATGTGCCATTTCTATTTGACCGCATCCCCGGTTGATTAAGGTGAGACAAGCTCAGTTGCTACTTCCTCCCCCACCTTTGGAGTGAGGTACTCTAACAGGGCCGCTTGTGCCCCTAGAATCTCATGCGCTGTAGGACGCGGAACCACAAACGTAGCGTTAATTATCTGCCCAAATAAAGGGTTAGACAATCCTGCACCTAAGTGCTCCACTCCCATGTGATAGGCAGTGTGAGGCAAATACCCATAAGGGCTGGCTGGCATAGGATCACAGAAGATCGTGGCTAGCTTGTGCAGACTGGGGTTGTTAGCAATGAATTGGAGGTCTTCATTGTACTTACCCCCACTAACAATATTCATCCAGAGTACTCTGCTAGCTGAATCGAGCACCAGGTAGCGGACTTTCAGCTTTACCAGTTTATCCCCAGTTTCTTTCTCTAAGGGTTCATATCCCTCAAAAAGACCATGGGTCCAGACAGCATATTGGGTTAGCTGGTTGAGTTCTGCCAGTTCTGGCTCATCCTGTACAACAGGAAACGGTTTCGTCATATCGACCTCAGACTGCCATCAGCGATTCATCGGCACCACACTGCTCTAACCACTCCTGGAGTCGTACCAGGAGTTCCATCTGTTCATGGGCTGTGGGAGGTTTGAGTTCAATGCTATCGCCCTTGTAGACACAGCTGCGATCCCTTCCTTGCGAACGACCAAAGTCACCGCTTTTAATGACGTTGGGATAAAGCATGTTCACTAATTTATGCACTCTCGTTGAGTGAATTAGGCGATGTAAACCCTGCACTTCATCTACCACTCGTAGGGAGCCAGGGGAAACAATCTCATCAGCAATTAAAGTAACTTTGATAGACTCCCTGGGAGCCATCCCTTTCATCCAGGTTGCATTCTTTGCCAGGAAATCTGGCTCCGTCAAACAGATCATTTTAAGAGCATCTTCCAAGCTCATCTGTGTTGAGCTTAATTCTAGAGTTGCGTTCATTTAACCAGTTTTGTAATCCTAAGTGGGCCTCCATCAATTCATGAGCTGAAGGTTCAGAGACCTCGATCCAGCACTTCAGTTCTTTGCTAGTGTTCAGAACAGGGTGTGGTACAAACTCTTTCTTAAAATTTGCATTTAATAAATAAAGTACGTATAAGGCTGTACTAGAAACATTAAGGGCATGCTGACTGGAGCAGAGTGCCGCAAACTGACCTCTGCCTGGAACCTCTTCGACAAGCTTGCATAAGCCTGTCCCAGTAACTACACAAGTCAATTTTCGCGTTTTGCGTTTGGAGAAATCTAGCTCCAACTGGCAAAGCCAACTAAGCAAGGTTTGTAATTTCTCATCCATAAACTAAGACCTCTCGTCTAGTAGCCTCCAACTTGGTATTCTTCTTCAACCACTTATCCAGCTCTAATTGAGCATTCAGAATCTCATGGGCTGAATCCCGCCGATTAACGAGAATCCAATACTTGTACTCAGTTGGATAAACAAAATCAACTCTGAACCTGGTAAACGGTTCAAAGTCTTCTACCATATACAGGCGATCAAAGACCAGGTTGGCGATCGTAGTCTGTTGAGGAGATGCCTCAATGTAGGAGACAATCTCAGTTGCCTGCCGCGCCAAACCTCCATACCCCTGCAGTTTCAGTAACATAACAGGTCTGGTTGTATCTGGATTCTTGGGCGCATATCGGGACACATACTTAACCTGCATCTGCGAAGCGCCTTCAAAGCATTCAGGATTGAGATTGCAGATATGCTCAGTTAGCTGCCTGATCAGCTTTTTTCTTTCTCTGTTCATCTAACCACTCTTGGAACTCAAGCTCAGCTGCCATCATCTGATGGGCTGTTGGTTGATCAATGGAACAATTCTTGTTGGTGAGCTGGGTATAGTGAGTGAGACCTGGGATAGGAAGGTATCCTTCTATCTCTTTTAGCAGCAGCGAATTGAAATCCAGATATTCCCCATCCATACGAATGTGGACTGAGAGATAGGATTGATCGCCTAATCTCAAGCTAAAAGAAACTCTAACAGTTCTTGCATCAGGGAATCGCTGCCACACCTTGTAACCCAACCAATAGGCCAGATCGTAAATTAGTTTATTGAGCTCTTCAAATTTCATGTTTGATTTAGGGGTTGGATTATCCAACCCCATAGGTCGCTACTCTAAGTAAACCGTCTTGCCAAAAGGTGCTTTTTCATTGGGACTAATACTGGCCCAAATCACTTCAAACCCCTTGGGAGCTTTCTCAGGGAATGCGCCATACATGTCTGTCAGATAAACAGCCACGCTGACCCCGTGCTTCTCTTCCAGCTCTTTCAAAGCTGGTCTGAAGTCAGTACCCCCGCCGCCTGCCGCCTTACATTTGCCTTCCTTGATTTTGTCGATGAATGACTTACCATCATTCTTGACAACGTAGGTTGCGGCTACAGCTGCGTCAGCGTAAATGAGAACAATCTCTGCACCCGTGGTCTTCTGAATTGCGGCAACTTCTGCAGCGAACTGCATTAGGAGTTGGTCATTAATAGACCCTGAAGTATCAACAACGATACCAGCGCGAGCTACGCCGCTCTTTTTCTTGTTACCAGGTTCAAAGATTTTAGACCTGGTGGAAATGCAACGCCGAGATGGGCGACTATAATTAACCTCAGTCTTGGGTAGTAGAGGGGTTATCATATAGCGACGAAAATACTTTTGCCAAGGTGTTTTTACCTTGGGGAATTCCGCGCTTAAGTTACGGAACAGACCCGCAGGACTATCCCCAGCTTGAGCTCGTTCTAAACGTTTAGCCCAGATCCCTGCACGAGTTTCATCATCATGTCCTGCCTCGCCCTTCAGGTGATCGGGTAATTGCTTACCTTCATTTCCTGAATGAGAGCCCTGAGTTGGTTTCAGGTCAGAAGTCCAGCCATCAGGGATAGCGATACCGCTACCGCCGCCCTTCTGTTGCTGATTCCCTTTACCTTTGCCCTTACCAGAGCCATTCTTACTATCGCTGCCGTCTTCCCCTTCGCCGTCACCATTGCCAGAACATTGCTGTTGCTGATCCTTGATTTTGGCGATCAGGTAGTGGTAGACCATCTCACTACTCCACTGAGCATGAGGAACCTTAGCCAGCATTTCCTTATCGACTAAGCTCTCCAGACTCACATGGTCTTTAGGCAAGCCTAGAAAAGGCATCTGCGAGATGGAATAGTTAATAACTGCGTCTGCCGCGTAATTCCACAGCAGGGGATTAGCATTCATTTTCTTGGCTCTGATGATGTGACACAACGCCACATGCAGAACCTCGTGGACAATGATGCTGATCCGCTCCACCTGGGTATAACCCTTGGTGAAGAACTCATTGCCGAAATACAAGCTGATGCCGTCTGTGTACGCCACAGTATCTTCATCCACCACATAGCTAGGGCAGTAAAGAAGAATGCTGGTGAACGATGTAGACTTCGTGATTAGAAAGTCTTTGAGAGAGGAAAGGTCTGCCTCTCTCTGTTTTTTTAATGCTTGATCCATATACCCCTTTAAAAGAGTAGAGGAGGGGCGATCGCCCCTCCTGATAGTCAATCAATCCAACAGATTGATGTTTGTTAATAGACGTAGGGAATAACTACCACCAGCATTTAGATAGACATGAACTACTAAGCCATGTACAACTATCAATTGCTAAAAGTTTCACCTTACACTCGTTACCATTATTGGCAGTCTCTACAACTACCCCTTTACCGTTGTAAGGTGTGTTTACTTTATCGCCTACGTTAAACTTTTTGCTCATAGTCCCTCTTACTTTTTGGGAGGGGAATGCCCTCCCTAATTATCTGTGAGACTTGCTGGCCGCTGTGACGCTTTACTTAGACGTAACCACGCTGGTCACTTTCTTCAGCTTCTTGCTGTAAGCCTTGAATTCAGGTGACTTCATGTAATCCATTTGCCGACCCGATTTGATAACTTTGGTCATCAGCAGCTCCATACCCAAGGTTTGGATCTCTGCACGAGGCAAAGCATCTGTGATTGTCACCAGCAGGTTAAACACGCCAGTTGCCTGAACAAACTTGTCCAGATCATTGGCATAACCAACAATGGAGTAACACAACCCATACAGACTGGCAATTGTATTGAGGGGCTTGAGCAGGTTGACGATCGCAACGTCATCAGGTGCATTGAAGAAGTCTTCAATCGGCGGCAGAAGCTTCAGCTCTTCAATCACTTGGAAGAACTCAGCGGTTGCAGCCCGACCCAGGATTCCAGAAATGATAATATCCAGCACTTGCTGGTTTTTCTCAATCTTCAAGACATCCGAAACCTTCTCCCAAGAACGTGGAGTAGGCTTAATGGTGTCCTCGACACCCAGATTCATCGGTCCGTCAACTAAGAAATCAGGTTTCACCTTAATGAAGGTGATGACTTCAGGGGCAATGTTACCCTCGTTCAAGGCCCACCCCACCCATTGCTCAGGGTCAGCAGTGACATTGAAGTGAACCATGCGATCGGCTAGAGCTGAGCTCATTTCATAAACGTTGCAGCCATCTTCTAAGCCGTTACCTGCCGCCACTACCCACCAGTCATCAGGTAGGGTGTACTCGGTACCAATGCGCCGCTCCAGCAGTAATTGATAGGCAACAACCTGAATTTCAGGTCGCGCATTAGACAATTCATCAAAGAAGATAATCCCTTTGCTGGTGCTATCGCTAGGAGGTAAGAAGTTTGGCGTGTACCAAATAACTGTCCTGCTCTCATCGTGAATGGTAGGAATACCACGTATGTCAGAGGGCTCAATTTGAGCGAGAATTTGAGTTCTGACCTCCATGCCGTTTGCTTGAGCAAACTGATTGACAATGGTAGTTTTGCCAATACCGGGGGAGCCATGCAACATGCAGGGCATACGCAGCTTGTACAGAGTACTGAGGCATTCAACTACTTTGGCAGGCGTAACTGGGACTGTATTTAAGGCCATTTATTTGTTTTGGGTTCATAGTTTCCATAAATCAAGAGGTATTCAGTTGTTAATCAGGCACTAATGAAATTGCCTGAAGATAGCGTTCATGTTTAACGTGAAAAATATTGCGGTAGTAATCACCACGTCCCACATCTTGCTTTTAATGAAGAATGGGGTAGCGCAACACTGACCCGCAATTTGAATAACTAGTCCCCAAAACATGGAGACATTGAGCATGACAGCGTATCCAACAATCAGAAGGATGCTGCCTAACATGCGGAAATAGTTTTTAGACATACAAAAAAGGGAGGGCAATTGCCCTCCCCTGCATCAGTTAGTAAGTCGTTGAAACTTGAGTTAATTAAGCAGCCAGAGGTTGTTCAACTTCAGGTGCAGCTTCGACGGTTTCAACAGTTGGCTCTTCCGCGATCGCAGCAGTGGGGATTTCCACATTCAGTTGGCGCAGCACGTCTTCAGTAACCAGCAAGGTAACTTCGTAAAGGGGCTGACCAGCTTCGATGGACGTATTCTGCTTCAAGCCGATGGCTTCGATGCCAATCTTAGCGGAACCAGAGCTAATAACCTTGCCGATAAACGAGCGACCAGTGGAACGCAGGAAAGCAATCAGTTGACCACGTTGAGGTTTGCCAGCTAAGGAAATAACGTTAGTTGCTTGTTGAGCCATAATATTGATTTGTGTGTTCTTTCGATTTGAGACTTTGGGCATCAATTAAGTTTGGGATCAGAGTTCAGGGTCTAGTTGCTCTAAACGCGCCTGAATCTGCCGTTGAATTTCGTCAGCATCATTAGTGAACGTTACTGCTTCCCCAGGCGCTGCTAGAGGAGCAACATCCATCCCTGGAATTGCAGAAGTTACCACTTCACCAGGTTCCATTGGGCGGACATAGACTTCCATATCATCGAAGTCAGCAGCCGAAATGCCAGCAGGAAGCTGAGGCGTAGATGGTTGATAGCTGGTGGGAATGTTAGAGGGAGGTAGCCCGACGTAGGTGTTGGGCGCAATTCGTTGCGTATTGAGAGTCAAGCCCAGTGAAGATAGGGTTTGAATTGCAGTAGCTTTTGCTGCGTCTGCAATACTCAAAGCTTCAATTGCTCTACCTAATTCTGCGGTTAGAGTTTCAATCGTCTTCGTAAGATCCGCAATAGACATATTGCGGTAATTAACTCTTCTAGCCATGCTTAAAAATAATAGTTTTAATAATGATTCAATTGTATCAGAATATGTTTGAGCTTGCGAGAAACTCGATTTCTGATTCCGACATTTCTGGAAATGTTTTTGACAACCAATCTGAAACGATTTCACATTGCTCAATTACTTCATGAGCTGTCGTAAACGTTTCCAGTTTGAAGGGATACCGATACTTAAACCAAATAAACCCTTCAAAGAGTTCTTGGATAGGTTCTCCATCTTTAATCAAATAATTAGTTGCCACCAAATGAACTAATCTGGCAGTCTGCTGTGTCATCATGGACTTTGTGATCGCCCCTACCGTTAGGTGTAAAAGCCCAACTTCTCTGTTAACCGTATCCAACGTGTAAGTTAGTTGCCAATTTCTATTTTGAAAATAGCGATCTTTCTGAAAAATGGCTTTGCTGACTTTCTCTACTTCTAAGATTAATGCTTTATCCATAGTAAGCTAACCCCCGACTGAAGTGCGGGGGCTTTCGCTCCCACCGACAGACCAAGTGTTTTGTAGTAGCCCTGAAGAATCGTAGTTGAGCGAACAACTAAGAAACTTCGAGCCTCCAGGCGTGCTTACAGAAACGCCCCAAAGTTCAATCATTTTCGCCCCGTTATCATCGGCATCACCATGCCAACCACACGGCTCGTTACTGCACTTAAACTGCTTATCGGTTCTCAATCCGATGTGCAGGCACTTGTGGCACGTTTGCGAGGTGTAGGCAGGGGGAATGACCACCTGTTCAACGCCAGAGCGAACCGTTTTGTAGGCAAGAAACGAGCGCAACTGATAAAACGCCCAACTGTTCGAGCGTCTACGTTCCGTCTTGGTTCTGGGTTGTTGATTGGTTCGCTCCCGAATTCCAGTCAAGTCCTCAATGGCAATGGTGGCATTCAGTTTGAGAGCCAATTGAACAATAGCGATGCTGATGTTATGGTTCAACCAGGTTTGATAACGTCGCTCTCTGCCCGACAGCCGTTTCAAGATCTGCCTCACCCTGCGGCGGGTGGATCTTGTGCCTTTCGAGGCTTTGCTTTGGAGCGATGCCCTCACCCTGGAAAACTTATCTCTTACTTGCTGGATCTGCTTCCCATCCCATGCCTGACCTGTCGATGTTCGAGCAAGATCACGCCGACCGAAATCAACCCCAATCACCCGCTTAGACTTAATCGGTTTTGGGGCTTCACTGGTCAACTGGATATGGATATAGAACAGCCCATCCCTGTGCTTGCACAGTTGGGCAGAAGTCGGTTTACGCTCCTTCAACTTGCCAGCTTGATAATTAGCAAGAACGACTGGGATATGCTCCCTGCCGCCCAATAGTGTCAAGCTGACAGTTCTATCCTTCTCCCGAAAATCAAAGATCCGCGCATCGTAATCGGCAGAGGTTGGAGCAAACTTTTGAACGGGTTTACCTTTCGTCTTTGCCGTTTTTCGGTTCGCTCCAACTCGGGCACAGACTCTGACTACCTGGTTTGCACTCAGCCCAAACCGGGCGCGAATGTTCTGATAAGCTATGCCTTGAATCGTGGTTTTGCTGGTAATTCCTGGCTTGACCTGTTCATTGGCATAGTTGCAGGCAGCCGCAAACGCCTTCAACAAATCGTTCAGTTTGACGGCTTGTACAGGAGTGGGTTGCAGCTTGCAAACAACGGTGAGAGTCTGCTTCATGGAACAATTGTATCACTCATGAAGAGGAAGGCGGCTAAAGCCGCTCGTTCGTTTTTCCTCCCACCTCTAAAGAGAGTGGGCTTCCAAACGTATCAGGAGGTTCTGTGAAAAGGGGGAGCTAGCTCCCCCTTCGACTGAACACGATTAAGCTGCTTTACTAGCAGTCCTAAGCTCTGCAACTTTGCGCTTAAGGTCTTCAATCATATCAGGATTCTCAGCCAGCTCTGTTCTGAGCTTATCCTTACCCTGAACTTTGAAGTCCTTCCCAGCTAAGTTGCCATTCAACCAAGCCCCGCCTTTATTGACGGCACCACAGTCGATAGCAGCATCAACTTAGTGGTGCAGAAAAGTATTGGAAGGGTTGATATTGGGTCAGTCTCATCTG
>CAZGDE010000256.1:0-7512 GCA_964524315.1 uncultured bacterium
GATTATCACAGGTGTTGCGCTAACTAGCTTTGGCCCCCTTAAAGATATGCCTTTAACGGGCGTGATGACTGCAGTGGGTGCGGGGGTGGCCTTTGCCCTATTTCTTATCTTTATGCAGATTGGGTTTAAGAAACTCCACCCCATCCCAGTCACTCTGATCCAGTTTTCCACGATTTTTGTCTTAACTAGCGTTATTCTCATCCTGCCCCTTAACCTGGGTGTGCATGTAGCGAAACCTGCCGGCTTTCTGGCAGGTGGCATCCTCCTGGGTACCCTGACTCTGATTGGTTATCTGACGAATAACTTTGGGGTTAAATTCATGGGGGCTGCCCGTGCATCCATCATTGCCTCTAGTGGCCCTGCCATGACGGCGATTCTGGCATTATTATTCATTGGTAGTAATTTGCAGTGGTGGCAATGGTTGGGTATTGTGCTGGTCACCCTTGGGGTTGGGGCATTGAGCTTTGAACGTATGAAAACTGCTCCCCCAGCCCCTAAACCTGCTCCTAATGGACGCCCATAAATCAGCTATTGGTCTGGTAACAAAACGTCCCCTAACATCGGATAGATGTTAGGGGACGTTTTGTTAGGCCCATTTATACCGAAACGCCAGTGATGTTTCCCTGATTCTGAGTTGAGCTATCCCTGGGTAAGGGCATTTCTTGATCAGAGGTTAGCTATAAGTCAAACAGACATATCTCTAGTCAGCCGACACAACTTAGAATCATAGCCTGGTAACGGAGAGAGAGGGATTCGAACCCTCGTTAGAGTTACCCCTAAACAGCATTTCCAGTGCTGCGCCTTCAACCACTCGGCCATCTCTCCAGGGGAGTTCCGTTGCCAACGGACATTGTTTAGTTTAAGACAAAGTGAACCCGCTTTGACAGTTTTTTGCTCCAATTTGTTCATAACTTTGCTACTAATGCTCTTCTTTTTGAGAACCCAGCACGAAAGTTAGTAACTTTGGGGCTTGTACTGTAGCCCGAGCCACAGAAGAATTATAGTAGCAGAAGCCGGTTACTAACTGGTATAGAAAACTAAGATTTTGATGCATGACTCGTTCCTACACTGTTGAAATTCGCGATCGCCGCACTGACACGCTCTACACCGTGCAGGTGCCTGAAGACCGTTACATCCTGCATAGTGCCGAAAACCAGGGTGTAGAACTCCCCTTTTCTTGCCGTAATGGAGCCTGCACTTCCTGCGCAGTGCGAATCATTTCTGGTGAAATTGACCAACCAGAGGCAATGGGGTTATCACCTGCCTTACGTAAACGGGGCTATGCTTTGCTCTGTGTCAGTTATCCCCGTTCGAACCTGAAAGTGGAAACCCAGGATGAAGATGAGGTTTATGAGCTGCAGTTTGGCCGCTACTTTGGTAAAGGTCGGATCAAGCGCGGGCTGCCGTTGGATGAGGATTAAGAGATACGCAAATGGGACATTCAACTGAAGACCTGCAAACCTTTTTGGAGGTTGCTACGGTTGCGGCTCTGGCAGGGGGCGCAGTTTTGCAATCATTTTTAGGATTGGCGGCCATTGCGGAAAAAGGACGACCGGGTGATCTGGTGACCGAGGCAGATAAAGCCGCCGAAAAAGAAATTCTCGCGGTGCTGCGACGGCATTTGCCGACCCATGCGATTTTGGCGGAAGAATCGGGCCAGTCGGGCGATGCATCGGCTACCTACCTTTGGGCGGTTGATCCCCTCGACGGTACAACGAACTATGCCCACCAATATCCTTGCTATGCGGTATCCATCGGTTTGCTAATTGAAGGGGTGCCGCACGTTGGGGTGGTTTTTGACCCGTCTCGTCAGGAGTTGTTTCAGGCTGCCAAAGGCTTGGGTGCAACCCGCGATCGACGCCCCATGCGGGTTTCTGATACAGCCGATTTGGCCAAAAGTTTGTTGGTAAGCGGGTTTGCCTACGATCGCCACCAGACAAAGGACAACAACTATGCCGAGTTTTGCCATCTGACTCATCTGACCCAGGGCGTTCGGCGCAGCGGGTCAGCCTCGCTTGACTTGGCCCATGTTGCCTGTGGCAGACTAGATGGTTACTGGGAACGGGGGTTATCTCCCTGGGATGTGGTCGCCGGTATTGTGCTGGTGGAAGAAGCGGGTGGCAAAGTGACTGCCTATGATGAAAGCCCGTTTCAGCTTAACTCAGGGCGGATTTTGGCCACTAATGGTCATCTCCATACCAGTCTTAGCCGCGCCTTACAACAGGTTCCCTCACTAGCCAGTTGGGCATGAGGGAGTTGGTATGCGGTTCTTTGCTACCCAATCTTGCAACTTTAGTAGGTTATGCTAACGTCAGCTTGCTTCAGCAGTATTACACTAGAAGGAATTCGTTGGCACGTAAACAGACAGCACCATGTCCTTTAAAATCGAGCGAGGGCTTTTTCTTTTAGACTTCACGGATTACCATGCAATCCTGGGTGTCTCAGTTGAAGCGGATGTCAAAGACATTCGCAAACGTTACCTTAAGATTGCGCGTCGCTTACACCCTGACAGTTGTGGTTCAGAGAGTGAGGAAGACAAACAGCGTGCCAGTCAGTTTTTGTCGAAACTGGTAAACCCTGCTTGGGAAAAGTTATCCCAGGACAAAGATCGGACTGAATACGGGCTTTTGCTCAAACTTCAGGGGCAGAAAGGTCTACGCTTGCAACCGCCAGTCGAATTACATAGCAGTTTGGCCAAGCAGTTGATCACTTCTGGTAATGCTGAGCATTTTTATGTCAATGCGTTGAAGGATCTGGCGGAACGGCAATATGACCACCTGGATCAAACGATTGAGCTGACCTCGCAAATTAGCGAGTTAAATCTGGCCTATCTAATGAATCGGGAGAGAAGCGGTGAACCTGCTAGAATGCCGGCTCGCCCGGTCGCAACTGCCCAGGCCCGATCTGCTACAGCGACATCAGGCACAGCAGCACGGACTCCGGTTGAACCGCCGCCGAAAGTATCCCCGGCTGACCAGTACTATCGTCGCGCTGAGGATCATTTTGCGCGGAATAACTATGCTCAGGCAATTCTGGAATTGCGCGAGGGGATCCAGGCCGATCCGAAACACAGTCGCTGTCACAGTTTGTTAGGCATGGTGTATTACCGCCAGAAGCAGGCAACGATGGCGAAAATCCATTTCAACAAAGCCCTGGAAATTGATCCTGAGAACGAAATGGCACAGCAGGGCAAGCAAATGTTGGAGCAGGCGCAGGCACAGGCTAGTCCTGGTAAACCTGCTGGCAAAGATGCCAAGGCACCTGCTAAAACCCAACCCAAAGGTAAACCGAACGATAAACCAGAGGGGGGCGGTTTATTTGGTCTGTTTGGGAAGAAAAAGTAATGGTTTATCAGTCGCCTACAGGAGCAAGAGATTTATTGCCCCTGGATGTTGCCCAGAAACGATGGATTGAAGATCGCATTCAACAGGTGTTTCACCGTTGGAACTACCACCGAATCATTACTTCTACGCTGGAACGGATGGATACCTTGATGGCTGGTGGGGCGATTCAACGTTCGACTGTGGTCAAGCTTCAGGAAGTGGAAGATGAAGAACTGGGTCTACGTCCAGAGTTAACTGCATCGATCGCCCGGGCTGCGGTGACCCGTATGCCAGGGGCAACCTTACCATTACGGCTGTATTACAACGCAAATGTTTTTCGGCGATCGCAGGAAACCAGCTACAGCCATCAGCAGGAGTTTTATCAGGCGGGTGTTGAACTGTTGGGAGCCGCAGGTTTACTGGCCGACGCGGAAATTTTGTTCTTGCTGGCAGATGCTTTGAAGAATCTGGGCCTCCAACAGTGGACGCTGGTTTTAGGTGAAGCGGGGCTGACGCGATCGCTCCTGGCATCCTTCCCTTTGGGGATTCGGGATCAGGTAAGACGCGCGATCGCCCATCTGGATCGACTGGCCCTGGAGAACCTGCCATTGTCTTCTGCCCAACGGGAGCAGGCATTGATGTTATTTGATCTGCGAGGGCGGCCCACAGATGTTCTACAACGGGTTGCAACGCTAAAACTGGATGCCTATCAACAACGGGCGCTTGATAACCTGAAAGCATTGATCGATCTGCTGCAAACTACGCCTGACTCTGCCCTGGCCGCACCTGATGCGCTGATTCTTGACCTCAGTTTGATTCAAACCATTGACTACTATACGGGCATTGTATTTGAAGTCATTAGCCATCAGGAAAACGGCTTTCAAGTGCTGGGGCAGGGAGGACGGTATGACCAATTGCTGGGCTTATACCATCCGCAGGGGCAGTCTTATCCTGGGATTGGGTTTGCCTTGCAAATTGAGCAGTTGCATCAGGCCCTATTACCGACGGGGCAACTTCCCCAGCAAACCGCAAACAGTCATTGCCTGGTGGTGGCGGATGGTGGGGGACAAACCTATGCCACAGCATTGTCCTACGCCCAACAGTTGCGACAGGCAGATAGCAACCTGCGGGTAGAACTGGATCTGGGAGGACGGACTGTGGCTGAAATCCATGACTACGCTCGTCACCGCCGCATTCCCCAAATTGTTTGGATTAAGGCTGGTGGTGAGCCTGTGATTGAAACGGTTAACCAATCGTAATAAAGTGATTAATTGTTAGCATTGGACGTTGGGTACGAGCCAACTGGCCAATGCCAGATGACAAATGACAATGCCCTTCCTGAAGAGAAACTACTGTGGCCCATTCGATTGTTACTAATACGTGCGAAGGCATTGCTGACTGTGTTGATGCCTGTCCGGTTGCCTGTATTCATCCTGGTCCGGGAAAGAATATGAAAGGCACAGATTGGTACTGGATTGACTTTGCAACCTGTATCGATTGTGGAATTTGTCTGCAAGTTTGCCCTGTAGAAGGGGCGATCGTTCCAGAAGAACGTCCCGATCTACAACGAACACCGCAATAGAACCAAAAGATAGGAAGATGACGAGTTTTGCTGTCCTATCCCCCCAACTTCTGCCCCCACTCCCCTCTCTAACCATTGTTCCATGTCCGATTCTCCCATTCTGGAAGTTCAAGCGGTTTATGCCGGGTACGTTAAAGACCTGGACATATTACAGGGAGTTAATTTCAAGATTTATCCCGGTGAGTTGGTAGCGGTGATTGGGCCGAATGGGGCGGGTAAATCAACACTGGCAAAAACTATTTTTGGCTTACTGACGCCGCATCAGGGCAGCATTGTTTTTAAGGGAGAGGCGATCGCCGGTCTTAAATCTGACCAGATCGTGCAGCGGGGAATGTGTTACGTGCCGCAGATCGCCAATGTTTTCCGCTCATTAACAGTGGAAGAAAATCTAGAAATGGGTGCATTTGTTTTGCAGGATGCGGCCCTACCAGTGCTGAAAGATGAAATTTTCACCCGCTTTCCCAAATTGGCCCAACGCCGCCATCAACGGGCTGGCACTCTCTCTGGTGGCGAACGCCAAATGCTGGCAATGGGTAAGGCATTAATGTTGAAGCCTTCCCTCCTCCTCCTGGACGAACCATCGGCTGCTTTGTCACCTATCCTGGTGAACAACGTATTCGACCAAATCCGGGAAATTAACCGGACTGGCACCGCGATTGTATTGGTGGAGCAAAATGCTCGTAAGGCATTGGAAATGAGCGATCGGGGCTATGTTCTGGAGGCGGGGCGCGATCGCTTTGAGGGGCGCGGTGCTGATTTACTGAATGATCCTAAAGTTGGCGAACTTTACCTGGGCATTACGCACCATGACAGTTAGGCCCAAAGTTGATTTGCCGATGATAACAAGATTTCCTGTACCGGGTGCTGCATAGAATACCGATCGATACTGGATCCTGAGATTTGCAATGCTGCGTAAGACAGCTTTGTATATTGGCGATGTTAACAGCTTTAGCGATGAAAACCTTGCATCTTTGCTGTAGCTCCAAACATTAGAGGTCTAAAGAGGTCTAAACAAAGTAGATAGATGTCAACCTGTTGGATTAGTCTTCGTTTTTGTCTGGGCCGACAAAGTCTCGATCATTTTTTTTTCCCGCTTTAAACTTTCCTCCAATGCCTGCACCTGTTCGCGGCGAGCTTCTAGTTCTAAAGCTCGCCGGTTAAGTTCCTGACTTTGTAAGGTTAATGATTGCCGCCACTGTTCGGCCCGTTCCGTTTCTTGTTGTAGAAATGTCGGGGTGATGCCGCTGATCAGGAATTTTTGAATAATATCCAGCAGCCAATCCTTCGCATCTTTGACGGTTAAAATTTGCCGATTACTGGTTAATTCCACCAGCACCAGTACGCCTTCGCCAAAATTGTTAGCTTCCGATGAAATGACTGGATCTTCGTCTGTAACTAGCGTCCAGGCATTTTCAGACTTTTGACGGGCAAGCAGGTGCAGCCCTGCCTTCCCTAAAAAACCTTTTTTTTGTACCTGTGCCAGATACAGCATCCCTGTTTCTCTAATTATTGTCTGTAAAGATAAACATAGAACCCTCTGATCGGCTATATCAAGAGGGCACAAACCACCTTTCTGATAACTTTACAGCCTGTACGCAACCCTAATCTTGGATGGACAATTCTTCAGCAATTTTGCTCATTATTTGCCAGCAGTATGTTTTAGAAGCGATATACGAAAGCAGTATACCTTTTCTCCGTAGGGATTAATTTGAACATAGTGTACCTTACAGTATCCCTACACTTCTTCATAGTTTAGCAAGACGAGTCCGGAGAATATCAGCTTGCTTGCTGGCCTCTGCCAGGGTTGTCCGTGCGCCTTCAACAACCTCCGCAGGTGCTTTGGCTACAAAGTTAGGATTGTTTAATCGTCCACCAATGGATTGGATCTCAGCTTCGATTTTACCCAGGTCTTTTGTGAGCTTGCCACGTAAGGCATCGACATCCACAATCCCACTCAGGGGGAGTAACACTTGAATGGTACCCGTTACCCCGGCAAACATTTTGGTATCGGTGGGAGCAGTGTCGGTGATTGTGAGAGTTTCTACACGTGCCAGGTTCCGAATGTAAGATTCTCCATCTGTGAGCATTTGGCGTTCGCGATCGCTCTCACTCTGTAAGATGACCTGAATTTTGGCTCCTGGTTTGACCTCCGCTTCTGCCCGCAGGTTGCGAATGGTGCGGATGGCATCAAACAGACGATCAAACTGTTGTTCCAGGTCAGGATTGATCAGCTGAGTATGGGGTGTGGGGTAAGATTGTGCTGCCAGATATTGTCCTGCTTGAGCCTGGGTGAGGGTTTGCCAGATCTCCTCTGTGATATGTGGCATAAAGGGATGAAGCAGTTTCAGAATTCCCTCCAAGACAAATGCCAATACCTGTTGCACGGTACGACGGGAAGCCGCATTGTCACTTTGCAAGCGGGCCTTGACCAGCTCAATATACCAGTCACAGAAGTCCCCCCAGATGAATTCGTACAGCCCTTTGGCTGCTTCACCTAGCCCAAAGGTGTCGATGTGGTGACGAGTTTGCTGGGCAACCTGATGGAAACGTGACAGGATCCAGCGATCGGCTAGCTCCAGAGCGGTTTTCTGACCTGCATCAAAGGAG
>CAZGDE010000256.1:7522-10560 GCA_964524315.1 uncultured bacterium
CCAATTCTGCTTGTAAGGTTGCAAAACTGGCTCCTTCACCCAGATTCATCAAAACGAAGCGAGACGCATTCCATAACTTATTCGTGAAGTTACGGGAGGCTTCTACCGAGGTGGACTCATCCGTCTTGCGATTGTATTCCAGGCGAATATCCTGTCCGGCACCAGCAACCTCACGCACGAGGGTGTAGCGAAGGGCATCAGTACCGTATTTATTAATCAACAGCAGGGGATCGATCCCGTTGTTCGCAGACTTCGACATTTTCTTGTTGTTTTCATCCCGCACCAAACCGTGAATGTAAACGGTCTGGAATGGCATTTGCCCCGTGAAATGACCGGCCATCAGGGTCATGCGGGCAACCCAGAAGAAAATGATGTCAAAGCCGGTGACAAGTGTCGTGGTGGGATAGTAGCGTTCCAGGTCGGCTGTTTGTTGGGGCCATCCCAAGGTGGAGAAGGGCCACAAACCTGAGGAGAACCAGGTATCCAACACATCCGGGTCTTGCTCTAGTTTTACGTCTGCGCCGAACTGGGCGATCGCCTTTGCCTTTGCTTCTGTCTCAGTCCGGGCAACAACAAACGGTGTGGTGTCCGTAATCTCGCCATTGGTTTCGCTCACTGCATACCAGGCAGGAATTTGATGCCCCCACCAGAGTTGCCGAGAAATGCACCAATCGCGCAGGTTCACCAGCCAGTCGCGGTAAACCTTCGTCCATCGTTCGGGGACAAAGACAGGGGAGTTCTGATTGTCCAGAAAATCCAGCGTTCGTTTGGCCAGGGACTCGACTTTGACGAACCATTGGGTTGAGAGGAGTGGTTCGACGGGAACTTTACCGCGATCGCTGTAAGGTACGGTGTGTTTATAATCTTCAACTCTGACCAGGAAGCCCTCTGTCTCCAACCGGGCCACAACATTTTTCCGAGCGACGAAGCGATCCTGATCCTGGAAGTCACCTGCGTTTTCGTTCAGTGTGCCATCCTTGTTCATGATGTTGATGAACTGGAGATTGTGGCGTTTGCCCATCTCAAAGTCATTCGGGTCATGGGCGGGTGTTACCTTAACGCACCCCGTACCGAAGCTGGAGTCGACATACTCATCGGCAATGATGGGAATTTGCCGATTCATGATGGGCAGGGTCAGGGTTTTGCCAACCAGGGAAGTGTAGCGATCGTCATTGGGATTGACCGCCACCGCTGTATCGCCCAACATTGTTTCGGGGCGAGTGGTTGCCACTTCCACATAACCGGAACCGTCCGTCAACGGGTAACGGAAGTGCCACAGATGGCCGTTCACTTCCTGGTTTTCCACTTCCAGATCTGACACGGCTGATTGGGAAGCGGGGCACCAGTTCACCAGGTAATTACCCCGATAGATCAACCCTTCCTCATACAGTTTGGTAAATGCTTCCAGCACCGCCTCGGTCAGGCCTGCATCCATCGTGAACCGTTCACGCGACCAGTCTACCGACAGCCCCAACCGGCGCAATTGCCCCACAATCGTACCGCCCGACTCTTCTTTCCACTGCCAGGCTCGTTTCAGGTAAGTTTCCCGCCCAATGTCAAAGCGAGTTTTACCCTGGGCCTGAAGTTCCTTGTCGAGCAGCGCACTGACGGCAATACTGGCGTGATCAGTACCCGGTAGCCAGAGGGTATTTCGCCCAATCATCCGATGGTAGCGAATGAGTACATCGATAAGGGAATGTTCGAACGCATGCCCCATGTGCAAACTGCCCGTCACATTTGGGGGAGGAATGACAATGCAGTAGGGTTCCCCAGGATGATTCGGATCAGCTTTAAATATGCCGCTGGTTTCCCAAGCCTCCTGCCATTTGGCTTCTGCGGTGGTTGGGTCGTATTGGCTGGGCAAGGTGGGGAGACTGACAGTCATGAGGTAACGATGCGATACGGTGTTTCTTTAAGATATCTAAATTTTGCCATGTTGAGTCGCTCCGGGGCGGTTGGTATTCTTCAATCCCCCGATGATTCACCAGAGTTTAACGTGTAACCAGGCGAGAACGGAGGAGCAGAATGGCGAGAACGACTACTCCTAAACCAATGGAGAGTATCTTTTGGGTTGGGGTTGCTGCCAGACCACCTAAATAACTCGAGCCCACCAGGATTGTGTGCGCAGCGGCTAACACCAGAGCCGGTATCGACAGGAGATGAAGTAACCGCCAGATTTTACCCAGATGTTTTACCATCCAGTCCGAACTGGTCAGGGCGGCAGGCACCATCATTAGTAAAGCGACAATGCCCAGCCAAATACCTACCTGGTGAGTTGGCAGCATAAATGACAGAGCTTGACCGTTCCAACCGAAGGAATGATCTACCATGTGCAACGTGTGCATCACCGACAGCACAAAAGCGCTAACACCAATCACCCGCCGATACTGGAGTGGTTGGGGCCAAAAACGGCTGATGGGACGGGCGATCAGGGTGATCATCAGACAAAAGAGCGCGGCATGGCCGGTGTAATCAACCATGGCCTCGGTACGGGACAGGGTCAGAATTCCCATGAGCAATGTCACCCAACCACCCAGCCGAAACAGTTGGCTACGTCTGTCCGCACTTAATAAGGATGTGAACAACCCGATACCCAACATAGACGGCAGGGTACCTAGACCAAATGCCAGCATGGTCATCGTACCCTGCCACCAGTTACCTGTTTCTGCTGCTTTAATTTGGGCCGCATAGAGGAAACCACAGGGAATTAAACCCCACATTGCACCTAAGAGGGCAGGTGTCCACCAGTTAGACAGCAGGGACAACTTGACCATCACCGTATTGAGTCGTTGGTGTAGCGTTCCCCGCAACAATGGGTGGAGAAATGGCAGATGGGGCAATAGGCCCGGTGCAATCTGGGCAAGCCCCAGCCAGATTAGCAGTGTACCGGTACTAATAGCGAGCCAACGACGGAGGACACTATCAATGCCGGCAAACTGCCCACTCGCAACCAGGGCCGCGCCAACTGCGCCGATCGCCGCCCCCACCAGGGCGTAACTCAGGATACGACCACCATTCAGCAGTCCATGAAAGTAAAG
>CAZGDE010000257.1:0-10497 GCA_964524315.1 uncultured bacterium
CTGCGGTACTGTATGCCGAAACGGGTAGCCTGTTACTCAAATCTGCCTTTGAGCAGGGGCGCAGTAAGGGAGTTCAAATTCTCCTTACAGATGGTGTCTATTCGCCCGATTTCCCGATTCAGGTAGGCAAAACGGCTGATGGTAAATTCATTCTGGCAGGAGCAATGGGAACCGTACCCGGTGCTAATGGGCAGTCTCTCGATACGCTCAGCAAACTCTGGCAGGAAAAGAAAGGTAGACCGATTAGTGCCTATGTCCCCCATTCTTGGGATGCAGCAGCCCTATTAGCCTTAGCCGCAGAAGCGGCAAAAGCCAATACTGGGGAAGCAATTAAGAGCAAAATTCGCGATGTTGCCAACGCTCCTGGTACAGAAGTTACCGATGTCTGTGAAGCGCTTAAATTGATTCGGGATGGGAAAGACATCAACTACCAGGGAGCCAGCGGCAACGTCGATATTGACGACAATGGTGATGTCGTGGGTAGTTATGACGTTTGGTTAGTTGAACCAGACGGCAAACTAAAGGTAACCGGTAAAGTCAGTCCTCAATAAGTTGAACTCAATAAGCTGAACATGAAGGAGCAAGGAATATCTCTGCTCCTTCATTAGTTTTCACCGTATTACGCTCGCATGCCTTACTGGTCAAACGTGCCAAATGTATAGGCAACTCCCAAGATAAAACCAACATCAAACTCATCAAACGGCCCCACGTTCACGCTGGCAGTGGCAGTTAAGCGGGATGTAATAGGCAAATCGACCCCAGCAGTTAACAGCATATCCACATTGCTGTCATCACCCGTTGAAAAAGAAGCACCAACACCAGCGAAGGGAGCCAATCGCAAATACTCCGATAGCCGAATGACCGGAAAATCATAGGTAATCGGTAGCAAAAACGAAACGTTACTGGTAATCAGCAGGGCTGGACGGAATGAAAGGTAGGAGTTTAAAGCGATCTTGCTATAGAGGGCCGCACTAATATTCCCCAAACCACTGTCGCCACCAGCACCTAGATTAATCCCAAGACCGAAGTAACTGGGATTGGGGCGGGGTGGCTGAGGGGGAACCAGTTCGCTGACCGAGAGTACCGGTGTCGTCACTACTCTCGTAGAGAACATGTAAGCTAGCCCCAAGATAAAACCAATATCAAAGTCATTAACTGGCCCGACGTTCACGCTGGCAGTGGCAACCAACTGAGGATTGATGGGATAGTCAATCCCAGCCGTCAGTAGCAGATCAACATTGTCTTCTTCACCGGTAGAAAATTTTGCCCCAGCCCCAACAAACGGAGCAATTCTACCAGGGCCAGAAATAGCGAAATCATAGGTAATGGGCAGCAAAAACGAGACATCATCAGACACCAGCACAGAGGGGCGAAACGAGAAGTGAGGGCTAAAGGCAAATTTACTCACTGCCGCAAAACTGATGTCGCCAAGACCCGTATCACCACCCGCCCCTAAATTGACACCAAAGCCCACATAACTAAACTGGTAACGAGTTTCCGTCCCGGCTGGTGCTGCAATGGGAGTATCTGGTGCAGCAGGTGCTTCCAGTCCCGGTGTCGATGGGTCTGCAGGTGATGCCTGCACTTGCTTTAAGTCTGTCGCTGATGTTGCCGCACTACCAGGGAGGGGCACAGGTTCAACGTTGGTTGGTGCGACTACAGACGTTTCATTATCTGACGGGGAAATCACCGTGTCAGGCTGATTGCTGGTAGGGCGGTCAGAACTACCTGGTATTTCAGTGGCAGTCGTTTCAGCGGCAGCATGGTTGGGACCATTGTCAGCACTGGTGGATGGTAACTGCGAAACTGGCGCTGGTAAGGATACTGCCCTCGATGGGGATGCTTGTTTAGCGATCGTAGGAGGGGCGATCGCGGCAGGTTGCAAGTCAGCAGTCACCCCTTCTGCAGGTGTTGCTATAGTCAGCATTGCCACCGAATCAACCACTTCGGCCCTGGCTACCAACGGCCCAGACAAAATCGCAGACAGGCTCAGACTGACCGACAAAAGGACTCGTTGCCCTAAAAAGCGGTACTTCACAGTTACTCCTCCCCACGTAGATAAATTGTCAAATAAATTTTCCGAGAAACTCTTTTGAGATAGATAGGTGCTTGAGCCAGATTGTCATGTGACCCTCTAAGCTTCGACACTAGATACCCCACCGCTATCGCCCCCCGGAAAAAGCAAGCCAACGGTAGGGAGATTTGGTGCAGCCATCTAGCACCAAGTTTGTGTTTATTAAAAGGGAATGGGTTCAGAAATTTCTTCTGCCCGCAGGATGACTCTCGCCCATTGGGCAGCCGAATTGCCAGCAGAACGAACTTTTTACGCATTAAAAAACCGTTGCCACACCTGCAAGATGGGAACGGTTTATTCAAACTGCATAATGGCAGCAATAACCTGGACGATTAAGTCAATGACTCAGTGAGAGTAGCAACTTCGCTCACCAACCGTAACCTCTCACAGGGAATGGTGTCCGCCAGGATTGAACTAGCCATGGCGGATGTGTGAATTTCTAGATGGGCTTCAATTGGCGCTTCAAATAAAAGACGCTGGCCTGGAAAAACAACGCGCTCAAAATACCAATTGGGAACATCAGTAATTCGGGCAATCTGAATCCGGCTCGTGCTATTGACATAGCAACATAAAATCGGCTCGGAATAGTCAGAGGGTAAAGAATCCAAAATTTGAGTCATATGATGGCTTGTAAAGGGCGGTGAGCATGACCTACGTAGCCAGGGAAACCATTCTCAGAATAGCTCAGGGTTTTATTACAAAATTTTAATATTTCACAATTATTGTATGTTGAGTATTTTTACGCAGTCAAGCGACTTTAGCAGATTGTTGTCTGGCCTAGCGGTGGGGATTTAATACTGCTCTAACAAACCTACGGTCTGGTCTAGCGGTGATTGAAAGCCAGGATACTCAGTGTCATATAAATACAAAATCCCACCAGCAAGAATCTACAACTTTCTCAAGGAATTTACTGTCACTGATCTTTCACAAAAAATATAGTACCGATCGCGAGTAGTTCATATATATTAGTGAGACAGTTGCGGGGGTTATCCCCATCAGGCAATCCTGAGAAAACGTTGCAAAAATTTACAAAAACCGTTACATTTAGCGTAATCGCTTCTAACAATTGCTATGGAGTCTACTATTCGTGATCGGTTTATGCACTTTCTGGTAGAGGATATGGGCATTTCTGCGGCCGAGGTTGCGATCGCCCAACGGTTGTTAGAGCGCCTCCATCCCCAATTACCTGATCAAAGTGTCAACCTGTTGCCCATTGTGCTCTGGCAGTACGGCTTGGTTAACCTTGAGCAACTCAACCATCTGCTGGACTGGGTAGAAACCGTCCAGTTTTTGGCTAATTAGAGGTTGCAAACATCAACCTAGTAAGGGGAATTAAATAAGTTCGATATTTGGGAGGGGCGGGTTTTGCTCTTAAGGCAACTATTGGGTGCAAATTGGTCTGCTAAACCCGCCCGTACAGGTTGAACGTTGATTAAATGTGTGATTCTTAGCCAAAATTAGTAAAGGCAAATTTTAGTAAGGCAACGATGCAACTGCCATACTTGCCATTTATCTCACGTGGCTACCAGTACCATTGCCGCGATCGCCAACGCAATGCCCAAACCTTGCTTCAAAGTCACGGTTTCATGTAATACCAGGTTGGCCAACAAAACACTCAGAATTGGGTAAAGTGCCGATAGGGTAGCAACCAGTGTCACCGGCCCCCTCGTAACGGCATTCAAAAAGCAAAAGGCCCCCAGAAAGCCTAACATCCCCGTGCAGGTAGCCAGTGCAATACCTTTAATGTTGACCTGCGGCTGAAAGTTTAAGGAGAACAGGGTGACTACGGCCAACAAGATACCACCCATTACCTCGTAAACAATGGCACTTTTAGGGTCAAGGTAGCGTGTCGTAATTTTGGGGATGAACCCCCACAAACCCCAGCAGATAAATGCGCCTACGGTCGGTAGTATCCAGTTTGGCATCGCTTCAATTGGTTCTTTCTGTTAATTATGTTAAGTAAGCTTAACTATGTTAAACAAGCTAAAACTTAAAACTATTACTCCAGAGACTGGTTCCCCACGCAAAAGTCGCTAATAATTACTTCATCGAATGAAATTCTGGCACTTATATTGGTTTAGCGCATGGGGGGATAGGGTCAATGCGTTGGGAGTTCGGACGAAGAAGCGATAACGTTGAAGATCGGCGTGGTAGTGGTGTTTCTGTTCCCCTGGTTGGAGGAGGGTTGGGGGCCCTGTTACTGGCTGCAGTCGTTGCCCTGTTAGGTGGTGATCCATCTGTAGTATTGCGGCAAAGTGTCCCGAACGGGGATACCACGGCTACTGCCCCATCCAGAACATCCCCCGAAGACGAACGTTTAAAAGATTTTGTTTCGGTTGTTCTGGCAGATACGGAGGACACCTGGCATACCCTGTTTCGCCAGATGGGTGGAACGTATCAGGAACCGAGATTGGTGCTGTTTTCGGGGGCGGTTGAATCTGCCTGTGGCTATGCCCAATCGGCAATGGGGCCGTTTTATTGTCCGCGCGATCGCAAAGTCTACATCGATCTCAACTTCTATAACGATTTAAAGACAAAACATCAGGCACCTGGCGATTTTGCACAGGCATATGTGATCGCCCATGAAGTTGGTCACCATGTGCAAAATTTAATGGGTATTTCTGGCAAGGTGCAGGCAATGCGGCAACAGGTCAGTGCAGCCCAGGCCAATCAATTATCCGTTCGGTTAGAGTTGCAGGCAGACTGTTTTGCTGGTGTCTGGGCACACCACGCCGAGCGATCACGACAAATTCTTGAACAGGGTGATATTGAAGAAGCGTTGAATGCCGCCAGTCAAATTGGGGACGATACACTGCAAGCCCAGTCAAAGGGTTACGTCGTACCGGATTCCTTCACCCACGGTAGTTCCGCCCAACGAGTGCGTTGGTTTAATCAGGGCTTAAAGTATGGCAACATCTCTCAGTGCAATACGTTTGCCACCAGAACTCTATAGATGAGACTGCCATTCATTAGTATTCATCTATTCATCGCGTTGTCGCTCTTGCAGCCGCTCGTTCCATTCGGCATCAATTTCGGCTGACCGCTCAATCTCCTGCTCCACCAGTTCCCGCTCAGTGGTGTAAATCAGATCATCCTGACGAATGACTGTTGTTGCCGCAAACTCCTGGGCATAGTTGAGTTTGGCTTGTAACTGTTCATCGGCCTGGTTCACCAGCATGGCGCGCTCCTGACGATCCTCATTGCGGGCGGTAATACGACGATTGCACCATTGCACCCAGAAATATCGGCAGAAGGGAATGAGCAAAAAGGCTGCTCCATAGCCCAGTAATCCCCAGTAAATCGATTGTACGAAGGCAATAAAGCCACCTAACTCTGCTGCAACCGAACCATCCGCCAGTAATTTACCCAGTGCCAGCGCTCCAACGAAGTTAACGACACCTAAACCAAGCGCCAGTAACAGTTGCCCACTACCCGCCCGACTGAACCGCCAGGGAAATTCCTTCAAATAGGCGGGTACCGGATGATACTCCCGTTCACTCACCGTTACCTGGAGATCAGGGAAGTGGTAAACAATATCTCCAACCGGGCTCACTTCAGGCCGACCATTAAATCGGGTCAAGATGGGCAGCATATACTCTTCGTAATCTCTAGCATACCCGTGGCCCAAATCGTCTAAGTAGGGAGCAACCTGTTCGGCAGCCACAGCACCGCGATTGTTCCGAATGACCGCCCCAATCTCCTGCCACCGACGGGACTCCAGATCAAAATTGGGATTACCATCACCAAACAGGAAGGAAAATACGGCCTCCAGAAAGTTCATCTTGGGTGGTTGATCTGGCTCTAGCTGGCGTAGTTGGTATTGGCGATCGTAATAACCAGGATGGAAGAACCAGACAAAGTCAGGGCTAAACCAGATGTTGGGCAAACTGACCCCACCACCGTCATCCTGTCCCTGATCGTCACTGTCTCCCCGGCTGCTATTGAGTGCGATCAAAATAATCACAATCGCCGCAATGATGATAAAAATTGACACGATGAGAACAACGCCAAACGAAATCCGGATGAGATAGAACAATACTTTCCAGATCGCCCCCCACCACTCTTGCAGGCGCAGACGCAGATACTTGTTCCGCAAAATGGCGCGAAAGTTTTTAGGAAACAGATAAACGATCTCACCTGACTCAGCTACCTGAAGGTGACCGCCAGCATCGGCAGCTAGTGCCAATAAACCTTGCTGAGCAATATTTACATCTAAACCTGCCTGGGCTGCCACATCTCCAGTTGTGACACGATAGTCCAGGCGTTCGACTGCTCGCATGATATCTGGATTTGGCATTATTCCGTCCTTTTGGCCAGCGACTGATTCCATTCCCTTTCCAGTATAAAAGTACGGTACGAAAGCGCGGGTGCAGGTAGTTTTTCAGCAACAACTACGTAGGTGCAAAAATTTTGGCAGTCAATCAGCATTCATCTACCTTCAAGGTCGCTATGCTATAGTCATAGCGCAAGGATTATTTTCGGTTTTGAAACTCCAGTCTGTTTCTCAGACCTGTTTTTTAAGGCTAATTTTTCAAGACTAGTTTTAAGACTCATTGTTTTGTCAGACGAGTTTTTCTCCGAATCTAAGTTCTCTTCGCTCTATTACGATTTTGGAGATAGCTTATGTCGATTTACGTTGGTAATCTGTCCTACCAGGTTACACAAGAAGACCTCAAAGAGGCGTTTGGGGAATATGGAACCGTTAACCGGGTACAGTTGCCAACCGATCGCGAAACAGGTAGGGTTCGTGGTTTTGCCTTCGTTGAGATGAGTAACGACGACGAAGAAGCCGCCGCCATTGAAGCTCTGGATGGGGCTGAATGGATGGGGCGTGACTTGAAAGTTAACAAAGCAAAACCACGCGAAGACCGAGGTTCATCGGGTGGTGGCAATTGGGGTAACAACAATCGTCGCAGCGATCGCCGTTACTAAACCGTAACTTAATTACAACTGCAATTGTTACAGTTGCATTAATTGTTACAGTTGCATTTTTCAGAGTCTCTTGCAGATGAAGGCACCTGCTTTACTCTGCAAGAGGCTTTGGGTTTTTAAGATCCGCTGTCTATTTATCAGGAGAGGTACCCAGCATGACTCAAGTTATCGTGGGCGAAAACGAAGGGATTGAATCAGTTCTACGTCGCTTTAAGCGGCAAGTGTCCAAAGCAGGCATTTTCCAGGACATGCGGAAAAATCGCCACTTTGAAACCCCCCTGGAAAAGGAAAAGCGGAAAGCACTCGCAAAGCATAAGCAACGGCGCAATTTTCGCTCCAGTCGCTAATCCATAGATCTGCCAGTGTCAGTCAGTAGAGTTTGCTGATCGGCGGAATAGTAAAAACTTGTCATGTATCTACCCCAGTGAACATCTGTCTTACTGCATGTAGCAGTGTCGCAATGGCACCATTAAGAGGTGATTTGCGAGTATATCTGCTACATGCAAGTTGAGCAACGTCACATCGCTACATAGGGGATGGGTCATGGCAAAGAAGTATTCTGTAAACGTAGAAAATAACGTCGTCGTATCCATTGAGGTAGACGGTGTCAGCTACACCACTCCGGACGAAATCTCGGATCCCGATGATCGCGCCACCATCCAGCGCCTTCTGGATCAGTCCGACGCTAGCGACGCTAGCAACGTTTTTACCGATGAATTCGATGCCTTTGATGAAACGTTCGAGCGTAACGTGCAATCGTTCCACGAGAAGTACGCTACCGATTTTCAGGCTCTAGAACGTCAGGCAGAAAAATTTCCCAAAATCATTGTTGGCATTTTCCTGACTGTCGCCGTACCCATGTTGGCGATCGCGGGAGTGGCAACAGCCTATAACATGAAGACCCTTGCCAACGAGAAAAGCGCACCAGGGCGGGTCGTTGAACTCATTGCCCGGCAGGAATGGGTCAGTACCAGCAGTAGTAGTAGCAGCAGTAGCTCCAGTCGCAGGCTCCGGGAGTTTTACTACCCGGTAGTGGAATTTACGTTGCCCAATCAAAAAGTTCAGAAGGTTGAACTGTCGGAAGGTAGCAGTCCCCCCGAACATGAGAAAGGTGATGCGGTAACTGTCCTCTACGACCCAGCAAACCCTCGCCATGCTCGCATTGACTCTATCAGCAGCACCATCCTGATGTGGATACTGCCAGGTATCACGGGTACCTTAGGGATTGCTTTTCTGGTTGCCACGTTATTAGTGCATAAGTTTTTGAGCCAGGATGCGATCGCTGCAGCACGGCAACAATCCTAACCCCTTAAGGCAAAATTATTGGCTCAGTAGTCACCAACCCACTTCGAGCTAGGGCACCATCCCTATAGAGCAGTTGCACCCGGTCAATAAATGGAATGGTCACCAACGGGAGCAACAGCATGAGGTTGTAACCCAACACTAACCACATGCCTCAATTAAAATCATCGGGGTGATTAGGGTGGGGATAGGTCATTATCCCCCCATCAAATTTGCGTTCAGGGATAGCATTTGCGGCTCCTGGACAACGAGATGATGTCCTGCGCTACCTTCGCGGTAGAACATATTGTAGGTGTCGAAGGGAATGATCCGCCCATCGGGATGGGCAATGTGAATGCACGATCGCTTCACTGACTTCACATCAAAGTTCCACGGGTCGAGAAACTGCATTATGACGACCCGGAAGATATTTTCATAGGTCAACCCCTGGGGAACTGAGACCAATGGCAAACAGCAGAGTAACTGTTTCAACGTTGCGGTTGCCGAACTGGGGGAATGATTGGTCGAGAATAGCTGGAAAATTTGTTGTTTCAATGCCTCGTTTTGTTCATACAAAACGGAATTAGGCATGGCCTGTAAAAAGGCAGTCGGGTCGAGTAAACCCGTTAATGGCATCACCTGCCCATTCAACTTTAGGGCATACGCCATTGCCAGACAATCGGGATGGCAGGGGATCGGCAATATGTCATTGGACTGGAAGTAGGGACTTTGCGCCAAAATAGCGCGGCGAACCTCCGTTAACGTGTAGCGATCGCGTCTGGGATCAAAGCCTTCTAACCGTCCGGCTATCTGGATGGGCTGAAATGTCACCCCCCGGACGCACTTTTGCTGTAACGCGTACTCGATAATGCTGCCAATCTCGTGGTCGTTCACCCCTTTCTTTAACGTCACGACCAACGTCGTGGAAATGTTGAACTCGTTCAGGTGGGCGATCGCCTGTTCTCTGACCCACCGCAAATCAGCACCACGCAGTTCCCGTAGCGCTTCTGCGGTAAAACTGTCAAATTGGAGATAAACTTCAATGCCTGGCATGTATTGGCTGAGGCGATCGCAAAACTGCCTTTCCCGTGCCAGTCTGACCCCATTGGTATTGATCATCAAATGCTTAATGGGTTTGCGCTTGGCAAGGTCAAGAATCTCGAAAAATTGGGGATGGATCGTCGGCTCGCCCCCACTGATCTGGACAATATCTGGCTCCCCTTCATTGGCCACCACGTTGTCCAGCAGTTGCTCGATTTGCTCCAGGCTACGGTGTTGGCGTAATGCTGCTCCCGCCGATATATCCCCCGTACCCGAATCGGCATAACAGATGGGACAGTCCAGGTTGCAGCGATCGCTGACTTCTACCAGGGTCAGGCAACTGTGTTGCTCATGATCGGGACACAAACCACAGTCGTAAGGGCAACCATACTTGATCGGAGTATTGAAACGACGGGGCATGTCTCCCGGCTTAATGAATGCCTGACACTGTTTGTAATATTCAATGTCATCGGCGATCAGCACCTCCTCCCGCCCGTGGATCAGGCAATGTTTAACCAGGTACACCTTATCGTCCTGGAAAATCACCTTTGCCTCAACTTTCGTCAGGCATTGGGAGCAAACACTATTTGTCAGGGAATAAAACAGGTAGGGGCGGGTCGGCATAGGGGTGAGACAGGTAAAGGGCAACTCACAACTTGCATCTCCCGGTATAGTGGCTTTTCGTCAAGGGCGGTTAAGTTTGTAACCATTTGTGACACGCAGGAAATTGCAACCTGACGAAAATCCTCCCAGTCAATTAAATTGGAGATCAGAGATGTATCGTCGCAGGACAGTTAGGGCTCATGAAAGACCGCGATTACACGTTGATCATCGACAAAAGTGGCAGCATGTCTACCCAGGATCAGCGTGGTGGCAGAAGTCGCTGGCAGGAAGTGCAGGAATCGACCCTGGCATTAGCCCGCAAGTGTGAGCAATTTGATCCAGATGGAATTACGGTCTATACCTTTTCCGGTCGGTTTAAGCGGTATGACGATGTCACCAGCCACAAGGTTGAGCAAATTTTTATTGAGAACGATCCCGTTGGCACGACAAACCTGACCAGTGTGTTACTGGATGCCACTAAAAACTACTTCCAGCGCAAGGCGGCAGGGCAAACCAAACCCCAGGGAGAAACAATCCTTGTGATCACGGATGGCGAACCCGATGAC
>CAZGDE010000258.1:0-10476 GCA_964524315.1 uncultured bacterium
AAGATGCTTCGGTTCAATCGCGCGATCGCCATCATTCTTATGCTGGCTTTAGTTGGGTGCAATAGTGCCCAACAAGCCCCTCCTGACGTTTCTAATTCGCCAACGACAGCTACCACTTCTCCCACGGATACCGCCACCTCTGATCGTGACAAAACTGCCCCTGGAAAACCAGAGGGTGGCAAGTCTACCACTGATAGTCAAACAACAGGCTTTGATGCCTTGACAACCGTTATTTCTAATACCCGATCTGCCGTCGAGACAGGCGACTTTACCAAAGCGGCAACAGAGTTCGATCAGTTTGAGGACTCCTGGTCACAGGTAGAAGACGGTGTGAAGGCAAAATCGCAGGATACCTACGCAGCCATTGAAGATGGCATGGATGCGGTGAACGCAGCCGTAAAAGGAAAAAATAAAACCCAGGCTTTAACAGCGCTGCAGGCGTTGGATAAAAATATAGCGACAGCAGCAAAACCTTAGAGGGAGGCTGGGATGCAGTTCCCAGCCCATATTACCCCCTAGGAATTCCCATTTCGTGTTGGCTGTGCCTGATTGCGTTGCAACCAGTCCTGACCTAACTGAATCGTTACATCAGAACTCAACTCACCCGTACTTTCAATCCGCACTTCGCCAAAACCGAGGGCACGACGTAATGCCTCTGCCCCCTCAACGTCTCCCTGCTGGGCGACAATACGAGTCACCCTCAGAGGTTCGCTATAGGGCAAATCCACATCCACATTACTGTAACCAACCTGACGCAACCGATTCACCAACGACTGGGCAGCCCCCGACCGTCGCGTACTGTCTTGAATAAAGATGCGTAATCGGGACGGGTTCGACTGTGCCAGCCTCCCCGAACCATGATCGAAGTATTGGGCCATCATGGCAGGAATCCGCTCCCAATTAGGCAACCAGTAGCTGGCATCGTACTGGCCCGGTTCACTGAAATCGCCGGGAACCACTAACATTTGCACATTTGATCGCTGCATCTGAGCCGCAAACCCTACCAGTGCCACCAACTCTTCCACGCTGAGGTTTGTATCAATGTAAGACTGAATAACTGAAAGAATTTTGGGTAAACGGGTCAGGGTTGCCGGGTTGAGAGTCTGTTCCATCAGCGCTCGCATGACCATCTGCTGCCGTTGAATCCGACCAATATCGCCGTATTCGTCATAGCGGAACCGTAGCAGTTGTAAAACCTGATCACCATTAAGGTGCTGTCGACCAGTTTTGAGGTTGATATAGAGGTGCTGGCTATCGTCCTGGTACTTCATATCCTTCGGGACGTAGATATTCACCCCACCAAGAGCGTCGACCAATGCCTGGACGCCCTGGACGTTGATCGTTACGTAGCGATCGATGCCAATACCACCCAGCATTTCACTCGTAGATCTGGCGGCCAGGGAGGGGCCACCATAAACATTGGCAGCGTTAATTTTGGTGGTACCGTAGCCGGGAATATTGGTACGCGTGTCACGGGGCACCGAGAGGAGAACAAGCTTTTTGGCTTCTGGGTTAAAGCGAACCAACAGCATCGTATCGGTGAGTCCGTCAAAGGAGTTGACCAAGGCGTGATAGCCCAGTTTGTTTAATTCAGCGGGTGGGTCAGACGTATCGCTGGTCAACACCTTTGTCCCCAGGATCATGATGTTGACCGGACGGGTGAGTTCGGGGAGTTGCAGACTGGAACGGGTAGAGATGCGATCGCCCTTCGAAAACACCGATGCTTCCTGGGCGGTCATCTTACGTTGCATCAGGGGTGTACTAGCCAGAGTTACAGCCAGTAGGGCCCCGGCTGTTGCGGATACCATCGCAATCCCAACAAGGCCAAATACTAACCACAACCAGCGAAACTTGCGCTGCTTGGCAGGTAGTTTGCGGAGGACAGATTTAGGGCGCGATGGTTGAACGGAGGGCTGTTCTGGGAGATTCACAGGTTTTCTTTACCCACACACTGAATAGATCGGGAACGATTGGTCGAGGACGGATGACCCACATTAGAAAAGGACTGATATAGACGTCATCTATAAGCTGACGGGTTGTTGGCCTAAGCCGGTGACATGAGGTGACATTAATTTATCCAGTCCCTAGCAGCAGCATAGTAACAACAATTCCTGAGAACGGCTGCAAAAAAATCAAAAAAAAAGGGCGTTCGGGCTAATTTTTTCGTCCCCAGAGGGGAAAGTACCCGTCTTAGGGCGATTTGTCACATTGGATACTTACGTGGTTTGGTGACAAAAATTTTGTGACAATTCCATTAACCAAAAGATTATGAATGGTAACGTTTAGAGAAAATAAGGCGGATGGATTACAAGACCAAAGGGGCAGCCATCTACGGTCGTGAACATACGGTCGCGTAACTAGGATGAGGTAGGGATGTTATGACTGGTTGCTGGAATTGGTCGGTTTGCGTGTTGGCAGGCATTTTGACACTCAGTAGTGAGACAATTATAGCTCCGGCTACCCTGGCACAACTTGCGCCGGATGGTACCTTAGGTGTCGAGGGGTCGCTGGTCACGCCTAATGTTTTAATCCGGGGGGTACCGGGCGATCGCATCGATGGGGGTACCCGACGCGGCAACAATCTGTTCCATAGTTTCCAGCAATTTAATGTGGAGCAGAATCAACGAGTCTATTTCGCCAATCCCGTTGGCGTTGAAAGCATTCTTACCCGCGTTACAGGGGCCAATCCCTCCCGCATCTTGGGGACACTGGGCGTGGATGGGGGCGCGAACTTGTTTCTGATCAACCCCCAGGGGATTTTGTTTGGGGCTAATGCCCGGTTAGACATTGCCGGATCCTTCGTCGCCAGTACGGCCCGTAGCCTGGATTTTGGGAATGGCTTACAGTACAGTGCCACTGATCCGCAGGCACCACCCCTGTTAGCGGTTAACGTGCGTCCAGGTTTGCAGTATGGTACGAACCCGGCAACGATCGCGAATCTCGGCAATTTAACAGTTGGGCAGGATTTAACCCTGGCGGGTGGTAATTTGCTGCTGCAAGGGCAATTATCCGCTGGACGGGACTTGACTCTCCATGCCACTGATACTGTTCAAATCCGGGACAGTGCCACCGCCCCGTTTATTGCCAGCGCCGGTCAAAATCTTCTGGTACAGGGCGATCGTGCCGTTGATATTTTTGCCCTGAATCATCCCAGTAGCGGGTTCTGGGCAGGAGGAGACTTAGTGCTGCGATCAGGTGGGGCGATCGCGGGTGATGCCCATTACACGGCGGGTGGTAATTTTCAAATTGAACAACTGGATGGGAGTTTGGGGGAGTGGTCTAGCCCAACTGACCCGGTAATTCGTTCGGCGGGTAATGTCAGCTTTACTAACTACACAGGGGCATCCCTCCATATCTTTGCCGGTGGTGCAGTCACGGCGAACAACATCACGGTTAATGGTGTTGATGGGGTGAATGGTATTGTCGAAACGGTCACGCTATCGAATGGTACTCCCTTACAGGTAAATGGCCGCACACGGGCTACCCTGGATATCCGGGCGGGCACCACTGCCTTTGGCACGCCTGCCGGACTGACCGGGGCACCTTCCCCCACAGGGCTAACCTTTCCCACTACCCCTGTCACAAATGCCAATATCACCATCACCGGTGCAATTACGAACACGCAACCAAATGCGCTGGTCATTCTCACGAATCAATACCAACCGAACGCCGCTCTGGCGGGTAACATCACCGTTGGCAATATCAGTACTAACAGTGCGGTTGGGAACAGTGCCGTCGTGCTGGATAGTCGCGGTAGCATTACCACTAATGGACGTATTAATACCTCTGGAACAAACGGAAATGGTGGTGCGGTCACGATGCTGGCCGGTGGAGATATTACCATTAACACCCCGGCGACGGCGACAGCATTTGGAACGGCCATCTTAACGAACGGTCAGCTAGGTGGTGCAATCACCTTTAGTAGTGGTGGCACAATTTCTGTGATTGGTAATGGTAATCGCGATCTTTTTCCCATTTCCAGTAATACCGCTACAACTACGGCAGGACTTAGGGGTGGGGATCTGACCTTTACCGGACGGGTCATTTCATTTACCAATGCCGCCAATACCCTGATTAGAAATACCCGTGCCAGTGGGTCTGGCAATGTCGTTCTCAATGCGACTCAGGCGATCATTCTGGACAATAGCGAGGTTGATGTCGCAGTGTTCGATCCGGCGGCGATCGGTTCACCATTGGTTACTGGTTCCAGTGGAGATCTGATTGTCAATACCCCTTCGCTCACGTTACAAAGCAACACCAACACACCATCTGCACTATTAGCTGCCACCTTTGGCACGGGTAACACGGGAAATGTTCGCGTCAATGCAAATACGGTTTCATTGAACAATGGCCAAATCAGCACGTTCGTTGCAGATCCTCGCGTCCGGGGAAATGCTGGAGATGTCAGGATTGATGCTCGTTCGATCACAGTCATTCGCGGTGGTCAAATTTTTTCAACCACTGTGGGCCAGGGAAACGGTGGTAATGTCATTGTCAATGCTACCGACTCCATTGTTTTAAGCGGGGAAGCCAGTGGCGGTATTTTTAGTGCAATTAGTAGTCAGGTAGAGGTCGGTGGTACTGGCCGGGGTGGAAACACGACGATTACAACCGGTTTACTATCCGCATCCAATGGTGCCCAGATCAGAAGCAGTACCCGTGGCCCTCAGAATGCGGGTAGCATTTCGATTACAGCCGATCGCATTGTCTTTGATGGGGTTGGCACCAATGCCACATCCATTAATAGTTCTGTTCTGGCGGGGGGGACTGGCAGTAGTGGGGATATTGTGATTCAGGCAGACTCTATTGCCTTCACCAATGGAGCCATTATTAATGCCAGTACTAGCAGCACCAATCCCCAAAGCAGTGCCGGTAATATTCTCATTACCGCAGATACGGTAACATTTGACGGTACCGCCCCTTCAACTTTCAGCCCTACAACCCCGCAAGCCTTTGGCAATGGTACCTCCATTCGGGTGGGAACCAACGGGGTGGCACTGGGTGGCACGCTTGACGTCACGGCCAACTCCCTTTCTCTGTCGAATGGTGCCCAGTTTCGCAGTAATACCCAGGGTGCGGGTGCTGCGGGTAATGTTGTGCTCCGAATTGCTGACTCCATTGTGATATCCGGTGCTGGTAGCGGTGTATTTGCCAGTACGACTGCTGGCTCAACTGGTAATGGTGGCACGGTTATCATTGACCCGCAGAGTGTGGTGATCCGTGATGGTGGCAGGATTGCGGTCGATAGCCGGGGCAGTGGGACGGGTGGTAGCATTTTCCTGCAAGCCGATCGCCTGACCCTGAGCAATCAGGCAGCCATTACCGCAGAAACCGTCAGTAGTCAGGGTGGCAATATCACATTGCAAATTCGTGACCTGTTGTTGCTTCGCTACAACAGTCTAATTTCTGCCACTGCTGGTATTGGTCAGGGTTCGGGGGATGGTGGCAATATCACGATTGATTCACCCTTTATCGTGGCCGTTGCCAGGGAAAATAGCGACATTACCGCCAATGCCTTCACAGGCAGGGGCGGCAACATTATCATCACCACCCAGGGGTTGTTTGGCATTCAACCCCGTCCGCGCTTAACTGAGTTCAGTGATATTACGGCCAGTTCTGAGTTTGGTCTGCAGGGAGTGATCACCATCAACACACCCGATCTTGACCCTAGCCGGGGTCTGACAGCTTTACCTGTTAACCTGGTTGATGCTTCTAATCTGGTGGCACAAAACTGTTCCGCCCAGGGGGCGATCGCCACTAAACAGGGCGAATTCGTTATTACGGGGCGGGGTGGTTTACCGCCTGGCCCAGCAGATGCACTCACCAGCCAGGGGGTCTGGCAGGATTTGCGGCCACCGGTGGGGGTCGTTGCCCAAGCAGCACAATCGTCTGGGCAGGCTTCGACGACGGAGGCGATCGTCGAAGCGCAGGGATGGGTGATTGCCCCAGATGGGCAAATTAATTTGATCGCTCAGGCAACTGCTCCATCACCTCATGGCACCTGGTTAACCCCCGCTGCTTGTCAGCACTAATCCGTAACCCTAGAAGTCCGCAACTCCAGAAGTTGTCCGAGGAAACTTTCAATGGGAGTATAAACCGCATCTGGCGTAGGTGCAGTAGACAGTACTGTTGACCAAACATTTATAGCGAACCTATTTGGATTGTGAAAGGGCTTTCCCGACACGGAAAGGCTCTCACAACTCTCTTTGTTCACGAACAATCTAGGACGACTATAGTAAACAAAATAACTGTTTACCGACCCTATCAACTTTCAAATCATCACCAAAACCTGGCCAGTTGCAACGACTCATTACCACTGACTGGCTTCACTAAAAATTTACACATCCTTACTGAGGCAGCAAATCCAGAGGCAGTCACGATTAGACCTGTTTCCGTAGAATAAACCGTTCTGTATTTGCTGGGTTAACCGTATTTTTTCGTTGAAGCTTCCGTATAAACACTGGCCATCCCCAAATGGCACGGATAAGCTAGGAAGTAATGAAATGAAGCCCCATACCCGTTAAGGCTACTTCGGTAGTAATTAACACCTGGTAAAGAAAATCACGCGATACTCCGTAGAGTGTCAGTTTTGTGAGGAAAGGTTCACCGGTTGAGAAATCCGTGTGGGCACAGTTCTTATTGTGCGTTTCTATACACTCTGCTGCCTGATATCAACTCAACCAATCAGGGCACTCGTTGGACTCTTCGTTAAATGCTTAGCCTTAGGAGATTACCTGGATGACAACTACACTGCAAAAAATGTCTGTTGCTGCTCTCGGTGCTGCGGCTGTATCGCTGGGTGGTGTTGCCCCCGCACAGGCGTTTGAGCTTAAATACACGTTTGAAGGTACAACGGGTGATGCATACAGCTACCTCTACCCCGAATATCAAAACGCCCGCTTTTCAGGGTATTTCACGGTTGATTCAGATGCTATCGATGAAAACCCTGACCCCTATAAGGGAAAGTTTAAGCTCACTGGCTTCTTTATGGAAATTGTGAACGATTGCTTCCCCGAATTCAAAGCAACGGTCACTCCTGGCACCAATCCCTACTCATCCAGTGAATATCTGTTACTCGGCTCATTAACGCTTAGTCTGACTGACGGCGATAATGACAATTATTCACTCTATAATCCTGATATTGCGAACTTTCAGTTGTTCTTTAACGATTCCTTCTTTGAAAGTAATCCCAACCAAGTACCAACTACGGCCCCGGATGCAGGCACCTTCAAACCTGCTAATTCCTTCCTGAAAATGCAGGTTGGTTCGATCCCCGGTAGTGAGTTGAATATTCCTGTTAGCGCCGCTCGCATCGAAGCGGTTCCAGAGCCAACGACTATGGCAGGGTTGACCGTGTTTGGTCTGGGCGTATACCTGAAGCGGCGGGCAGACAGAAAGCGCAACAAGAAATAATCGTTTCGGTTCAGAGTTAGCGTGAATTCGATGGATATTCATCGAATTCACGTTTCTTAGGTCGGACAGTTCCCCGTCGTCACCTGCCCGGCAGCGCGTGGGCAATTCTCCAGATCTTGATGGGTTAGCTCATCCGTACTTAAGGATTGTTCCTGGGCAACTGGCTGTAAACCAATCCATTGCTCAATTGCGGCAGTGTCAAACCCCACAGCGTAGCGATCGCCCACTTGCATCAAAGGTCGCCGGATCAAAATCGGCTGTTCCACCATCAGCGCCAGTGCCGTTTCCTCGTCTAACTGGTCGGGATTAACTTCACCAGATTTAACCTGAGGTGCCGTGCGATTGAACCATGACGATACTGGTAAATTACCAAAGAATGGACGGAGCCGTGCTGGTGTCCAGGCTTCCGTCAGCAAATTATGGACATCCAGAATGTGTCCTGCCGTAGTTAATACTGTTTTCTGTTTGGTGTTGTTAATGCAACCAGGTTTTTCGTAAAAGGTAACTGTTGCCATAATCTAATAACCAATTACTAATCACTACTCACTAATCACTACTCAAAATCTCAAGTCATCACTTCAGAAATGTTTAGCGGTGTTAGTTTCTAACTCAAATTCAAACCGCGATCGCGGTTGTAGATCACCATACAAGTGAAACGTAACAACCGGATCATCACCTACAGCCTCAACCTGGTGAATCGCTGCTGGGGTAAAGCTAATGATTTCACCTGGATTGAGGGTTCGCTCCCCAACGGGGGTAATTTTGTCAGGGAATTCTGGATCGTCGGCTCTGCGCCAAAACGTATGCTTTTCCTGTCCTTTTAAGACTGCTACCACACCCCAGCTACCATGATTATGAATTGGTGAAACCACACCGGGAGCAAAGGTGACATTTTGGATAGTCAAAGGATAACCAATCTCGTCATATAGCGTCAGGATAGCAAATCCCGTTTTTGGATCAGGATGCAAGAACTGCGTCTGCACATAGTAGGAATTAGTGATCAGTTGTCGTACCCGCATTCGGATCTGCGGTAAAAAATCCCATTCATCCAGTTCAGTGTGTGCTTTACCAATCAGATCAATAATTTCTGTGAGGAACTGATGCAAATAGTAGCGATCGCGAATTAAATCCCAATCTCGCATCCCTGGTCGAGGTTCACACATACCGTCATCAGTTACTAACCAATCACGATTATTCATACGATTTTGGACTCTGGATTTTAGATTTTGGGTCGGGCAATCCCTACGAACTGAATGACTACTACCAATCGCTATCATTAATCCCCATAGTTATCATCGTCATCACTGTCATCCTCATCGGGGGGACGGGTAAGGATGCTTAAAATTGTGCTGGCGCTGAATTCGTTTCTATCGTCAATTTCCGTAATCATGGCGGAAATATGCCTGGCTTGTTCAATATCACCCAATCGTGCCAGCATTAATCCCATCGCGGAATAGGCATTTAAATAAAGGCGAATATCAGGGTCATCTTTGCGGGTTTCCAGCACCTGCAGGAGTTGCCCCCAGTCATCAGGTAATTGCGCCGTTGTTTTAACACGATCAATAACCTTGCGAGCCATCTGCAACGCCATTTGATTATTGTTTTTATAGAAGAAATATCGATAAGCTGTTACTAATACATCTAGATTGGTATTCGACTGCGCCAATGCCTGATTAATGTAGTGTTCAGACAGGTTCGTGTCTTCCCAGTTATCGGCCGCTAACAGAAGCAATTGCTTGATGTTTTCGGGAACTTTGTACCAGGAGAGGGTAGGGGATGGCGGCATGGGAAGTGGTGGCAAAGGGCAGCAGCAAATCGACGAAAGTGTCAAGTAGAGGGCAGGAGACAGAAGGTCAAACGCAGGATGAACGTGAAAGATGGAGCATATCCATCAATGGAAATAACCCAATTTCGTTTTCTGCCCCTGCCACCTGCCTTCTGGCTAAAACATCGTGAGAATGTAGAGCAGTGAGAACAGAACGATCCAGATGATATCGACAAAGTGCCAGTAGATCTCTGCCATCTCGACACCTGTATGTTTGGTGGCACCGTAGTGACCGGGACGGCGCGATCGCCACAGTACTCCCAAAATCAACAACAACCCGATGAATACGTGTAGCCCGTGGAAGCCCGTCATCAGGTAGAAACAATTGGAAAAGATATTAGTGGTGAGACCATACCCCAGGGTCATGTATTCATAGACCTGACCGGCCAGGAACACTGCTCCCATCAGGGCGGTGATGATGTACCACTTGCGTAGCCCCGCCACGTCACCTTTTTTGATCGCGGTATCGCCCAGGTGAATGACAAAGCTACTGGACACCAGAATGATCGTGTTAATCGACGGTATCAGTAGTTCCACCTCTGTGCCTTCAGGTGGCCATTCCGTGGTTAATCCTCGCAGAAACAAATAAGTGGCAAAGAACCCGCCAAACATGAGGGACTCAGAAATAAGAAACGTCAAAAGTCCCCAGACGCGCAGGTCAGCGTGTTCCTCGTGGGCCACTGCCGTCACTGCCGCCACCTGTGGCGAGAGAGAATCTGGATTTTCAATGGTTGATCCTTGCATGGGTCTGTTTAGTAAAGGGTCATCAGGGGAAAAGCAGGGATGGGGCGATCGCAAACCGCCCCATCCCAACAGGGCCTCATACAGTGCCTCATTCAGAGGAAGCGGCGGCTTCGACCAACGCCACTTCGCCACTACGTCCATTCATCCCGTAGTCGTAGGGCCCGTGCGTGACAACGGGCAATACTTCCCAGTTCTCAATCTCTGGGGGTGAATCAGTTGTCCATTCCAGGGTCAGTGCGTTCCAGGGATTTGGCCCCGCCTTTTGACCGGCGATCCAACTCCAGATCATATTGATCGTGAAAGGAATGACCGAAACCGCCAGCACATAGGCCCCAAAGGTACAAATTTGATTGACAAATTCAAATTGGGGATCATACATGGCAACCCGGCGTGGCATGCCCTTCAAACCCAACTGGTGCATGGGTAAAAAGGTCAGGTGCGTGCCAACAAAGGTGAGGGCAAAGTGGAGCTTACCCAACGGTTCGTTGATCATG
>CAZGDE010000259.1:0-6282 GCA_964524315.1 uncultured bacterium
ATAGTTGGCAGATCTTTCATCGAACGATAGGGTATGCGTCTGGGAAACCCATTAGCAAAGAAGTGGTGAATTGTTTGTCCCCAGATCCAGGCAAAGGTAAAAAGAATTGTTGAAAGAGTAAACGCACCTAATAATGGAAATGGTTGTGACAGTACTAGCATGACCAGAAAAACGATCAGAGTAAATAGAAAGGAACCAACCCCACCAAACAACAGGCTCAGGTAAACCAGGGGATCATAGACTCTGGGAAAATTCCACTTTTTGCCCACATCCCAACTCATTTTTACGAGCAACACCAAGGCAACCACAAGTGTCAACCAGAGCGTATGAGGAATTGGGTTTAGCCCAACAATCGCCAGTCCCAATGCATAGTCTAGAATTAGCCCCCGGATTGTGCGGTTGCGGCGAACAAACGCCGCATGGTGGGCAAAATCAAACATATCGTGGGAACCAGGAGATTTTTCAGACATGAGCCAGAGATTAGATCGCCAGAATTTGATGACCGGGAACTGCCTTCAACCGAATACAGATTATTTAGCGGTAACCGATGGGGGAAAGACAGGTATCGGCAGTTTATTGCCGTAAGCTGTTTCTAATTGATTGATTGTCAGCGATCGCGTCAGGTAAACGCCCAGACCACGCTCACGAATAGATGCGGCATAGGTAGCACTCAGCAAAGATTGGTAGTCCCGTGCATCGGTCAGGTACCGCTGGAAAAAGGCAATACTCATTGCTTGCAGATAGGTGCGTCCGTTGGCTAACCCGGAACCAACTAGCGCCGGGGGAAACGATCGCACATGGGCATCTTCACTGGTAGAAAAATGGGTACCGGGAACGATCAACATCAGATATTTCTCCGGTGTTTTTAACCAGAGAAAGGGATGAATCTGATCCTGCACAACGGGCGCAATGAAATCATTGCTACCACCAATGATGAACGTTGGTACATTAATCTGGCTCAGGCTTTCGGGACCAAAGATACTACTGGTCAGGGGATAGGCCGCTAACACAGCCTTGATCCGGCGATCACCCAGATTAACCAATGGTTGCATCGCGGCAGTTTTAGCCACACATTGCACCAAAAAGGACATGCTTAAAGTCAGGCGATCGTCATTGCAATCAGCCCGGAGTCGTTGCAAGTTCAACGGTGCGCCCGCTACCGATAAAGCCGTAGTTGCCCCCAGGGAATTACCCAAAACGCCGACCCGCCCCAAATCAATCACGCCCGCCAGTGATCCTTGGGGCGCGACCTGTTTCTCCAGTTCATCTAACAGGTAGGTGATATCGCGCGATCGGCTGATCAACTCCTGTGGCACTAACAAATCATTCAATTTGCCAGCTAAAAATACCTGCCGGTAATCCAGATCGCTACCCAAATGTTCTGGTGCGGCCACTACGAAACCGTGGGAAGCCAGATGCCTTGCCAAGTAGGAGTAGGCATCACTACGGGCACCAAAACCGTGGGAAAACACAACCAGTGGTGCCGGTTGCGGTGCCTTTTGGGGCAGATAGAGATCAACCGGCAAAATGTAGGAACTGGGCTCACCGCTTGACGTTGGGCGGGATTTGGCAATGTTGAACCGGAGCGATCGCACCATTACCCCGTAGCTTCCTGGTCGCCGGATATCTGGTAACCGGGTCAGTTGGGCAGGAAGCAAATTTGTCTGTTCGGCCTGAGCCGATTGTTCGACCGCACGGACAGCCGCATCACGGTAACGGTTTAATACAGTTAATTGGGCGGTTAATTGCACTAGATAGGGCAGATTAATCTGAGCCGTACTGTCCGGATAGGCCCGTAGAATCCCAAGTAATGAGAGGCCATCCGGGGAAGCAGCCGCTTTTTTGAGGGCAGTTCGCATGGGCAAAGAACTATTGTTACCCGAGGTTGGCTGGATGGCTTTTCCCATCCCTTTAATCAGTGGCGCAAATAAGGTCGTGCCACCGAGCCGATCCACATCGGCTGCCCCTAAAGGCAGGATCGGCGTTTGCAAGACCCCCCGCAGTTGTTGCAGGGATTGATCACCTAATGCCTGGGCGATTGGGGCCAGAGCCGCACTCACCCGTCCCGTTTTGGCAAACTGTTCTACATCACTGAGCGGCACCGTCACCGGGCGATCGCCAATGCGAGTCGTCAACTGCTCAGCACTGAAACCGGGTTGGGGATTGACAATCCCTGCCCCACCCAGACCAACGCAGCCCCCTAAAACCAACCGGGCCAGGAGGCCAACCATTAAAGTAGGAACATGCCGGGGCCGCATGATCCCAGTTCTGGAACTATAAGTAGTGGTATCGGGCATGGTTGAAGATACTTAGAGGGGCGATCGTTAGGATTATTCTACTGCCACAGGAACAGTGAGCGCTTACCTCCCAAGCTTCTGCCTGTGGCCATCACCGACGATGACCCTGACTATCTGACCCTGACTATCACTGACTAAGCGCTTTTCTGCCAGGGAAATTCTGGCGGCAGAGGGGAATGGGGGCGATCGCGTCATGCCCGTCAAATTTACAAATTTTTTTTACAAAAGTGCCTGTCGACATGAACTTTTAATAAATTTATCGGTGTTCAACTAGTCGGTATTTAGATATCTGTCTGAGTTCGGTCAATAATACATCTTAGGTAACCAAAACCGTTGCAGGGAGGATATTACCAACTCAGGAGTCAAGTTAGAAGGCAGACTGCTTGGTTAAGTTTGACCGAGGTAAACCTTTATACCGTTTACCTGATCTTGGAATGCTTCAGGAAGTAGTTTGTCATTTGGTTGCTCATTGCATGACAAATCTTTGTAACGTCGGGTTTAGCAACACTTCTAGCGTTGCGGCCACAGTCTTTTGGCAAAACCCGCCCCTACAGAAAGACATCCACGCTGCAAACCGTTGTCAGACAATCAGCATGTTAGTTAATCAGCACTTAGTTGCTCTCATACAAAGAAACAGTCGTAAAAGGGCAATCTTTCCTGGTATTTGGGCTGGTAAGTATAGAACAGTACAATACAATTACCTGGTAATGATTTTTAACTAAAAATATGTTTCTGATGTGTAAATCCTGATTTGTAAATAACAGTTATGAAGTCGAACTAGATTAATGCGTGATCATTTCGACCAGGGGAACTTAATGCTTGATCAAACCTTAGAAAAGGATTTTCAAATGGTTGCTGATGAATCTGGAAAGCGATTGCGTGTTTTAATTATGACCGAGAATGTCTCCCTCCGCATGAGTGGAGAAACCAGCGTTCCTTATTATTATTTCAAGTTACTACAGGAACGGGGTGTTGATGTTTGGATGGTCTGCCACGGACGAACACGGGAAGAACTACGCGAACTCTTTCCCCCCGAAATATTTGAGCGCATTCATTTTGTTGATGACACGCCATTCCAGGCGGCTGTATGGCGCTTCAGCAAGTTATTCCCCTATCGGGTTGAAGACTTAATTTTTGGGCGAATACTCCACATCATTACGCAGTTTCAAGGCCGAAAAGTGGCTTTGGACGTGATTCGAAACCATCAAATTGATATTATATTTGAGCCATCACCGATTTCGCCCAAAGGCTTAAGCTTCATGTACGACATGGGTGTACCTGTGGTAGTTGGGCCTATGTGCGGTGGCTTGAATCTGCCTCCTGCCTTTAGTTATATGGATTCCCGCTTCACCCGGTTGTCAATTCTTCTGGGACGACAAGTTTCCTGGATTGGCCACTGGTTAGTCCCCGGCAAGATCAAGGCAGATGCGTTGTTGGTTGGTAATCAGCGCACTGCCAAAGCCTTGCCTCAGGGGTATCGTGGCAAAGTATATGAAGTCGTAGAAAGTGGAGTTGACCTCGCCCGTTGGGATCCCAAACAATACTCACCGGCTCCACCGGATCAACCCGTTCGGTTTGTTTTCTGTGGGCGATTAGTTGATTGGAAAGGGGCACAGTTTTTAGTCGAAGCCTTTAAGTTGGTCGCAGAAAGAACTAATTCGATTCTAGAAATTATTGGTGACGGTGAATTACGGGACGAAATTGCTGACAAGGTGGTGAAATTAGGCATTCAAAACCAGGTCAATTTGCGTGGTCGTTTGCCACTCGCAGAATGCATGGAATTGATTACCAGCAGTGATGTTTACGTGATGCCTTCCTTAAGAGAATGTGGTGGGCTGGCATTGTTAGAATCAATGGCGATTGGACTACCCATTATTGCGGCGAATTGGGCAGGCCCAGCAGAATATTTGAATGATAGCTGTGGTGTTTTAGTGGATCCATCGTCTCCCGAAGGCTTTGTTGAGGGATTAGCAGACGCAATGATTAACCTGGCAAAATCACCTGAACTACGCCACAAACTAGGCAAAGGTGCCCAGGAACGAGTCCGCCAAAATTACTTCGACTGGGATTCCAAAACCGATCGCGTCCTGGAGATCCTGAAAGAAACCTTAGCCCGCGTTCGCTAAGTACCTCACCCTATCTAAATTGCGCGGAGGAATGCCACAGAAATTCCTCCGCGCAATTTTTTGCGCCCCCTAGGTGATTGAGGATGGCATAGGGATTGCCGGGGCAGAATTGCAACGGGTCTTGTAAATTGGTTCGCTCTTTTGGTTCGCTCTTTCAATATATGAGGTAGGATTTCAGCAAATGTCGGCACTGAGGCGCAATCCTATGCTCAACTCGTTTTCGGTGATTGTCCCCGTTCTGAATAAGGAAAACGAGATTATCCGCACGTTAGCAAGCGTTGAGGAAAGTATTTCCTATTTTTTTGACCACTACACCGACCATCCAGTTGAAGCAGAGGTGGTGGTGGTCAATGAGGGTTCCAGCGATCGCACCCCTGAACTGGTCGCTGATTTTATGCGGGATAAACCACACTGTAAGCTCGTCAATCATGCCCATCAGGTGGGTGCAGGGGCAGCCAGAAACACTGGCGTAAAAGTCTCTAAGGGGGACATTCTATTCTTTTGCGATGGGGATGATCTTTATTTCAAGCACCATATTTACCTGTGTTTTCAAATTCTCAATCATGATCCTCTGACCCACCCGGATGCATCATTTAGCTTAGAAATTGATCAGCGTTCTCAGACCATCCAATTACCCAATCAATCAGTGGGTGTCGTGCGTACTGGAGTTTACACCCAAGATACGCTGCATCCCCACTGGAAAATGGCGATCGAAAACACACTGCCCCAAAATCTTTGCATCCGACGGGACTGCCACGAATTCATTGAAGGCTATCCCGAAGCGCGCTTTCCCTACAACCAGATCGGGTGTGAAGACATCAGCTATGACCTGTGGATCGCCAAATTTTTTAAGGTAGTGAAGGTGGATATCGAAACGGTCGAATATATGCGCTACCCCGGCAATATGTTTGACAAACAGTTGAAGAAGTTTCAGACCCCACCGGATCAATATCAGGATGACACCCCACCCGAAACGCGGGAACTTCACGGTATTCGCCAGAAGATTGAACAGGAACGTGTTGCCTATCTGCTCGAGAAGTTCCGCCGCATTGACAAGCCCCCAGCGTTTTTAGCAGTCGTTAACTGGCAACCTTTAGGATCAGAATATTTATCAAACAACCATCTGATGGAAGCAATGGTGCTGTTTGAACAGGGGCTTAAAGTTGAGCCCAACAATCAAACGGCAAAAAATATGCTGGCTGCGACTTATAACAACTTAGGCTCAACCTTACGGGGTGCCGCTAAAGTTGATCAGGCAATCGATTACTTTAAACGGGCGATCGCCCTGCAGCCAACCTTCCCCAACTCCGACCTGGCCAAAGTCTACTTCAATCTCGCTACCAGTTTGCGCGATCAAAAACACTATGACCAGGCATTAACGTATTTACGCAAGTCGCTGGAGTTAGAACCAACATTACCGGATGCCCTGGCCGAATTACCCAGGGTGCAATACCAGGCAGACGTATTTGAGCGGGGGTATCAGTTTTCCCAGGACTGGTTCAGCATTAACATTCCGGTTTGGAAACAATTTTTGCCTCGGTTTGCCAATGTTCCCGATTTACGGGCGCTAGAGATTGGTAGCTGGGAAGGGCGCTCAACCTGCTGGCTGCTAGAGAACGTTTTGACCCACCCCTCGGCCCGCATTACCTGTGTTGACCCCTTCGAAGGTAGCATTGAACATAAAGGGGCGGTTGACGAACGAATTATCCAAACCACAGAGCAACGGTTTGATTTTAACGTGGCCCAGGCAAATTCATCCGACAAGGTGAGAAAGATCGTGGGTACCTCCCAATCTGTGTTGCGATCGCTGATCCCCGACTCTTTTGACCTGGCTTATATTGATGGTTCCCACGTGGCCA
>CAZGDE010000259.1:6292-10443 GCA_964524315.1 uncultured bacterium
ACGTGGCCAGCGATGTCTTGGAAGATGCCATTCTGACATGGCGGTTGGTCAAAGTTGGCGGCATGATCATTTTTGATGATTACGGCTTCCGGTTTCCCCCAGAAATTGCTGAAGATCCCCCGAAAGTGGCGATCGATGCCTTCCTGACGGTGTTCAAAAAGAAGCTAAGGCTGATCCATCAGGGCTATCAGGTATTGATTGAAAAAACAGTGCCATAGCGAGAGCTTTGCTTCCATTGATTATCGAGGCATGGCATTTGCCTCTCATTGACTGACAAATCTTTGTAAGGGTGGGTTTAGCAACACTCTCAACGTCGCAGAGACAGTCTTTGAGCAAAACCCGCCCCTATAGTTTGCGGATTGGTTAAATCCATGATCCTTATCCAACACTCCAATTAAATTGCCACAACGGTGCGATCGAGAATTGCTCCTGCGAGATTGGCTGCAAGCAAATTTGCGCCTAACAGGTCAGCATCCGTCAAATCGGTCTGGTACAAAATAGCCTGACTGAGATTGGCATCACGGAGGTTAGCTTTAGCCAGAGAAGAACCACTCAGATTTGCTAGACGCAGGTTGGCCGCCGCCAGTTGCGCAACACGGAGATAGGTGTTACTTAAATTAGCCGCCACCAGGTTGGCTCCCCGCAGGTCTGCCCCATTCAGTTTTGATTGACTCAGATCAACCCCATCCAGGTCAGCGTTCCGGAGTTCAATCCCATTCATGTAAGACTTGTTCAACTTGATGCCACTGAGCCGGGCCCCCGTCAGGTCAGCACCGCTGAGTTTAGCCCCCGTCAAGTTGGCCCAACTCAAGTTGGCGTGGGATAGATTCGCAGACCGCAGATTGATACCCGTCAAATTGGCCCCACATAGATTGACCCCAGTCAGATTTGCCTGCCGGAGATTGACACCACTCAATACCGCACCACTGACACCGGCTCCCGTCAAGTTGGCTTTGACCAGATGGGCCCCCGCCAGGTTAGCTTTGGTTAAATTTGCACCGACCAAACTGGCATTTCCCAATTTGGCAAAGTTCATCACCGTGCAGTAGAGCAACGCCCCATCCAAATTTGCCGCTGTAAGGCGGGTATAGGTCAGGGTCGCAAATGCCAGATAGGCCCCTGCTAAATTGATCTGGCTAAAATCCATGCCACTGAGGTCGGCACCGACTAATTCAATGCCAGCAAAGTTGCGATCGCCCGCCGCATAGCGTTCTTGCAATTCATTGGTATCCATCACGGCCCCCTAATAATGTGTTCGACGCAGATGATATGTGATTGGAATGGGGGCGCAGTGGTAACGTGACCATGAATTGCGTCTGGCCAGCGTGACTGTTGACTGCGATCGCACCCCCCACATAGGTCACCATTTTTTTGACCAGATTCAGGCCCAAACCAGTACCACCATATTTCCAGGGATCATTATTGGGAATACGGTAAAACTGGTTGAAGATGAGCATGTGTTGGTCAACGGGAATTTCGATCCCTGTATTCGTAATACTGATCTGACAGGATGGCGGTGTTTGATCCAGGGATATTTGATTTAGTTTTTGAGGTTTCACCAGCAAGCTACTGTCCCACGTAGTCCGGGGATTTGCCTCGACCAGGGTGGCCGTAACCGTAATCGTTTCACCCGCCGGTGTGAACTTACAGGCATTGGTCAACAATTCCACTGTGATGCGATTGAGCAAGAACAGGTCAGTGGTAATACTCGGCAGTTGTGTCGGTATATGAACGTTGAGAATTTGCTGATGTTCATGAGCCTGCTGTTCAAATGTTTCGATTACCTGGGGCAACCAGTCTTGCAGTTTAATGGCAGCAAGCGTGATGGGTTGAGTTCCCGCTTCCAGTTGTTGCAGCGTGAGCAGATCGTTGATCAGGTTGATTTCTCGATCGCACTCCTCGTTCAAAATCCGCAGGCACTGGTTCAGTTTTTGCGCGATGGATATGGATGGTTTAGCGATGGCTTCACCGGGTGTTAACTGATCGTGTTCGAAATCGGGAATAACCCGCTGCAACAGTACCTCCAGCAGTTGGATCGACATTTTGATGCTGGATAGGGGCGTGCGTAATTCATGGGAAATCGTACTCAAAAAATCATCCTTGAGCCGATTGAGCTTAGCCAGTTCCTCAACCTGTTCCTGGGCCGCATTAAATAACCGTGCTTGCCGAATGGCGATCGCACATTGCACCGCAACCTGCTGGGCCAATTGCACTTCCCGTTTACCAAACGTGTAATCCGACTGATGAATTAACCACAGATCACCCAATACACCTTGATTGTCTGCCACAGAGCAAGCAAATACCGTCACCCGCTCCTGGGCCGGACTCATTAACATGGGGCAAAATTGCAATGACTGTCGTTGCAGCAGCGATTGATAGATTTCCGGAAATGCGTTGATATGAATCTTGCTGCCAGTGGTCGTATGACCCGAAGCCGTATATTCGTAGAGAATCGTGGCAGTTTGTTGAGGAATGTCATAAAAACTGGCCCGACAGCTATGCAAATTGAGTACCAGTGCCAGCTCGCGCACCACAGTCTGCAAAATGGCCCGTTCATCCAGAGTGTCACGTACCCGTTCGGTAATACGGCGCAATACTGCTTCAAACCCCAGTGCCTTCTGCAATTCAGCCGTTCTTTGATGTACCTGCGACTCTAAATCAACATTGAGCAACTGGATTTGTTGATACAGCTCCGCATGTTGGATGGCCACGGCCATTTGCACTTCCAGACGGCGTAACAACTCAATTTCTGACTCCTGCCATTGCCGCACGTGGCTACATTGTTGGGCAATTAAAATTCCCCACTGTGGGGGGGTAGAAGAAGCCGCAGGGTGACCGGGAAACATACCAGACAGTTCATTCCCAGTTTTAGTCAGGCCGCTATGTTTCCAGAGAATTGGAATAACTAATTGGGACTTGACCTCAAATACCTTGAGGAGATCAACAAACGACGGGTCTATATTTGCCTGGGCGATATCATTAATTGCATAAATTTGATCGGGTGGGTCAGGCATAATAAACCAGGTTTGCAGATGGGATGAGTCACCAATTTCCCAACCCAGCAACGGGGGATAGGTTGAATTACAGGACTCAACCACGACTCTACCAGTGCCATATTCCGAGGAAAATCGTAAGATGACGACCCGATCGGTCTGCAGCAGTTGCCGCACCTCATTCACGGTCGTTTGCAGAATCGTTTGTAAGTTCAGCGATTGGCGAATATTTTGCGCGATCGCCTCTAATAACTGTTCCTTGCTGACCTGGGCCTGGAGTGCTGCTTCCGCACGCTTGCGATCGGTAATATCGCGGTTACTTACCCGCCGCCCTAAACTGTGACCATCGCTACCGTAGACGGGTTGGCAGGCATGGGAGAGCCAGCGTTCAGTGCCATCACGGGTAATAATCCGAAAATCCGTCATCACAGGCTCGGTTGCATGGGAGCAGTAATGTGCCAGAAACCGGGCCCGATCGTCAGGGTGAATCAGGGACATGCACAGATCCGGCTGTTGCAAAAATTCCTCGCGGGTATAACCTGTGACCCGTTCGCAGGATGGCGACATATAGACAAAATTGCCCTCCGGGTCAACCCAATACTCCCAGTCAAAGGTAAAGTCAGCCACGGTACGGAACCGTTCCTCACTTTCTTTTAAAGCGGCTTCGGCCCGTTGCCGTTCCGTCACATCATGAATGACCGAATAGAGTAGGGATTGTGAGCCAACATCTAAACGGCTGGAATGAACTTCAACTTCCCGAATTTCGCCCGAAGCCAGACGATGGGAGGAGATCCAATAAAAGTGCTGTTGAGTATAGGTACGGGCAATTCGTTCTCTGACTTCATCGGCTGGACTGGTATTAAGGTCAGTTAGATACATTTGCTGCAAGGTTTCCAGCGGGTAGCCATAGAATGCTGTTGCCGCCGGGTTAGCATCGACGATTGCCCCGGTTTCTATATCAATCAGCAGTTTGATTGCCTGATTGGCATTGAACATTTGCCGATAACGGGATTCACTCTGCTGCAGCGCTTGTTCGGTCAGGACGCGTTTGGTAATGTCTGTGACGGCGAAAACGGCCCCGGTAATTTCGTTGGCTGCATTCTTTAAGGGCGCACCATTGATCGAGAGAAACCGCCGCTCCTGGTTGGCTAATTGAAT
>CAZGDE010000260.1:0-10403 GCA_964524315.1 uncultured bacterium
CTGTCATCACCATCCGTATTCCGCCGGTTGGAGCCAGGGTAAACCCCCGTCGTTGCATGGGTACTGGCTCTGTTTCGGCAACCTTTAGCTCGTAATGGGTAATGACGGTTGCCAGCACTAACTTTAGCTCTAACTGCGCCAGGGCATAACCCAAACAGCGCCGACTTCCCCCCCCGAAGGGAATGTATTCGGATGAAGTGAATTGCCGTTCCAGGAATCGCTCCGGGCGAAATTCGTCGGGGTTGGGGTACAGATCTTCCCGATAATGGAGCAGGTAAATACTAGGCATGAGCGTCGTTCCAGCAGCAAAATGATAGTCGCCAATCTGGGTGGATGCTTTGGTAATGCGGGGGAAGATGATCGGCAAGAGGGGATACATCCGCAGGGTTTCCTGGCCGACAGCGGTTAAGTAAGGCAACTGGGCGATCGCCAGGGGGCTGGCATTGTCCCCCAATGGTTCTAGTTCCTGGAGCAATTTCTGGCGGATGCCAGGTTGCTGATGAACCTGATAAAAAGCCCAGGCGAGGGCGGTTGCCGTTGTTTCATGTCCTGCAAAGAGCATGGTTAGCAATTCATCCCGTAGTTCGGCATCCGTCATGGACTGCCCCTCTTCGTCACGGGCTGATAACAGTAAGCTCAGGATGTCACCCCGGCCAGGTTGTTCCTGTTGGCGGCGTTCGGTAATTTCTGCCTGGAGTAGTTCATGTACCTGCCGTTGCCGTTGTTTCATCTGGCCCCAAGGGCTCCAGGGTCCCCAGTCTTTCTGTAGAAAACGGAAAAATAACAGACTAGAGCGGAGCGGCGAATCGGTCATGTCCAACCATTTGGGCAATAGGGATTTGAGTTGCTCGTAGCGATCGCCCACACTTAAGCCAAAGACGATTTGCAAAATCACTTCCAGGCTAATTTGCTGCATGGCGGTACGCATGACAAACGGTTGGTTTACCTGCCACTGATCGGCAACCTGTTTAGTAATTTGGCAGATCTGATCCGCATAGGTCTGTAACCGTTCACCGTGGAAGGGGGGCATGAGTAATTTGCGCTCTCGCCGATGGCGATCGCCATCCATTAATAGAAGCGAGTTTTTGCCGACGAGGGGTTCGGCGATGGCATTTCCCCGACCCATATCAAAGCGGGAATCCTGGCTAAAAATTTCATGCACCATCTGGGGATTGCCAATAATCACGTAGGGCCCCAGCCCTCCCAGGCGGACGGTAAAAGGGTCACCATATTCCTGCCGATATTTGGCTTGAAACCCTAACGGATCGGCAACCCATTTAATCAGTTGCAACCACGGTGGGCTGGGGATGCAATTGGGGAGTTGAGTCATGATAGTTTCCATCGAGCGATCGGCATGGTTTCACTCTACATCAGTCCGATTTTGTTTCCCTGACCCGATATCGCGATTCATCCCAACCAGTTTGTTCCGGTTTGGATTCAGCAAGAACTCTCCATAGGGGCAACCTCTGAATTGCTGTTAGAATGAACATCGTCAGTACAATCCGGTCTGTTGCTGTCACCTTGGAACTTAATTATTTGAGCTATCCACTGAATCACATATTTACTGCTCTTAGACTGGGCCCAGCATTGCATTTGGGGTAGGGGCACCATCAGGAGCGAACAAATTGATTGAATTTCGTGATCTCGGTCTAGCGGCCGAACTGCTTCGTGCCGTGTCAGATGAGGGCTACACGGAGCCAACGCCGATTCAACAGCAGGCGATTCCAGCGATTTTGCAGGGGCAGGATGTGTTGGCCAGTGCCCAAACGGGAACGGGTAAAACAGCCGGTTTTACGCTACCGCTATTGCAACGCCTCAGTTCTACCCCGCCCCGGGGTCGCCGCTATCCCCGCGCGTTGATCCTCACGCCAACACGGGAACTGGCGGCCCAGGTAAATGACAGTGTCAAAACCTACAGTAAGTACCTGAAGCTCTACAGTGCCGTGGTTTATGGTGGTGTTGGTATGGAGCCACAGGTACAGGCACTCCGGCGTGGGGTTGACATTGTGGTGGCAACGCCGGGGCGGTTGCTGGATCACGTGGGGCAACACACGGTTGATCTCTCGCAGATTGAAGTGCTGGTGTTGGATGAGTGCGATCGCATGTTGGATATGGGCTTTATCCATGACATCCGCAAAATTCTGGCAAAATTGCCTTCGCACCGCCAAACTCTCCTGTTTTCGGCAACATTTTCCAAGTCGATTCAGCAACTTGCCAATACGTTGTTGCAGTCACCAACACTGATTGAGGTTGCCCCCCGCAACACCGCCGCAGAGCAGGTGAAACAGCTTGTGCATCCCGTCGATCGCGATCGTAAACGGGAACTGCTGTCCTACATGATTGGGTTTAACAACTGGAAGCAGGTGTTGGTGTTTACCCGCACGAAGCATGGTGCCAATCGTTTGGCGGAACAATTGGCCAAGGATGGCTTAAAAACGACTGCCATTCATGGCAATAAAACCCAGGCAGCCCGCACCCGTGCCTTGAATGATTTTAAGCAGGGAAAGGTGCAAGTGCTGGTGGCAACCGATGTTGCATCCCGTGGGCTTGATATTGACCAATTGCCCCATGTCGTCAATTTCGAGCTACCCAATGTACCGGAAGACTATGTGCATCGTATTGGGCGTACTGGTCGCGCGGGTAATGGTGGTCATGCAATTTCCCTGGTCTGCCACGACGAATATCCTCTTTTACAGGATATTGAACGCCTCCTGAAACAAACCCTACCTCAGGATGTGGTGCCCGGCTATGAGCCCACGGTTGCCCCGGTGACAACTGCTAATCCCAAGCGGGAGCAACAGCCCCAGCAACGACGTCGCTCGCCTCGGGCAAAATCGCCATCCCAACCACAAGTGGGGCAACGCCAAAGGGCGAAAACTGGTAACCGCGATCGCAAGCCAGCACGCACCGTTTAATTCCTGCTTTGCAGCCTGTCTGCAAACGTTGTCAAGCCTTTATGGGGGCCTTCGCAATGCGCCCTCATAAAGAAATACCTGGCTAATACTGCCCTGTTTCTGAAATTCCGGTGAAGTTCCGGTTCGCATCACCTACACCGCGAAAAGTTGACTGAGCCATTGTGTCAACTGCAGGTGGTCGCAACGGAGCAGGGAGTATGCCATCTAAACGAATTTGTCTCATTAGCCCCGGTCACATCGCGGCTAGTCCACGTCTGCTCAAAGAAGCAAATAGTCTTCATGCCGCCGGGTTTCAGGTGCAAGTGGTAGTGGGTGATTACATGGCAGAAATGCGCCCACTGGATCAAGCGATTTTGCAGAATGCTCCCTGGAAATGGGCAAAAGTTGGTGTTGGGGCAACGGTTGAGCATGTTGGCCGCCAATTGATTCAGGGCCTCGCTGGCAGGATTACTAAGAAGGGTGGGGATGCCCATCTCGCGATCGCCACCTGGGCCCACAATGCAATTAGCGATCGCCTGGCGACTGTTGCTGTGGCTAAACCGGCTGATCTATACATTGCCCACGATCTGGCGGCCTTGCCTGCTGCCGCTAAAGCTGCCCGTCGTCACCATACCCGCTTTGGTTTTGATGCGGAAACTTTCCATACGGGCGAGCTAGTGGATACGCCTGAGCATGAGGCCGAGATTGCTATTCGTGATCATATTGAACGTACTCTTTTACCCCAATGCCATTACCTGGCGGCGGCTTCACCCCTGATTGCCGATGCCTATCGGGAACGTTACGGTGTCACCATGCAGCCAATTCTGAATGTATTTCCCCGCTCCGAAACGCCGCTGACGCCTGAACGACCATCCTGGGCATCCTCATGGGAGCAATTCAACCATCGTATTGGTACCGAACCTTCCCTTTACTGGTGTTCGCAAACGATTGAACCTGGTCAAGGTTTGGAAACAATTTTGCGGGCAATGGGGAAAATGAAAATTCGGACACGGCTCCATGTGCGGGGTATTCCTGCCAGTGGTTACGAGTGGGCCTTGACTCAGTTTGCCTGGAATGTGGGAGTTGGAGATCATCTTCATTTCCTCCCCCCTGTTTCACCTAATGAGATGGTCAGAGCGGCGGCCTATCATGATGTCGGGTTGGCTTTCGAGCAGAACGAACCGTTAAGTCGTTCTATGGGCCTGACAAGTAGAATTTTTGCCTACCTGGCTGCCGGTTTGCCGGTAGTGATGAGCAAAACGCTTGCCCAGGATAAGCTCTCGTACTATTTGGGCGAAGCGGCGATCTTAATTGGTGACGATCCATTGGCGATCGCGGCTATTCTTGATCGCTGGCTGGCTGATCCCGTAAAGGTTGATCAGCGCCGGCAAACGGCCTGGTCACTGGCCCAAAGTATTTACAATTGGGATGTCGAAAAAAAGCTCTTTTTAGAAGGTGTGGAGCAAGCGTTGCGCTGACTGGTTCGTCTATCTTTAACGGCTAATTTCTTACTTTTGCTTTCCCCATAATGATGAGGAGCAGGGAATAGTTGGGTTTGCTAACGGGGATCGGTGCCGGATGAGTTGTTGCCGCAGGTGCCCATTATGGGCAAGTCTGGTGGTAGGGTTGAGGGAATGGCGATCGCACTGACAGTTACCACCGCTGCGGAGTAATCTCTCAAAGAAGCATTAAATCTTTGATGAATCGTCATCTATCTGAAGGTAGAAATATTTCTTTGCGATCCATTTTTGGGTAATCTATCTGCTATCGCTCTCACCCAATATGGAATTCTGACGTTGTTTAATCTAAATCCCCTCCCGCAGCTTTCTAGTCGGTTGCAAGCATGGACTCAGCGACGTGTAGAAGCACAACGCCACTATGCTCGCGGTGAATTTCAGGACTATCTAATTCTTGCGAAAGAAAACTTAAAGCTAGCCCGGACATTGCAAGACCGGACAAAGGAAGGCTATTCATTAAATGATGTGGGATTGGCCTGTTTAAGTTGCCAGCATTATCAAAACGCGTTGGACTTTTTCTATCAGGCACTATTCGTTGTTCAGGAAATTCAAAATCGTCAGGCAGAGGCAACTGTTTTAACGAACCTTGGTGCGGTCCTCACTCAGTTAGGCCGATTTTCCCAGGCCATTGATCAGTTGAAGCAAGCTCTGCCGTTATTTCGAGAAGTGCAGGACACGCAAGGGGAAATTTCAGCACTGAATCAATTAGCGATTCTATACACTAAACTCAATCAACCGAAGCGGTCACTGCTGCTCCACCATCAGGTTTTAGCAAAACGCAAGTTAATCGCTGATTTTTCTGGTGAAGCAGTGACATTGAACGGCATTGGTCTGGTGTACAGTGTGTTGGGTCAACCAGAGCAGGCGTTGAATTTCTTTCAGGAAGCGTTGATGATTCAGCGGGCTGTGAAAGACCGGGTAGCAGAGGCAACCACCCTCAATAATATTGGTTTAACGTACTGCGAGTTAGGTTCACCCCAGCAAGCCCTAATCATTTACAACCAGGTGCTATTGGCACGGCGCGATATGGGCGATCGCGCGGGTGAAGCCACGACTCTTCATAACATTGCTTTTGCCTACAACATTTTAGGTAATCAATCGGAGGCACTGGCGTTTTATCAGCAGGCATTGGCACTGTACCGGGTGTTGAGCGATCGGGCAAACCAGGTAACGGTGTTATTGAATATGGGCAGTATCTATGCCGCTCAGGATCAGAAAATCCTGGCAGAATCACACTATGTCGATGCTCAAACGTTGGCCTACCTGATTGATCACCAACCACTGGTAGAAAAAGTGCAGCAACATATAGATGCTCTGGAAAAGTAATTAAGCTACGACGGGAACCAGGGTGGACTTAAACGGTTCGCGCCGTTGTAGATGGGCAATTGTTTGTGCCTGAATCGCTTCTAGGGCAGCCGTTTCATTGATTTTGGTGCTATGCCCAGCCTGGATAACCATTTCACCATCAACAAATACCGTGTGTACGTTGGAACCACGGGCTGCATACACTAAATTCCAGAGAATATTAGTATCATTGCCGTCCCAAACGAGGGGCATCATGTTGGGTTGCCACAGGTTAACCAGCACTAGATCCGCTTTTTTACCGGCTTCCAATGAACCCAGTTCATGTTCCAGCCCTAATAGTCGGGCACCATCAATGGTTGCCATCCGTAGAGTGTCCGGTGCTGCCAGTGCTGCCGCATCGTAACGTTTGACCTTTTGGAGCAAGGAGGCAAATTTCATTTCCTCAAACATATCGAGATTGTTGTTGGAAATGTTGCCATCCGTGCCCAAGCCAATCGTAATCCCGGCCTGTTTCATTTCTAGAATGGGGGCAATGCCACCAGCTAACTTGGCGTTGCTGGTCGGGCAATGGGAAACAGCGGTACCGGTATCGGCCAGGATTTTGATTTCGTCCTCGTTGAGCCAGACACAATGGGCGATCGCCGTTTTCTCACCCAAAATCCCATAATCGCGAAACAACTCAATGGGCCGTTTGCCAAAGTGCTGGATCACGGCTTCCACTTCTTCCCGTTGTTCACTGCTATGGGTATGGATACGAACGTCATAGTCAGCCGCAAAGGCTTTGGCCTTCGCATAGGCAGCGGGGGAACAATAAAATAAATGTTCCAGGCCGACCCACACTCGAATGCGTCCATTCTGGGAAAGATGGTGGGTTTCGATCAGTTTCCGGTTGGTTTCGGGGGTTTCAAAAAAATCCTTACCCGGCATGTCAGCGGCATAGGGTACCAGGTTGACCCGCAGTCCTAAGTCAGCTGCCGCATCGGCGCAACGATGCATGTAGCGGTACATATCCATGACACAGGTCGTACCGCTTTTCAACGCTTCCAGGTAACACAGCAAAGCGGCATAGTAGGCATCGGTTTCATCCAGTGCCCGATGTTCCAACTGGTAGCGGGGTAACCAGTCTAGGAGTTGCATGTTTTCTGTGACACCCCGCATCAGGCTGGAATGGGAATGGGCATCAATTAAACCAGGGATAACGGCCATTTTGCCCTGACAGTCGATGGTTTGGGTGGCATCTTCGGGAAGGGTCACTGTATCAGTAGCACCGATCGCGACAATGCGATCACCACGTAGCACTAGCGTGGCATCAGGGTAAATCGTATTGTTGGCATCTACCGTAAAGGCGATCGCATGGCGAATAACAGTGCAGCCCATGAGCTTTCTACCTGGTCATACTATTTTGTCTCGTTCATCATTGCACCACTTAAGCAGATTCAGTGGTCAGATCGGATGATCGACTATCCTCTTTTAAGATTTTGATGGTGAGATTCATTCTGAGCCACCTTCTACCAGTCTCTAACATGCCTTTTACGAATCCTTCAATTCCTTGAAGCCGAGAAAATGTCGTAACTCATCCCGGACGTGGCGGTAAAGCGAAGGGTCATCATTTTTGAAGCTAATGACACTGTAAAGTCGAGTTGCTCCTTCCCGTCCCCGTAGTTGATGTTCTCCAACATAGACGGCATTAATCTCATCTTTGATCAGGTCATACAACGGGCCTGTAATCAGAATATCGGTACAGAAGTTTTTCGTGAGCCCTTCCACCCGACTGGCGACATTGACCGCATCTCCAATGACGGTATATTCCAACCGTTGCATAGAGCCGATATTGCCTGCAATCACTTCCCCATAGCTAATGCCAATGCCGTTATAGAGTAACGTTTTGCCTTCCTTTTTCCACTGTTCGCGTAGTTCTGCTAGTGCCCGTCGCATGCCAATCGCTGCCCGGATAGCATTCATCGCATCCGTTGTTTCACCCTGGGATACGGGTGAGCCAAATTCTGCCATCACCGCATCCCCAATAAACTTATCGATGGTGCCTCTGGCTTCCACAATGACCCCAACCATTGCATTCAGGTACACATTCAGTTGGGCAACCAGTTCCTCCGGGGGAAGTTTGTAAGACAGGGTCGTAAAGCCCCGAATGTCACAGAACATCACCGCAGCGTTGAGCTTCCGCCCCTGTAAAAGTTCCTGGTAATCGTCCGGTTGGTTCAGGATTTCCTCAACGATGGGTGCGGCCACGTAACGTTCCAGGGTTCGCCGCAAATGCAGTTTTTCCAGCAGATCGCTGATTGCGCCCGTTCCCAGAAAGGACAATCCGCTGAGGGCGATCGCCAATACGGGCACGGCTACGGGCACAATCCAGCCAGCCAAACTAAAGCAAAGATAGCCCACTCCGGCCCAGACGACAGCCAGCCCTAACGACATGAAGGCGCGCGGGATTGTTCGCTTTGACAGGCGACTGACCGCAAAGCCGACACCGGCAACCCCTAATAGAACCAGGACGCCCCTTGTGAGGGGATGGGGGAAGACCTGGGAAAGGGCCCGATTTTCGATCAGGGTGGCGATCGCGTTGGCATGGATTTCGACCCCTGGAACTTTGCCAAATGGGGTCGGGTGATTGTCCTGTAAAGGGGCTGCTGTTGGCCCAATCAGGACAATTTTGTCCTTAAAAGTCTGTTCCTTTTGCAAATACTCCCAGTTCTTGGGAAAGAGTACCCACCAGAATGGCACGGTGGGAAAGGTGTTTTGCCCACCGTAGAAAAAGATGTATTCCCCTCTGACAGGAGGAAAGGGCATCTGGGCAGTCTGGAGTGCCGCTTCGGCAAAAAAGGTGAGTTGATCCTGCGATCGCCGCAAGTCAGGATCGATCTGGGCAGTGTAAAACTGGCTGGGAATCCGCCGATAGTCACCATTGGCTTCCGGTAGGTAGTTAATCAGCCCAATTGATTGGGGGTTGGTTTGAAAGAGGGGATCCGGCAGCAGAATTTTTTCGGGTTCAAATTCCGTTTGGGGATTGTGGACAGCCGCCAGCGTAACCCGGCCCTTATATTTCTCAAGTACCTGCTGCAGTTTTTGGTCATCCTGGGGGTAATTGCTCGGTACATCAAATACCAGATCCAGAACGACGGCTTTTGCGCCGGCTGCCATCAGCTTGGCGATCGCGTCTGCATAGGCAGTCCGTCGCCAGGGCCAGGTGCGAATGGCTGCCAGTTCGGGTACTCCCTGGTCGTCTCCCCGTGCGAAGGAGGAATCATCAATCGCCAGAATGACAATATTGGCGGGTGGTGTTACCTGTCCCCGTAACCGGAAGAAAAGGGTTTGGGTTTGCAGTTCCAGGGATTCCAACCAGTCGGGGTTAAATGCCGTTGCAATTGCACTGCTAACGGCAAGAAACCCAACTAGTAAGGAACCGAACGTGACGAGGTTGAGATGCCACTTGAATGGTTTGCCAGTGCGCAAGAAGTTGGCTTTAGTCATGGGACATGGAGGTTATTCAGACTGCGGTTTACACCATCGGGAGAATGTTGGCGTTAGGGGTTAGGGTGACCCCAACTAAAATGGCAGTCTGATCGGAATGGGCGGGGTGGGAATGCGAATGCCAGGTACCGAAATGGGGAAGGGAATGCCAAACAGGTTCTCGAAACTATCTTTGATCTTGCGAATGCCGGGTAATTCCAGGGTGAAGCCATTAAATAAGCCACTGCTGAGGAGGGCCGTAAACTCTTCCTGACTCAATTTCTCAACCAGGCCAACTTTACCAGTGTTGCTCACGCTCACTTTCTCACCGGCTTCTAGCACAATTTCCTCATTACTCTCGGTGGCACTTGGCTCGGTGTTGCTGAGTTGTTTGTTGCCAGTAGCGGGTGCGTCGGGTTCGCTCTCATCCGGGAGGGGGACTGCCGATTTGGTGACGGTCACTTCTCCTTCCAAGACTTTGACGCTGGCTTCCCCCGCCTCATCCACTTCCAAAACATAGGTTGTCCCACGTACCCCCGCCACAACGGAGGATGTGCAGCCATTCATGGCTCCATTTATAAGAAGTTGTCCCTGGCGCAACCGGGCACATTGGCCAACGGTAAGGACGGAATTATGGGCTAAGCGGCCAACGGCTCCCGTATTGAACTGGATCTGCGCTCTAGCATCGCCTGTACGCACTTTTTGCCCTTTATTGGCCGCATCTTTAACCTTTGCTTGCTTGTTCTGGATGAAAACTTGTGGGCTGTCTAAAACTTCGGTGATGGTTGCCCGGTTGACATTGCCTTGCGCCATAACCGGCGATCGCTGACACAGTAGAACCACCACCAGAGTACAAAGTGCTAAGCAAACTAGCTGCTGTAATTTACCGCGTATGAAGGCCAACTGGAAAAAAGCAAGCATACACACTCCTTCCGGGCATTAACTGAATTTGACAAAGGAACTGCCCGCCCACCCAGGGGGTATTCCCCCGTAAGCATTTACGTTTCCTGATGTCGCAAATTTCCCTGATGGTGCTTCCTGATGTTGTAGATGCTGGGCGATCGCGCTGCCGTGATGCCTATCCGATTCCTATGATGCAGCGAACGGGCGGATGAAATTCCTTCAGAGGTCTCTACCCATTCCCATTCTTGCATTCCGGGATTAGCTGAAAAGACTTAATAGTAGGGTTCGCGTGGTCACTTTGGGCCGCACTCTAATAGTG
>CAZGDE010000261.1:0-10392 GCA_964524315.1 uncultured bacterium
CTGGTATTACGACGGGGAATTCGCTATGAAACAGACTGTCTGGCGTGGTGCGATGAGGTCCTGCAAGCGTTAGATGAGATGGAGCAGGCGGCAAGCGCAGCGCCAAACGTTTCAATTCCTGAGATACCAGAAAATCACCAGTCTCAAGAGTGATTCCGTCTGTTAAAATAACTGGGTTGTTCAGGTTGATACTGTCCGTTGAGCCAATCCATTGATCTGCCCCGGGTAGACGAACTCCTGCAAGAGTTTGCGACAATCGCGCAAGCCGGGTCTAAGCGAATTGCGCTGTTGGGATCTCGCCACGTACCAATCACGCACCAGAATTTGATTGAAATGATGAGTTACGCCCTGGTATTAGAGGGCAACCGTCTCATTACTTCTGGGGCAACTGGTACAAATTTTGCTGCCATTCGGGGGGCACTGCGGGCAGACCCCAGTTTATTAACCGTGATTCTGCCGCAAAGCCTGGATCGGCAACCGCGCGAATCGCGTGAGCAGCTAGAGCAAGTCATGCATCTAGTCGAAAATCCCAGTAATGACCAAATGTCCCTGGCCGAAGCGAGTGCCCTGTGCAATGGCGAAATTATTTCCCGTTGCCAGCAACTTATTTGCTTCGCCTTCCACGATAGCCAGACACTACTGAACACCTGCAAGGAAGCCGAAGAACAGCGGAAAATCGTGACGTTGTTCTATTTCGATTAGTTCTGTTTCAATTCGTCATTGGCTACCTCATCCTCGTTCTGTGCCCGTTCTGACATGAAAGGGGTAATATTCGCTGCATAATGAGGGTTCAGTCGTTTTATCAAACCGAGAAAGTCATGGGTCGCGCCAAAAAAGTTGTGCTGGCATATTCCGGCGGAGTCGATACGTCCGTCTGCATTCCTTACCTGAAGCACGAATGGGGAGTCGAAGAGGTAATTACCCTCGCTGCCGATCTGGGGCAGGGAGACGAGTTGGAACCCATTCGGGAAAAGGCACTCACGTCAGGGGCAGCCATTTCGCTGGTGATTGATGCCACAGAGGATTTCGTCAGTAACTACGCTTTCCCAGCAATTCAGGCAAATGCTCTCTACGAAAACCAGTATCCTCTGTCTACGGCTCTGGCTCGTCCATTGATTGCCAAGCTCCTGGTCGATGCAGCCGAGAAGTATGGGGCCGATGCAGTAGCGCACGGTTGTACCGGAAAAGGGAACGACCAGGTACGATTTGATGTATCGATCGCGGCCCTCAACCCCAATCTGAGAGTTCTAGCTCCTGCGCGGGAGTGGGGCATGAGCCGGGAAGAGACTATTGCCTACGGGGAACGTTTTGGGATTGCGGCTCCCGTTAAAAAGAAATCACCCTACAGTATTGACAAAAATCTGCTAGGACGAGCAATTGAGGCAGGGCCGTTAGAAGATCCCTGGACGGAACCCCCCGAAGAAGTATTTGAAATGACACGGGCGATCGCCCAGGCTCCTGACCAACCGGAATATGTGGAAATTGGTTTTGACCAGGGTCTTCCCACCAGTTTGAATGGTAAGGCTCTGAATCCCGTGGCACTGGTGAGCGAACTGAATCAGATTGTTGGTGCCCACGGTGTCGGCCGCATCGATATGATCGAGAACCGTCTGGTGGGGATTAAGTCTCGTGAAGTGTACGAAACTCCCGCTCTATCCGTACTGATCCAGGCACACCGGGATCTGGAAAGCCTCACCCTGACCGCTGATCTGATCCATTACAAGCGCGGCATTGAAGAGACTTACTCAAAAATGATCTACAACGGTCTCTGGTACAGTCCCCTCAAAGATGCCCTGGATGCCTTTGTCCAGAAGAGTCAGGAACGGGTATCAGGTACGGTGCGGGTCAAACTATTTAAGGGACACGCGATCGTCGTGGGGCGGAAGTCGGTCAACTCCATCTATAGCAATGACCTCGCAACCTACGGGGCCGAGGATACGTTTGACCACAAGGCCGCCGAAGGCTTTATCTATGTTTGGGGACTGCCCACACGCGTCTGGTCACAACAATTGCGGCAGTAGTTGCAGGACGTAGACCTCGGAGGTCTTGTACATCCCATCAATGAAACGAAAATCCGACCAAAGACCTCCGAGGTCTGGAACAGCCTTCTAACGAGATAGGAAAAGGGTGAGATGTTCCTCGCTCAACGGTATGTTGACTTTTAATCCCTCGATCTTGGCAGTGGGATGGGGGACAGGTAAGGCGGCGGCGATCGCCCCCACAACCAGGAAGAGGGCAACGATTTTACCAGCCATTTGCCAGGAGAGGGGTAGAGTTTTCATAGCACCTTTGAACAGTGGAACACTATTCCTTTCCCTTCGCCAACTGATTAATCCGGAGAGAGTACTATTTATTCTCACGACTTCAACAAGCCTCGGCGTTCTTTTACCCAACACTTGGGTGTTCTAGACATCTAGATTAGAACTCCAAGGTTTCATGGTTGTCTCAATCCCTATTCTCCACCGGAGTGCCTATGAATGGCCCTGATCCAAATCGTCCCTATCCCTTAGCAGACCATCGGCGGGTTTGCTTCATCAAGCCGTTTATCAAATCGCCCAATATCATCGTGGGTGACTATTCCTATTACGACGATCCAGTCGCTCCCGAAGAGTTTGAACGCAACGTGCTTTACAACTACGGTAGTGATCGCCTCATCATTGGCAAATTCTGCGCGATCGCGACAGGTGTCAAATTCATCATGGGCGGGGCCAATCATAAGCTGGATGGCATTTCGACCTATCCCTTTCCGATTTTTGGGCATGGTTGGGAAGGGGAAATGGCCCAGTTGATGAACCTGCCCAGTAAGGGCGATACCGTGATTGGAAATGATGTCTGGATTGGTTACGAAGCAGTCATCATGCCGGGAGTAACCATTGGTGATGGTGCCGTGATTGCGGCAAAGTCCGTTGTGACGAAGGACATACCACCCTATGCAATCGCAGGTGGTAATTCAGCCAGTGTAATCAAACAGCGCTTTAACGACGCCGAGATTACGCAATTACTAGAGATTCGTTGGTGGGATTGGGAGATTGACAAAATTACCCGTCATATTCCGCTGATCATGAATGGGGATATTCACGCATTGCAAGCTGCCGTGTAATACGCCTTAATCAGTCACCTTAATTAAACCCATATCCATCCGTTGCATGACATTGCGTAGTAGAGCCATATCCTCAGTACTCAATGATACATCGGACGCCATTTCCTGCAACAGCACAAACTCATCGGCGCGAGTGATTTTACCAGAGGCAATCACTCGTCTCATAATCTGGCCAATGGCAATAGCGGAGCGAAGATTACCAGCCGATATGTGTCTCATTTATGTCTGCTCCTCTTAGAGGAATACTGAAACCTATTTGTTATAGATTCCCAAAATTTGCAGGAACTAACACCCTCCTGTCAGGTCTCCTTACAGCCACTAATTGGTTCATCCGGAAGGATTAGCGGTTAATCGGACAAAGAGTTTGATTAACCGCTTTATTAGTAGAAGTGAGCGATCTCCCCAGGCACACGACCAACCGCTGAGCCCGTTGAAATTCTTTAACCGCAACCGCCCCATTGCTAGCTATTCGTCGCGGGTGCGAAACTCGACAATATTTTCGCGCACTGTGACATCAAACTGACCAAAGAAATCGTGCCCCAGCAACCCATAGTCCATATCGGGTAAACCGATCGCAACGGGGACACGATTCATTTTTGCCCCATCCACCTCAATGGAGTTGACATAGCCAACATCCAGCGAGGTATAACCGTTTGCCGTTTGGGCAATCACCTGGCCTTCAGGCACCACTCCTAAAGAGGCTGCCATTGAACGTGTAATTAATGTACCAGCGGCCCCTGTATCGACAATCATGGGAAAGGGCTGGGAACCATTGAACGTCACCATAATGACCGGCACACCACGCAGACGATTAATAATGGTGGCTCTGTAGGTACCACTCTTCAAGTTGTCGATCACAACCGCCTTCGTTGAGGACTGCGGCTTCGTCGCAAACAGGGTACTCACAGAGCGAATATTTGCGCCAATGAGAATCAGTACCAGTGCCGCAACGCCAGACAGAACCCCTTGATAAATTTTTTGGGTTTTAGCATTGGCCGGAAGGAACCGTTTCGCTGCCGCAGGGGCGATTGCCGTCGTTGGGCGCGGTGCATCTGTGATTGCCTGCCGGGCCGGTGTCACCGTAACCGTTGGGATTGGAGTGATCGCAGAACCCGGTGGCGATTCTAACGTAATGGTTTGTCGCCAACCAGGAGCCATGGCGCAGGTCTGCTTACCGTACAGTTCAACGGTAGTGATAGCAGCAATTTTTAACTTGGCTAAATTTTGTTGAAAGTAAGAAACTAATGCTTGCTGATCCGGTACCTGTTCAGCCTCCAGCATAATTCTGAGACAGGTATCCTGGCGTGTCACCCTGGCACTAATGTTTCGGGGTTGCAATGCCTGGTTAATCAGTTGGGCGATCGCCGCTGGATCACCGTGTTTTGCCAGTTCGAGCGCAGACTGAGGAGTGGTCATGGCTATTAGTCAGCATCTATGTCGATCCTAATCTCAAAATTCCCGCCTCACCAGTCAAACGCCCACCCTTTGCAAAATCTTGTAGAAAGCAACCGGCCAACTTCTAAATCGCAAACAGTTAAATCGCAAACAGGTCACGGGTAACTTGCTGGAGCACCTTTAATCCCCTTAAGGAACCCCGGACAAACCGGGTCGCCGCCAGGGGTTGACGGAGCAATGCCAGTGTCAGTGGTAATGGTCGTAAGGAACCATCCGCAGCAACAGCAGTTGTTAGATCAGGAATGTCATGATGGCAGTCATCGCTGACCACACGCAACGTGGCAACAGCATAATTCCCTTGATGAAAAAATTCCAGGACGGCGATCCCTTCCATATCCACCACATCAGCATAGGAGCTGAGCGATCGCTTCTCTGCGGCCGTGCAAATCACGCGATCGCTGGTCAATGCCGTCACACCTGCAACCCGGTCACCCAAACGGGCTTGAATGTGGGCCGTCAGGGGGCGATCGCACCCCAACGTTTGTAGGGCTGGTGAAATCACGACACTCTCGTCATACAACACCACATCGCCCACACCATAGCTAGCATTCAAGCCACCACAGAGACCCATCAACAATATGTTTGGTCGCTCAGCGAAGTGTCCCGCCTGTTCCCACACTGCCAATTGCCGACTAACCGACGGGCAACCAATGGGCAAGGAGAGGACAGTTGGCGGTTGGTTCGCTGTTTTCAACCCGCGACAAACAGATTGATATTCAGCACCCTGGGGTACCAGAATCACGTGAACGGGCACAGTCATAGGTTGTGACGATTCAGGGTATCAAGACATTTCCTGACGGGATACTACGCTGCATCTGCAACGGGCCCAGACTTCTTCTTGGGCAGAATTTTGACCGCATGATAGGCAACACCCGTCAGGGCAGGCAAAAATTCCGGTCGCAACAGGCGATCGTCGTATTTGCTCATGCGCTTATTATTTTCCTGAATGCAAACCTCCAGGAACTTATCCAGAGTCAGGTTCAGGGTAAATGCTTTCACACCAGTAGCGGTAAATCCCTTTTTGCTGCTGCTTGATTTCTTCTTCTTCTTTGTGATACCCGTCAGGTTGTCCAACCGTCGTTGCAAGGCACCCGTGTACTGCCAGAACGAATTAAACGGACGCAGCCACCCCTTACCTTCCTGAACCTGTTTGTAGGCAATCCAGTTAATGAAGAAAATCATATGACGGGCTTCTTCATCCAGAATGGGGTCAAAAATGGTGAAGAAAGCATCGGGCATCAGCCCGCCCTGACGGGCAATTTCGAACAAGCCAAAGGCAAAGAAGGAGTCAAAACACTCGCCATAGCCGAATTTAATGAATGCGGGTTCCAGATCAGTGGGTAGTTCCCGTTCTGGCTTTTCCGGCAGATTAATGTTGTAGCGATTAATCAAATACTCAATCACGCGCCCATGTCGCGCTTCTTCCCGCCCCTGGAGCGTAATTGCCTCCCGGATGGTGGGGTCACTCACGGTTGAGGAAGCGTACACATCTAACATCTTGCCCGCTTTCTTTTCGGTCTGGAAGGCTTCATCCCAAAAGGGAATCGCACGCAACCGTTCCAGAGCAGTGCTGTCCAGTTGGGGCCAGGGCAGTTGTTCAGCCTCGTACAATTGATGGCTGTTCATAAACCACTGGCAAAATAGCTGCTTATGTTCTTCAGAACCAACTTTCATCTCGCACTCCACACCTTAGTTCAGCAAATGTTCATTCAGCAAATGGGCGACTTACGCCCATAATGAGCTAGAAACCACTAATCAGGCAACCCCTGGCCTGGTGATCTCGGCCTCTGTTGAGATTCATGTGGGATTCAAACAATTGCCGCAGCGAACTGACAATAACGCGTTATATTCGTGCCTGAAACCGCTGTGAGGAAATCATCAATGAAGTCGTCGCTCTCTCACAAAATCCTCGTCGTCCTGAACGGCAAGGGGGGAGTTGGTAAGACGACAACCGCCATCAATCTGGCAGCAACCCTGGCAGAAAAGAATCGGGTATTGCTGGTTGATTCTGACCCCCAAGGGTCGGCCTCCTGGTGGGTCGAGCGGGGGAAAAAGGCAATGGGTTTTGATCTCGCACAGGAAACCGATCCCCAATTCTTGAGTCGTTTACGGGCGATTGATGATTACGAAATTGTTGTCGTCGATACGCCACCGGCCCTCAATTCAGCGGCCCTGGCTGCCGTAGTGCCAGCGGCGGATTATGTCATCCTACCAACGCCACCCGCCCCGATGGATCTGGCAGCGTTGATCGAAACCGTTCGAGAAGCGGTGATGCCCTGTAAGGTTGCCCACCGTGTCCTGTTAACCAGGGTTGACCCCCGCAGTTTGAACGAAGCGTTAGAAGCCCAAAACACGTTGATGGAATTGGGTATTCCCGCTTGCAATGCCTTCGTCCGGGCTTATAAGGCCCACGAACGGGCGGCGTTAGATGGAGTGGCGATCGCCCAATGGCGGGGCAGAAACTCGCGCGAGGCAGAAGCCGATTACCGTCGTGTGGTGGAAGAAATTCAGCGCGACTGGAAAGGATAATGGGATGATGGAAAGGTGGTAGGACGTGCATAGTAAAAGCGCAGTCACTTAAATCATTGCAGCGCTTGTCACCTGGCCAGGTGAATCAGTGATTGCATCATTCGGGTATTGGCAGGAGCGGAGAACGGTATGGCTAGGAAACGGTTATCAGATTTGTTAAGGGAGGAGGCCCACAAACCCCGCGAGGCAGAAGCGGAAACGCCCCCACAGGCCAATAGTGGCAAGCGCAAACGTCCGTCAGCCGCGCCAGAGGAACAGGCTGCCCCTAATGAACCAGCCACAGAAATAACGATCGAAATAACTGCTGAAACAACAACAGGTGATACGGTAAAAGGCAATCCAGTCGCGATCGCGCCGCCCAATCAGCCCACTGTAGAAGAGCTACAAACGAAGCTAGAACAGGCCAATCAGCGAGAAGTGGAACTCTCCCAACAGGTTTATACCTTACAAATCGAGTTGGAGAAACAAACCAATCGAGTCCAAACGTTAGAGACAGATCTGGAAAAACAAACCAAACGGGCGCAAACCTTAGAGACAGACCTGGAGAAGCAAGCCAATCGAGTCCAAACGTTAGAGACAGACCTGGGCAAAGTGGGTTCATTGAAAAATGAACTGGAACAGGCGAAACAAGCAGCCATGCAACTGGCCCAAGAAAATACCCGTCTCACCCAGGAAATCACGGAATTACAGAAACCCCAAAATTCCCCCCCGCCAACACCGGCTCCCACTTCCACCCCAGCGGCGTTAACGAAAGTCGAAGCCATGCGCCAACAACAAACTAGAGCATTGGCTCACCCGGTGTTTCCAACATCCGCCCCAGCACCAGGGCATCTGTCAGATAAGGATCTGGGTTGGGTGGATTGAAGAAAATCGCCCACCTGACGGACGATCGCTAACAGCTTGATTCCCTGGAAAAAATAGGGTATCCAGTGTTCTAAAAAATGGTTGGGTGGCATAGACGACATGGATAATCAAATACAAACGCTGGCTGTAGACATCGGTGGCAGCGGCATTAAAGTGATGGTGTTAGACCCGGCAGGTAACCCCCTGGGCGAGCGCGATCGGGTCGAAACCCCCCAACCGGCCCAACCCGATACCGTTATTGCTGCCATCGTCGGTCTGGCAAACGGTAAATCCTTTGATCGGGTATCCGTTGGCTTTCCGGGTGTGGTACGTCAGGGTGTGACCATGACGGCAGCCAATCTCACCCCCGACTGGATCGGTATCGACCTGGCAGATGCCCTCTCGCAAAAATTGGGGAAATCGGTGCGGGTGATCAACGATGCCGATATGCAGGGATTAGGTGCCATTAAAGGCGCAGGTGTAGAACTGGTCATTACGCTGGGTACGGGAGTTGGTTCCGCCCTATTTTTAGCGGGTAAACTGGTGCCGAACCTGGAACTGGGCCACCATCCCTTTCGCAAAGACGAAACCTACGAACAACAACTGGGACGGGCCACCTTAGACAAGGTCGGCAAAAAGAAGTGGAATGAACGCTTGCTGAAGGCGATCGCCAACCTGGAACACTTGTTTAACTACGATCGCCTCTACATCGGCGGTGGCAATACCAAATACATCACCACCGAATTACCCGCTAATGTCAGCATTGTCCCCAATATCTCTGGGTTACTGGGTGGGATTGCCCTCTGGCGGGAATAGCCAGAATTTTAAGCCTCGGAGTTCTGAGAGAACTCCGAGGTTTGTCCCAAAACTCCAGTTCAAGCCTTATGCATCTGAATGACCTGTAAGCTACCACCGGCATAAAGTGAATGGTTAATCGAGTTGAAACCAATTTGAGTCAGCTCCTCAGATAGGTTCGTGCGGATTAACTGCCACGCCGTTTCCGTTTCAAACAACCACAAAAACAGGGACACACCCACCCAGTAAAACGGATTGGTCGGTGCATGGAAATCCACCAGGGCAAACACGCCACCTGGCTTCAACACCCGCTGCACCTCGGCGAAAATCTGCCGCCGTTGATGGGGTTCCATTTCATGCATCGCGACACTGGTATGAACCAGATCAAATTGATTATCAGGAAAGGGCATCTGCTCGGCAAATGCTTCCACATACTCTGCCTGGGGAACTCGCTGCCGTGCCCGGTCGATCGCCTTAGGTGACGCATCGAGAGCGGTTACCTGATGCGATCGCGCCACCAATACCTGCGTTACTGGCCCCGCGCCACAACATAAATCCAAAACCTTTGTTTCGGGGGTAATCACCAATCCCGCTAATGCCAGTTGGCGAAACCGCCCTTCTCCACCCACACTTAACGCCGCCAGCCAGGAAACGCTGTCATAGATCCACTGATATTGGTAACTCCAGTAGCGCAGGATGGTAGTCATGTTCTTTCAAGAGAGAGGAGTTTAAGGAGACGAGGGAGCCTTCATCTGGCTACGACTCAAGGCAGCATCCACCGCTTGCTGCTGATCGCGACGGGTGATCCACTGGTGGTAGGTACGGGTGTGGACAGCGACCGAATGCCCCATCATACGGGCAGCAACGGTATCTGGCAAACCAAAGTGGATAGTGCGAACCGCCCAGGCGTGGCGCAGGTCATAGGGCGAAAATGGCAGTTCATAACGCCGGAACTGCGCTGTTACCCGTTGCCCAATCCGTTGGAGCGTGGTTTTGGTTAAATCGGTTTCCAGAGGTGGCAGGTTAATTTCCCGCAGATTAAATTGGTTAACCCATTCGGGATAGAAGGGCCAGACTTCGTGCACGCCTGTTTTTGTGGTGTGTAAGACCTGGACGGTAGCAGGCTGACTCTCCTGCCGGAGGGCAGAGTAATCACAGAAAAATACTTCGTGGTTGCGGAGACCATAGGTTGCCATAATGCCATAGACAAACTGCCAGGCCGGATTGGGAATCATTTGCCAGGTTGCCACAATTAAGTCATCACTGGGCAGGTCTCGCAGTTGGGCATGGCGATTACCATACTCGCCCCAAAATAGTTTCAGGTCATCGGGAAGTTCTAAATTCAAAAAGTTGGCGAAGCCACTGAGAGCGGTACAACACACCTGGCGACTGCGGGAATTGACTTCGGTCGATTGCACTGTTGCATAGATCGCTTCGATCAGACTGAAAGCTGGACGGGACTGGGCGATCGCCACCAGTTTCCGTAAGTAAGGACGATAGGCTGTTTCCCATGTCGTTTTGGCCGATGCCGGGTTACTTAACCGTTTCGTATTCGCAAAAAACTGTTGCTCAAATAGATCAATCTGCTCCAGCAGCGTCAGTTGGTCTAACCGCTTGCCGCCAGCACCCGGCAGGTAATTCCGCCAGTCAAAGGTATTTTGAATCAACTG
>CAZGDE010000262.1:0-9616 GCA_964524315.1 uncultured bacterium
GTATACATGATTGCCTACTTTCTCCCCGCTCGACACAATCTCTATTCGCATCTATTCGCTTTGCTGCCACTGCCTGGAGTGGGTTAACTGGCACCATATACTAACTAACGTCATGTGAGACTTTTCTAAAATACCTGCCAATTCCCCAACTACTGGTTTTTAAGCGGTGAGAATGGGTAGAGAGCACACCTGAGGAGGTGTAGAAATCACAGGGGCGATCGCCCTTCTCCGCATATCTACCGGGCCAGGGAACCAGTTATTAAAGAATTGATGGACGTGGTAGAAATCTCCCTTACGTACACGGAAGTGGCTCTACAAGGGCATTTCGGTTTTCTTACCGAAGTAATGAACGGCCATTTTGACTTTAATGAAAGTAATCGCTCAGTTAAGGAACTCCGGTTATGTTTCAGAAGTCACCTGCCCCCTTAGATTTCTCCTCTCAAGCTGGTCAAAATGCTAGCCTACAGGCCGTTGATGCATTAGCGAAGAAGTTTGCTTCTGACCTGTTGGTGCCTCTTTACCAGGGTGGATCGATGAGCTCTAGCGCGGATGTCGCTAGCCAGGGCAATTGTGTTGCTGTTGATCTCAGTACTAACACCTGGCAAGGTGAGGTCACTACCTTTGTTTCCAGCTACGATGCTGCAGGTTATGGCGGTTACGGTGGTATCGAACCGACGCCCGAACCAACCCCCATTACCCGTCATTTCAACCAGGGTATTGGCAATGGCATGGAGGGTGGTGACCCCGGTAAGTCTGCCCCCCACGGTGGGAGCAATGATGAAACTGGCAGAACGCCCGGACAGCGCTGGATCCCCAAACTTTTCTAATTTTCTGCGGTTACCATACTGACAACAGGATTTTGCGAAAATACGGTCGTCTCCCCGATCTAACTCAGGTCGGGGAGACGGCTTTTTGGCGTTGCTTGCCGGAATGGTAGTACAGGATTATGACTGGCAACAGTGATGGTTGCCGGATTGCAACCCGGCAAATCATGGTCGTTCAAATCATGGTCGTTCGAAGTTGCTGCTGGGCGCTGCAGCGACGTTGCTTATATCAGAGGGTAGAGGTTGGGTAAACAGTCATTTCCTATCCTGAAGGAGTTCATGCAAGCAAATTGAATCAATCAGGCTCTACCTGCATTAATCGCAGCAGGGTGACATTTAGCATGAGTGTTTAGATTGTAAATGGAGGCATTGCTATGCCGCTTTATCAGATCAAAGATTTTGATCCGAATTATCGTCAGCATTTTGACGATCGCGACATTTTGAAATTTGACGTTTATAGTGGCAGTGAAAAAGTTGGCTCTGTAGATGATTTATTAGTTGATGATGCAGGCCAATTTCGTTATTTCGTGATTAACACGGGTGCCTGGATCGTTGGCAAAAAGGTGTTATTACCGATTGGGCAATCTCGTATTGATGATATCTCTCGGCGTGTCTATGTTGATGGTCTGACCCGTGACCAGGTGAAACATTTGCCTGAGTATAAGGGCGAAGCCGTTGATTACGACTATGAAGAGCGAGTCCGGGGGGTGTATCGTCCCGCGATCGCCTCACGGGGCGCAACCTCTGTGCCTGCAACCTACGATCGCCATAGCTACCGCTATGATCACGACCCAGCGTTATATAACCTGAACGATCGCGATCATGGTTCATTGCGACGCTCCGAAGCACGGCTGATGTCGGAACGGCCAATCTCCGGCAAACATCGACGGTCTGTTGGCGTTTTTCCGACCCGTCAGGCAGCAGAACAGGCATTACATGAGCTGAGAGATTCGGGATTCCCGATGGGGCGAGTCTCTGTCGTGACCCGTGATGCCGACAAACACGATGAGATTGCGGGGGCCGATGTGCGCGATCGCGTGGGCAATAAAGCCGACGAAGGAGCCACGATTGGTGCGGTTTCCGGTGGTGCGTTAGGCGGACTAACGGGTTTACTGGTGGGTCTGGGCACGCTAGCAATTCCGGGTGTCGGGCCAATTATGCTGGCAGGGGCAACGGCAACGGCCCTGGCTACTACCTTAGCAGGGGGCGCGATCGGTGCGGTTTCCGGTGGTTTGTTAGGTGCCCTGTTGGGGTTAGGCATTCCAGAGGAACGGGCGCGGGCTTACCAAGACCGCATCGCGCAGGGTGGTTATCTCGTCATTGTGGATGGTACGGATGCCGATATTGCCAGAGCCGAGACAATTCTGCACCATCGGGGAATTGAAGATTATGGGGTTTATGACGCGCCATCTACCCCTAACGCGAATGTGCCTGGTGCCACTGCTCCCGCTTCAACGGTTCACAGTTCGGCGGTTCACGATACGACTACAGTTCATGATAGAACGCAGTCTGTGCCGACTACCCATACTGCTACGACGATTGATACCACCCCCGCTATTGGTAGAACGGCCATGGGTAGACGGTCTGCCGTTGGCTTTTTCACCAATCTCAGCGATGCGGAACAGGCGATCGCCGACCTGAGGGGGATTGGTTTTCTGCTCCATCAAATTACGCTGGTGGCGCACAACTTGTCCCGCCGCGATCGATTGGTCGGGGTAGATCTGCGCGATCGCTTTGAAGCTGCACGGATGGGCATTTCCCCCGAACAGGCTCGTGGCTACCATGACCGCTTAGGCCGGGGGGAACACATGGTGATTGTGCAGAGTACGGAAGAGGAACTGAACCGTGCTGCGCCCATTCTTACTCGTCGTGGGGTGCAGGAATGGCGGATGTATGATTCCGGCATGGTTGATGAGCAACCTGATCATGACCGGATGCATCGTACTGATCGTTCGATTGCTACAACTCCCGTCACAAGTACCAGTGGCAGTCCAGTGGGGCTACAACATAAACGGGCGATCGGCCTTTTCTCCCATCGTCGGGATGCGGAAACTGCACTCACCGAACTGCGCAATGCCGGATTCCCCCTGGATCGGGTGTCGCTCATTGCCAAACATGCGGGAGAGAATGATCGCATTGCTGGTGTTGAGACGCACTCTGAAACCGGTAACAAAGCAGATGAAGGTGCCAAAGCGGGGGCGGTTGCCGGTGGTGCCCTGGGTGGCCTGGGTGGTTTGCTCGTTGGTCTTGGCACACTGGCACTGCCGGGAATCGGGCCTGTGTTGCTGGGCGGTGCGACGGCAACAGCCATTGCTACGACGCTGGCGGGTGGCGCGATCGGTGCGGTGGCGGGTGGCCTGACAGGTGCTTTAGTCGGTTTGGGTATTCCCGAAGACCGTGCCAAAGTCTACAACGATCGCGTGACCAAAGGGGATTACCTGGTCATGATTGATGGGAGTGAGACAGAAACCCGGCAGGCCGAGGCGATTCTGCGGCGTCACCATATCCACGAATGGGGCATTTATGATGCCACGGATGTCGATGCTACCCGTCATCCTCGGACTACGGGTGAGCGTCATACGGCACCTGATGTTGATCCGATCCACCGCGATCGCGAGGCTCGGATTGACCATGCTCAGCCCCAGGTCACTATCATTGACAACCGGGATGAAACCCATCGCTAACGCGAATCGTTAACTCTCTCTCAGGAGCGTTCGGGTTAGCTGTAGTCAGCCCGAACGCTTCCTCCAGTAGTTTCAATTGTGTGTTCCAGTATAGGAAAGATGGTTATGAAGACATTAACGAGTGTACTGATTAGTGGCCTTCTCCTAATAAGTACCGTTGCTTGCAACAATGCCGCCAAGACCAGTGACCAAGCGCCCCAATCGACTAACACAACGACCGAGGCACCGAAGGTCGATGAGGCACAGGAGATCAAAAAAGACGGTACCAGTGAGGTGCGCCGAAACCAACTGGATGCTGATATTCGTGCCCGTGAGCAGCGAAATCAGGCAGCCGGTAAAGATCCGAACCGAACGGATGACGACCTCAGCAGTGAAGTTCGCAGTAAGCTGGAAGCCAATTTGCCAGCCAGTCAATTAACCGTAGATGCAAAGGATGGCAATGTGAGTATTTCTGGCACAGTGCCCAGTCAACCTCAGTACCAACGCATTGAACCGTTAGCAAAGGAGATCTATGGGGTTAAAAATGTCACTGTGAAAGTAAGTGTTGTCCAGGCGAAACCAGGTAGCTGATCGCTCTCCTTAATTAAACACACGATCGCGATGAAGCGTTTTGCGCTGATTGCGATCGTGTGTTTTTATATGGAAAATCTCACTTCTCATTAGAGAGAGAAGTAGTAAAGTAATCATTCTTTCAAAACCAGTAGAACCTGAATGGCCAACGTTGGAGCTAGATTGACTGCTTAGATGGCTTTAGTCTCAACGTGGAGCGCATCTTGTTAAGATACGCCAATTTCGGTTGATATTTGGCTGGAAACGACGCGCCTTGGAGGACAATAAACTTGCAAAACGGCATTTTGAAAAATTGCTTAAGTCCATGAAGTATGAACCAATAACCCAGAATGTTACCCCTGATCAGTGTGCAGTGGAGCTAATGGAGGCGATCCATCCGATCATGCAGTTCATTCGGACGGAGATGCGAAGTCAGAGAGAACCTTCTTTATCGGTGCCTCAGTTTCGAGTGCTGGCCTTTCTAAGCCTTTGTCCTGGTGCCTCTCTGTCCGAAGTTGCCGATCACTTAGGGGTAACCAGGGCAACGGCATCGGCAATGACCGATCGCCTGGTGCAACGCGGGTTAGTGGATCGGACGGAAGACCTGGAGGAACGACGACACATTATGTTGCGGCTCACCCCAAAGGGAACCCATTCTCTTCAGGAGATGCAGACTGTCACTCAGCGCAAGGTTGCAGGTCTAATGGCAGACCTCACACCAGAGGAACTAGCGTGCATTTCGAATGGATTGGTGATTTTAGCTCAGGTATTTCAAAAAAACTAAGGCGTGGCGCAGAAATCTGTCCTAGGGTATAGAGGAAACTTTCCTGACGTGCTGTAGAACTAATAGTTAGCTAAGCTAATTAACAAATGTAAAGTCGCCGGGAAGATGGCTTATGGTTCCGATCGCCTTATTGAGACAGAGAAAGCCTGAAATTGCCTGTTGGACTTTCCTGGCCGGATTGGTGGTAGTTCTGACCGGGTGCAATTTGCCTAGAGCTGAGGCGGAATTTAATCGTCGTGCGAGTGGGCAACAATCCCAGGCGGAGCCTGCCAGCGTGAATGTTGCGATCGCCCGGACGGGCACAGTGCAGGAGGAATTGGCCTACACGGGCACAACTCAACCATTTCGTGAGGTTTCCCTGCGATCTCAGGTGGAAGCGCAGTTGCTTGAACTATTAGTCGATGTGGGCGATCGGGTCACTCAGGGACAAGCACTGGCCAGTCTCGATAGTGATGTCCAGACCGCTACCGTAGCAGAGGCGCAGGCAGAAGTCGCCGCTCTCCAGGCAGAAGTTGCGGAAGCCCAGGTGCAGGTTAGTGATGCCCGTACCCAGGTCAATCGTGCCCAGGCGGAATTGCAACAGGCACGGGCGGATCTGACTCGGTTGGAATTTTTATCCCGTCAGGGTGCGATCCCGGTTCAGCAGGCAGAACAGGCACGAACGGCAGTGAATACGGCTGAGGCAACACTGCGATCAGCGCAGGAGCAGGTTCGCAGTCGGCAGCAACGGGTCATTGCGGCACAGGGTCGGGTGGAGGCGCAACGGGCGGTTGTGGCACAGGAGCGGCAACAGCAATCGTTTACGACGTTAACCTCGCCGGTGACTGGCTCCGTTCTAGAGCGCACGTCAGAACCGGGGAATCTGGTGCAACCGGGGAATGAAGTTTTGCGATTGGGCGACTTTAGCCAGGTTAAAGTCGCGGTGCAGGTATCCGAATTGGAACTGGGTAATATCCGCCAGGGGCAAACTGTCCAGGTGCGTTTAGATGCCTTTCCCAATCAGCAATTTCGGGGTCGGGTAAGCCGCATTTCTCCGGCTGCTGACCCGATCGCTCGCCTGGTACCCATTGAGGTAACGATTCCCAATGCGAATGGGCGGATTGGTAGTGGCTTACTGGCACGGGTGACGTTTAATCAGCGCACAAATCGATCGCGGGTTCTTGTCCCGGACACTGCCTTACAAGCCAATCAAGACCGCCGGGGTGGGCAACAATCAAACAATAACTCGAACAATAATTCTGCGCAGACTAATCGCGATCGCTCTCAACGGAATCAAGAAAATCAACCATCCTCAGGACTCCGCAACTTACCTCAGGACATTGGCACAATTTTCGTGGTCAATGGTTCGGGGAACGAGGCCACAGTCGCTGCCCGGCAGGTAACCCTTGGCAGGCGTGGTGAAGGTCAGGTCGAAGTGATTTCCGGATTACAGGCGGGCGATCGCTACGTCACCCGCAGCAGTAAAGCACTCAAAAATGGTGATTCCGTTCGACTCAGTATCCTATCGGAACCAGAACGCAACAGTGCAGACAGTTAACCGTTGAGCTAATGGGGTGACCGGTAATGGGTGATGGGTGATGGATGTTGTCTACTCTCCCGCACTCACCGTCTACCTATGTCCTATGTCCCTGTCGTCTCATCCTCCCTTAACTTTATGTCCCCAACCCCAACCCCTAATTTCAGCATCAGTGCCCTGTCTATCCGCCAGCACATTGGTACGTTGATGTTGACGATCGCTGTGATTGTCGTCGGTTTCTTTTTCGTGAATACTCTGCCGGTGGATTTGTTGCCATCCATCACTTACCCACGGATTGGTGTACGGGTGAACGCACCGGGTATTTCGCCGGAAGTGGCGGTTGATGAAATTACCCGACCGCTGGAAGAAGCACTGGCGGCAACGGAAGGTGTGGTGCAGGTCTATTCCCAAACCCGTGAAGGCCAGGTGAGTGTGGATCTGTTCTTTAAGCCAGGTGGCAATATTGACCAGGCATTGAATGATGCAACAGCGGCTTTCAACCGCGCACGGGGACAGTTGCCTGAAACCATTGAGGATCCGCGCCTGTTCAAAGTTGACCCCTCCCAGTTGCCGGTCTACGAGATGGCGATTACCTCGTCTGCCCTCAGTCCGGTGGAACTGCGGGTGTTTGCCGATGAGGAACTGGCGCGGGAATTGGGTGTGGTTGAGGGTGTGGCAGCGGTCGATGTGGCAGGGGGTGTGGAAGAAGAGGTGCGCGTGATCGCCGATCTCGATCGCATGCAGGCAGTTGGTGTGGGTTTGCAAGACGTTTTAACCCAGTTAGAGGAAGATAACCAGGACATTTCAGGCGGTCGGATTTATGGCAATAATTCGGAGCCTTTGACGCGGGCGATCGGTCGTTTCCGGAGTGCGGCGGAAATTCGGGATTTGTCCTTTGATGTCGGAGGAACGGGATCGGGAAGTCAAGCGACGGCAGGTAGAACGCAGACGGCACAAACAGAACAAAACTCTCCTGGTGGACGGGTTTACCTGCGAAATTTTGCCGAGGTCATTGATGGTACGAAGGAACAGCGAATTTTTGTCAATCTGAATGGGCAGTCGGCGGTAAAGGTCAGCATTCAGAAACAACCGGATGCAAACACGATTACGGTTGTGGAAAGTGTGAAGCGCCGCCTGGATGAGTTGCGTCAGCAGGGGGTTATTCCGGCAGATATGCAACTGGTGCCAACACTGGATGAGTCGGTGTTCATTCAGAATGCAATTTCGAATGTGGTTAGTTCGGGTTTATTTGGGGCAGGACTGGCAGCGATCGCGGTCCTGTTATTCCTCGGTTCGGTGCGCCAAACGTTGATCATTGTGTTGTCCATTCCCCTGGCTACTCTGGCAGCCATTATCCTGATGGGGATGTTCAAACTCTCGTTAAATGTCTTCAGTCTGGGAGGATTGGCGCTGGGTGTGGGTATTGTGGTAGATAACTCGATCGTTATGCTGGAGACGATCGCGGAAGGTGCGGGAGTGACTCCTGGCAAGGATAGTAAAACTCGCCTTAACTCTAAACAATTGATTCAAAAATCAATTCAAAGTAGTCAATCGGTTGAGTCGGCTCTGGTGGCATCGACGAGTACAAACCTGGTTGCTGTATTACCCTTTTTGTTGATTGGTGGATTTATTGCTCTGTTGTTTAATGAGTTGATTCTCACCATTAGCTTTGCTGTTGCCGCTTCGATTCTAATTGCGGTAACAGTTGTACCAATGTTCACTTCGCGCGTTTTAGCGATTCGCTGGTCTAGTCGTGTGAACGAGTTCTGGTTGTTGCGCCAGTTCAACCAGAAATTTAATGCTTCGATGCACAGTTATCACCGCTTTCTCAGTTGGGTGCTAGATCATCGCTGGTTAGTGGTAGGGGCGATCGTGCTGACGTTTGGGGTCAGTGGTGTCTTCATGGCAGGTCGCCTGCCCCAGGAAATTTTGCCTCGGATCAATACAGGGCAGGCAAATCTGATTGCCCAGTTTCCGCCGGGAACGCCGATCGCGGATAACCGTAAAGTCATGGCCGAAGTCGACAAAATTGTGCGGGCCCAACCAGAAACAGAGTATGTGTTCACCACTGCGGGGGGTTTCCTGTTTGGCAGTAATACGAGCGAGAATCCATTACGGAGTTCCAGCACGATTACGTTAAAACCGGGAACGAACGTGGAAGCCTTCGTTGCGAAGGTGACTCAGGAGTTGAAGCAACTCAATCTGGTTGATGTGCGGTTACGTATCAATCCAGGGCAGGTGCGGGGCTTAATTTTGAATAACTCGCCGGTGCGGGGGGCAGAGGTCGATGTCATCCTGCAAGGTAATGATGAGCAAACGTTGAATCAGGCGGGACGGCAGGTACTCCAGGCATTGGAAGATCAGGCAACGCTGACCAGTTTCCGCCCCGATGCTGATCCGCGCCAACCCGAAATCCAGATCCGGCGAGATCGCGAACGGTTAGCGTCCCTGAATCTCAACATTCGAGATATCGGCAATACGCTGGAAACTGCCATTCAAGGAACGGTGGCGACGCAATTGCAACGGGGTAATCGCCTGGTAGATGTGCGGGTTGAACTGGATGAAAAAGCGATACGTCGTCCTTCCCAACTGGCAGGTTTACCGTTATTTACGGCCAATAATCGCCCAATCCGTCTGGGGGATGTGGCAGAAATCACGGAAGGACAGGCTCCGGGGCAAATTCAGCGCATTAACCAGCGACAGGTCTATATCATTGCGGGCAGCCTTAACGAGGGTGCGAGCCTGGGTGAAGCTCTGGCCCAGGTAAATCAGGTGATTCAAGGGTTAGATCTCCCGCCTGGTGTCAGTTTGCTACCCAGTACTGCCGCTCAAAGTAATCAACAATTGCAGGCTTCTTTGCCGATTTTGGGCGGGCTGGCAGCCTTCCTGGTATTTGTTGTGATGGCAGTCCAGTACAACTCCCTGGTGGATCCCCTGGTGATTATGTTTACGATTCCACTGGCACTGGTGGGAGGTATTTTTGGCTTGTTCGTGACTCAAACGGCGATCGGTGCCACGGTGATTGTGGGGGCTGTACTACTGGTAGGGATTGTCGTTAACAACGCCATCATCATGGTGGAACTGGCAAACCAGATTCGCGAACAGGAAGGGTGCGATCGCCGTACTGCGATCCTGCAAGCAGCACCCCAACGTCTACGTCCTATTCTCATGACCACGATCACAACTGTACTGGGAATGTTTCCCCTGGCCTTGGGGTTAGGCCAGGGAGGGGAGTTTTTGCAACCATTAGGGATTGTGG
>CAZGDE010000262.1:9626-10363 GCA_964524315.1 uncultured bacterium
GTTTAGTGGCACTACCGGGGGGCAATGGCTTGCGCGCAAACGCCGCCAGGAGACGGTCACGCGACAGCGAGAACTCGCTAAGGCAGAAAAATTCTGACCTCTTTTTATTTCCTTAATACAAAAAAGATTTCGTTAATGTAAAAATGAGGTGAACTTCATGAATTATTGCGATCAGCTACCTGAGTGATTGAAATAATTTAGTAGTGGGAACTTTAAGGTAGGTTGATTGTAGTAAACATAACCGTATGCCTGCTGCCACAGTCGTTAACGTTCTGCTAATTGAGGATAACGAAGAAGATTACCGCATCACCCGTAGTTTACTCTCCGAGGTTACGCAGGTGACGTTTGCTGTGGACTGGGCAGCAACCTATGAGTCTGCTCTGGAGGTCGTTGATGCGCGTTACCATGATGTTTATCTGGTCGGCTACTGCGCCAGACAACATGATGCGATCGCAAGGTTACAATCGGCGATTTGGCGACTCCACCGCGCCCCCATTATTCTTCTGATGGATGAAGTCCACGACGAGGCTGACTGTCCGGCGATGCGGTTGGGAATGGCAGATTATTTGGTCAAAGGTCAGTTAACGACTCCTATTCTAGAGCGCTCGATTCTCCACGCAATCGAGCGCAGTCATACCCTAAAAGCATTACATGAGAGTGAAGCCCGTTTGGAAGGGATCCTAGGTTCCCTTCGCGATGTTGTCTGGTCGGCGTCAGCTACGACCTTTGAAATACTG
>CAZGDE010000263.1:0-10361 GCA_964524315.1 uncultured bacterium
CCCTATGACTGTGCGAAGTATGTCAACCAGGCATTGCAATTCCTGACGCGCCTGGGGCAACAGGTACCCGTATAGTCGATGGCGTGGTTATGGCTGAACCTGGGCGGCAATCCACTTTAGGTAGGAAGGTGATCCGGTAAGAATGGGTAGGGCGATAATCTCTGGCACTTCGTAGGAGTGGATCTGTTTCACCATTGCCTCGATCGCCGCAAATTTCGTCAGATCGGATTTAATCAGCAATTGCCATTCCTCGTCATGGTGTACCTTTTCCTGCCAGGTATAGATCGATTGAACCGGAAACATGCTGACACAGGCAGCAAGATGGGCCTCAATCAGGGCATGGGCGATCGCCTCACCCTCTGACTTAGATGAGGCTGTGACTAACACGACCCCATAGTTACTTTCGTTACGCTCACTCATCACGCCCACTCATACTTTGTTGAGATGAATCAAAGTGATTCTCCCTCTACTCTAAAGGTTGCTAAGGAATGAGAATTAAAGAACTGCAATACTTTCTTGCAGGGGTAAACGATCGAGAGGATGAATGGAACAAAGCACTGGGAAACGAAATAACGGATTTTGGCTGATCTGGATTGGCTTGATCGCCTATGCCTTTGTTCTCGCGCCACCCGAGCAACCGGATACCTTCGAGTTAATCAAACGGTTATCGACCGGGCAGTTTGCTGGTATTAATCCGCTCATTGTGGCGCTGTTTAACCTGCTGGGGGTGTTCCCGCTCATCTATGCCTGTCTCCTATTCTTTGATGGGCGGGGGCAATCCATTCGTGCCTGGATCTTCTCCCTCGGTTCGTTTGGGGTAGGCGCGTTTGCATTATTGCCGTACCTGGCATTGCGCCGACCCAATCCTCATTTTATCGGGCAGAAAAATTGGCTATTGAAACTGCTGGATTCCCGTTGGCTGGGGGGGTTGTTATTATTAGGAGCACTGGGACTTTTGTTCTATGGCATCTCTCAGGGTGACTGGGTGGACTATGGGCAACAATTCCAAGCGAGCCGCTTTGTCCATGTCATGAGCATTGACTTTTGCCTCACCAGCCTGCTTTTCCCGGCCCTCCTGGCAGACGATATGGCGCGGCGAGGGCTGCAAAACCGCAGTTTATATTGGTTCGTGTCGTTACTGCCGCTGATTGGTGCTGCCCTCTATCTGGTACTGCGTCCACCGATCCCAGTTACAACTACTGACCCTGCCACAACGGTGTCATCGGAAAGTTACAGTTCTTCTTCATAATCTTTGAAAGATTCTATATAGGCTTTGTGTGGAGTGAGGTGCATCCTCGCCTCTGGCAGATCTTCTCAGTTAAACTGATCCGCAGATTTGCGGTTTGAACTATCAGCTAGAAGTTAAACTTTTTGTCGTTTCGCAAGGTAACTGGCGTGTCTTCAAGTAAACCAACTGTTCTGGTGACTGGCGGAGGTGGATACATTGGCTCCCATGCAGTGCTGGCATTACAGCAGGCTGGTTACGACGTAATTGTGCTGGATAATCTGGTGTATGGACACCGAGATATTGTCGAAAATGTGTTGAAGGTGGAACTTGTGCAGGGGGATACGTGCGATCGCCCCCTGTTGGACAAACTCTTTGCCAGTCGCGATATTGCGGCGGTTATGCACTTTGCTGCCTATGCCTATGTGGGTGAGTCGGTTTCGGAACCCGCCAAGTACTACCACAACAACTTTGTGGGAACTCTGACGCTGTTAGAGGCAATGCTGGCAGCCTCAATTAAAACCTTTGTCTTTTCCTCGACCTGTGCGACCTATGGGGTGCCTAACGTCGTGCCGATTCCGGAGGATCACCCCCAGAACCCGATCAATCCCTATGGGATGACAAAACTGATGATCGAAAAGGTGCTGCAAGACTTTGACAAAGCATACGATTTTCGATCGGTGTACTTCCGGTATTTCAATGCCGCTGGTGCAGATCCAGAGGGCAGATTGGGTGAAGATCATAATCCCGAAACTCACATTATTCCGCTGGTGCTGTTGACAGCGTTGGGGCAGCGTGAGTCTGTGTCCATCTTTGGCACGGACTATGACACACCCGATGGTACCTGTGTTCGGGATTATATCCACGTCACCGACCTTGCACAGGCACACGTTCTGGGTTTGGAATATTTGCTCAAGGGCGGTGCTACCAGTGTCTTTAACCTGGGCAATGGTAATGGTTTTTCGGTGCGGGAAGTGATCGAAACGGCTCGTAAAGTGACCGGACGGGAGATTAAAGCGGTTGAGTGCGATCGCCGCCCCGGTGATCCGCCTGCCTTAGTGGGTAGTAGCGATCGCGCCCGTCAGATTCTTGGCTGGAACCCACAGTACGCCGATCTAACCAAGATCGTCACCCACGCCTGGAACTGGCACCAAAAACGTCATCAGTAAACGATCAAAAAGTGCAGGAGTGGAGAGGGATATTCCTCTTCACTCCTGCACTTTTCCATATTTTCCACAATTTGTCTAATTTACTGATTGCCTTCCCGAAATCAGTAGTTTCTCGCTTGAAGTAATATGCAAGCCCCCAGATGGAAAACGGACAGCAACAAAGCCCCCCGTTGCTGTCCGTTTCGTTCTTCTCATGGAGTGGGCGTTCCAATACCCAACCTGAATCTAAATTAACTTTGATGGTCATCCTATTGGGTGAAGCATCAATGAAGACATGATGTGAAATTTGTAAGGTTTTTTACCACCGGCGCGATTCATCGCGGTAAGCGAGTTTGCTCGATCCATTGGATGACTTGCTGCCCCAGGCGAACGTCTTCCAGGCGATCAATTTCGCGCACTCCCGTAGGACTGGTGACATTCACCTCGGTGAGATACCCACCAATCACATCGATCCCAACAAAGATTAGGCCATCTCGTTGCAGCGTCGGAGCCAGTTGGGCGCAGATTTCCCGATCGCGATCGGTAATCTCGGTTTTGGCAACCCGTCCGCCGACTGCCATATTGCCACGAAACTCGTTACCTGTTGGGATGCGATTCACTGCCCCAATGGGTTCACCATTCAGCAACACAATGCGCTTATCCCCATCCTTTGCTTCCGGTAAATAGGTCTGCACCATGACAGGCACCTGTCCCTGATGGGTACTGATTTCGATCAGGGAATTGATGTTGCGATCGCCCGTTTGCAAAAACAGGATGCCTTCACCCGCCTTACCACCCAATGGCTTCATGACCGCTGTACCTTTCTCGTCAATAAACTTGCGGATGACCTGCTTGTCCTGGCTGACGATGGTATCGGGGATGGCTTTGGTAAATTGAAGGGCATACATCTTTTCGTTCGCTGCCCGAATGCCACTGGGTGAGTTCACCACCAGCGTTTTCGCTGAATCGATATAATCCAAAATGTAGGTTGCGTACAGGTAGGGCACCGTCACGGGTGGATCTGTCCGCATAAAGACGGCATCCATCTCTTCTAGCCAGAGTTGCTGGCGATCGCCCAGGGTAAACCAGGGGGTTGCGGCAACCCACCGCTGAACCACCAGTTGTACGGGGACAAGGTGCAACTGCTCCATCAGGGCAAAGGCTTTCCCCTGGGCAACACCTAAATGGCTTGCCTGCGTAATCCACACGTCATGCCCAAGTTGCTGGGCCGCTTCCATGATGGCAACGCTCGTATCGTGACCAGGATCAAGACGGTGGATCGGATCAATAATGAAGGCGAATTTCACAGTAGCAGAGAATTAGGGTAAGGGATAGGGAAGCAACGGGTTAGCAAATAAATAAAAATTCAGTCATCCGTGTAACGAATGACCAATAGCCAATAATTAATTACCCCTGGAGCAAAGCATCCAGCTTACCCTGCGAATTTAGGGCATGGATATCATCACACCCGCCGATGTGTTGATCGTTGATAAAGATTTGTGGCACAGAACGACGACCATTTGCCCGTTGAGCCATCTTGGCGCGGGCCGCCTCATCCCCATCGATACAATACTCAGTAAATTGAACCCCTTTTTTGTTCAGCAGTGCTTTTGCCCGAATACAGAAGGGGCAGGAACTCCAGGTATAAATCTCGATATTGGCTGTCATAGTTCTTTACATGGACGGTTACGTTTATTCTAGAACACCGTTATGTTCATCACCCCTGTATTCGCTACCCATGTATCGGGCTATTTAAAAACCTTTAGAGACTGTTACCAATCAGCCGTTGCTTAACCTCCCTGGTTAGGGCAATTTAGAATAACTAGCCATGATCCTGCAAAATCTGAGCTTGCCAAATCCTGGCACTGTATTCCGGGTCAGTGGTCGTCATAGCTGGCGGTTAGGAGGTTTCAGAGTATGGATGTTAATTCTCTACTGAAGAGGTACGAAGCAGGGGAGCGAAACTTTGCCGGGGTTGATCTGCGGGGTGCCAATCTGAGTGGAGTGACACTGGTTGGGGTCAACCTGGAAGGAGCGAACCTGACAGGAGCTAATTTGAGTCGGGCATTTCTGACTAAAGCGAATTTGACCGAAGTATTTTTGAACTGGGCAGACCTGCGATTTATCAAATTAAGTGAAGGGTGTCTAGTCGATGCTGATTTGACCAAAGCGAACCTGCATGGTGCATTTTTGGTGAAAGCGAACCTGGCGAAAGCCCGTCTCAGTGGTGCCAGCCTTAAAGGGGCAAACCTGCGGGGAACTAACCTGTACCGTGCTAATTTGTGCGGCACGATGATGCAGGGAGTTAATTTGCGGGGGAGCAACCTGAAGGGAGCAAACCTGAACTGGGCAAATTTGCGGGGTGCCAAGTTGAGCGGAGCCGATCTACAAGGTGCTTTCCTCAATGGGGTGAATTTGATGGGAGCCTATTTGAATGGGCTGGATTTAGAAGGGATTGATTTACAGGGAATTAATTTAAGCGCCGCCAAGCTAAGCGGGGCCAATCTGCATGCCGCTGATTTAAGTGACAGTAATTTCAGTGAGGCCAGTTTAAAGGGCGCGAATCTATCGGCAGCTGATTTGACGGGTGCCAATCTGGAGAATGTTTTGCTGAGTGGTGCCAATCTACAGTGGACGAATCTGAGTCGTGCAAATTTGAAGTATTCAGATTTGAGTGATGCCAATATGTTGGGGGTCAAAATTGACGAAGCCGAGTTCTCCGGTGTGGTCATGCCCGAAATGACCCGTCGTTACCTGTACTTACTCGCTACTGGAAACTCGGATTGGGCCAAGAAAGCACGCCGGATTTTGAGTAATCCGTTACCAACCCAGAATGCTCTGACCTTAGTGCGGCAGGAGTATGGGGGAGTCAAGCGGTAAGGCGATCGCCCCTCCTTCTATCCTTACCGCTCTCCTTTACTGCCTGCCATGAGTAACCCAATTTGCTCAACGGTGGCGGTTTTGGCTTCCAAAATATCAACAAAGGTGCCGTTGTACATAACAGCGATGCGATCGCCCATTGCCATCACCTCTTCCAGCTCAGTGGAGATATAGAGAATGGCAGCTCCCCGTTGGCGTTCTGCCAGTAGTGCCTGCTGCACATATTCCGTGGCACCCACATCCAGGCCGCGCGTTGGCTGCATGGCAATAATGACGGTGGGTTCGTTTGACAGTTCTCGTGCCAGGATGACTTTCTGCTGGTTACCACCCGATAGTTGACTGACTCGCAGGTGGTGATTGGTCGCCCGAATATCGAAGGTCTGCATGGCGGCATTGGCATTGGCCGCAATGACATTTTGTTGCAGGAACCAATGGCGGCAGAACGGCAGGAACCAGAAGGCTTTCAGAATCAGGTTCCGGGCAATGGAGAAGGGTAAGACCAGTCCCATTTTTTGCCGATCTTCCGGGATGTAGCCCAGTTTCAGATGTTTGACCCGCTGGGCTGCCGTCCAGTCGGTAATATCGGTGCCATTCAGATGGATCGATCCACCACTAACCGGACGTAAGCCCGCGATCGCATCGGCAAGTTCCCGTTGACCGTTCCCATCCACACCGGCAATGCCTAAGATCTCGCCTGCCCGCAGTTGAAAGGAAACCCCTCGCAGAACGGGGAGATGACGATCATCCTGTACCTGTAAGGCTTCGACGGTCAATACTACCGGGCGATCGGCAATTTTAGCCTTCTCCAGGTGAAATGACACCTCACGACCGACCATTAGTTGCGCTAACTCCTGGCGAGTGGCGTTGCGGGTTGTTGTCGTCGCGACGATCTGCCCCCGCCGCAATACCGTGACGGCATCGCACAGGCTGAGAACTTCTTCCAGCTTGTGACTGATAAAAATGATCGTGTGTCCGGTTGCTGCCAGTTGGCGCAAGATCTGAAAAAATGTCGTGACTTCTGGCGGGGTCAAAACGGCAGTCGGTTCGTCCAGAATCAGCAGTTTTGCCTGACGATAGAGGGCTTTCAAAATCTCGACCCGTTGTTGGGTGCCGACTGGCAGATCGCCAACGATCGCCATTGGATCGACTGCTAACCCGTAGGCATCTGCCATTGCCGCAATTTCGGCTGCCTTCTCACGCAGATTGAGTCGTAAATTGGTTTCCGTTCCCAGAATGATATTTTCTGTCACTGTCAGTTGGGGTACCAGCATGAAGTGTTGATGGATCATGCTGATGCCCTGTTGCAAAGCGACGCTGGGTGACGTAATTTGAACGGGGTGCCCATCCAGGTAAATCTGTCCCTCATCGGGATGGTACAGTCCCGCCAGAATATTCATCAACGTGGTTTTACCTGCCCCATTCTCTCCCAGCAAAGCGTGGATAGAACCGGGTTGAATCTCCAGGTTGATAGTGTCGTTGGCAACAAAGGCACCAAACCGTTTGGTAATTCCTTCAAGGCGCAGGTAAGGAGTAGACATCGTTAACTACTAAAGCCGAATGCTTGCCATACCATCGCATCCAATTCTTGCTGAAGCAAGTCTGTTGTGGCAGATGGGATGGCGTTGTAGATGACTTGCGCTTGGTTGATCATGACTCGCCCCAGTGGGGTATGGGGATTGGGCAGGGGAAACTGTTCGACATATTGGGTGATGAAGCGTCGCCGCCCGGAATACAGTTTGTTGGGGAAGCAGTAGTCATAAAACTGCTCGATGAAGGTCGAGTTGGCAACGGCGATCGCCAGCCATAACAGATCTAGCGAATCAGGTTTCTGACAGGTTAGCCAGTAGCAATCGCCATTCACCACCGAACCACTAAAATCCAGCCAGAAAATTGGTTTGACGGCAATGTCACGGAACACCAGCTTGGGCAGATGCCACACCAGCGGATCGTGGGGGACCCACAGTTCATACCATTGCCGCCCCGATTGAATCAGATAATGGCGGCGTTCCAGTTGGGGGCGATGCTGCTCCAAATACCTCTGGGTATGGGGATAGGGGGCAAGGTCAACCGCTGTCCGCTTACCGTTAATTACGGTGTGTGGGTAGAGAATCTGTTGCGGTTGGGTTATCTCCAAGGCGCGGAAGCGACATGCAATGGCATGGGTCGTGACGGGACGGAGCAGTTCCGGGAGGGGCCATACCTACGAGGGAGTGCCAGTCTGAGCGAATAAAGACCCGATCCGCACAGGTTTTGACGCCCACATGGATCTTGCCGATGTCCCGAAACTGTCCCCAGGTGTGCGCTGCAACCGTTTGTAGCCACTGATCAACGGTTGCTGTAGCGATCGCCCATACGCCCCCTGCTGCTACCCGATTAAGCCTGCCCTGATTCACGACAAAACGCCGTCCATCCTCAGTTTGGACGAGTCCTTCATGGGCAAGGGCAGTAATGGGATTGGGTGTGCAGGGAGGGGCGTGATCGCCCATTGGCACTCTATCAGCCGCTTCATAGATGGAAGTAAAGGCTGGTAACTCTGTACTTGGGGTTTGTACACCTTCTACAAGTAGGACGGCAGGTAAAACGGCGGCAGTAAACAGTTTCGTGTCTCCCAGATCCCACACATGGCGCAGTCGAAAATGGTGCAGAATTGCCTGGCGAATGGTAGTTCCCGCTCTGACGGTCATGAACCGATTGGAGGTAATAATGCCGGCAATTCCCTGGGGTTGGAGGATGGCCGCAATCCCTAAAATAAAGGCATAGTACAGATCAATGCGACCGGATAAACCGAACTGACGGGCGATCGCCTGTGCCTGTGCTGCTCCCATAATCTGTGTACGAACGTAGGGAGGATTGGCGATGATGATATCAAATGTTTGCCGAGCGCGTGGTTCCGGACACTCTAGCTGGTGCGCTACCCTCTCCAGAAAGTTACCCGCTGTGAAATGACAGGTCGCGGCAGGCAACGTGCGGGCAATTCTGGATCGGGTGATTGTTAATGCCTGAGCATCCGTTTCAAATCCGTATATCTCGAAATCCAACTGCGTTTGCGTGGATAAACGTTCGATCAAACTGAGCAATAATTCACCATCACCAACGGCAGGATCGAGGATTTTCAGCGGTGATGGTAGGGAGGTGGGCGATCGCGCCTTTAACCGCGCCACAATTTGATCCGCCACAAAATCAGCCAGGATCTTGGGTGTGTAAGTTGCCCCCGTCGCTTTGCGGTCAGCAACGTTTTGATAGCGCCGATTAATCGATACACTGAAGCCAGCGTTCATCCAACGAATGTCCCGATCACCTGGATCTGATATCAATTCTCCAAACTAGAACTACACATGAATCATGCTGTAGGGGCGTTTCGCGAAACGCCCCTACCTGTTCTGTTGCTCTGGTTTTGGAAATTTGGTATGAATTCGTATGATAAACGCTGGCTCAACGATTGCAAGTTTCTTTGACACACAAACCATCCCCTGTGAGCGTAGGGGCGTTCGGCTGAACGCCCAGTGCAACGGATGATGGTTGAATCGGGGACTTTTGGGATGTCTTAGACCGCGTACCCCTACAGGTTGAACTACTTATAGGTGTCTTTTTGAACCTGGCGGATCCGGCAGGCATTGACAATGCCGTACTGCGGACGGATAAAGCGATCCATCTGGGCCTCGAAGAATTCGCGATTTGCCTTCAGGTGTTTGGGATTGGGGTCATCCAGCGGATAGAGCAGAGCGGCGCGAGTTGCCTGTAACACAGCGGATGTCACCGTGTACATCGATCGCTGGAAGGCAATCCCCAACTGCACCAGAATGTCATCTTCACCCCGGCAATTTTCCAGGAAGTGATCCTTCAGGTACTTGGGCAGGAAGTGGTACATATCCTGGTGGAGCAGTGTTGGTGGGATGCCAGCCGTACCAACCGGGAACTTGTCAGCGAACAGAATACCGTAGTGGAAGTCAATCTGTTCGTTGGGTACCTCATTGGCCTGAGCGTTGTACGACTTGGTACCCCGGAAGGGTGCCGTCCGATAAAAGACCGCTTCGACATAAGGCCATGCTGCTTCATACAGCCACATGAAACCTTTCGACTTGGGAATGATTTCATAGCATTCCCCTTTGATGTAGACATGGTGGTAAATGGGACGACCGGCGATCGCAAAAATTCCATTCACCAGGAAATTCATGGCATCGGGGACCGTTTTGATTTTGCCCTCATCGTAGAGATCGGACATTTCAAAGAAGACAGGTGCCATAATCTCCCAGAACAGCCCCAGAATGGACATGTAGGTTGCCATCCGTGCCTGTTCTAAAAACATTTGGGGGAACAGTTTGTGCAATACCAGCAACGGTCGATAAAGCGGATTTGCCTTGAGATACGCTTCAATTGCCCGGTTTGCGTTATTAATATATTCTTCTGAATCCAGGAATGCTTCCAGCTTGCCGCTCATGCGGTGCCACATCATTGCCCGCGCCAGATCTTCGGAAAACTCCATATTGATGCGATCGTGCCACAGGTGATGCAACAACTTGGGCATTTTCGTCGTTTCACCCTTCTCTAAAAATTCCTTTAGTTCTGGATGAATCTCTGCCCCACCGCGCCAGATCCGGAGGTCGGCATCGTCTCCCGCATAGTGGTTATGGAGTGTCCAATAGTCATCCGTTGGCAGGTACTTAAAGAAGGGTAATGGATCGATAAAGACGCGCTCACCCAGATACAGCAGATCGCGCCAATAAAAATCCATCGGCACGGAATACGCCTTATACATCCCGATGATTTTCATCAGATTTTCGGGCGTATCGGCAATCATCGCTCCACCCGCTTCCAAACGATGAATGACATCTGCTAATGGGTGCTGCGAGGGTGGCAACTTCGTGGCGGGCTTAGCGGCTATGTTCATAGGTGGAAGTCCTTATTAGTAGAGGGGGATTTTAGTAGGGAGGGATTGGATGGTAGGAGATGGTTTGATGGCAAAAAGGCTGAAGCTTGGTTGAGATGGGGAGGACGAGATGATGGGTGTTTTCTGTCATCTCGTCACCCCGACCTGACCCTGGGGACTACTTTTGATTCATCGCGACTTGTTGCACGACTTCCACAGGTGGAGCGGCAGCCACTAATGC
>CAZGDE010000264.1:0-10343 GCA_964524315.1 uncultured bacterium
GGCGATCGCCAGACGGACATTTACCTGATGCTGAACGGTTGGTGTCAGGTCAACTTGTCCAGATTGCTCTATCTGTAATAAGGGCATCAACTGTGACCAATCAAAACAGGTCTTGCCCAGGTGGGCCAGTTGATCGATGAGCGGTTGCAGGTTATCTAATTCAGCAGTGGGAACCAAACCCAGATGGCGATCGGGAATGGTGATCCCATCTTGCCGGTGCAGAACTCCCAGAATGGGTACGTGTATGTCATCCAGGGCAGATTGCAACAGGGCCAGGTGGCGATCGCTGCCCACCCGGTTTAATACAACGCCAGCTAATTTCACCCGTGGGTCAAAGGTACGGTAACCATGAACCAGAGCGGCGATTGAGGCAGACATGCGCCCACAATCTACTACCAGTAGAACCGGTAAATCTAGTAGACGTGCAATATGGGCGGGACTGGCAAAGTGACTATCTATTAGTTGCCCATTCTGTTTGTCCTGTGAAATTTCTGGGCTTGCCCCATCAAATAAGCCCATCACACCTTCTACCAGAGCATGGGTGACAGTTTGGGTGTGGCGGGTAAAGCACTGCTGCACATAAACAGGTGACGTTAATACCGGATCAAGGTTGCGACAGGGACGACCCGTTACATATGTGTGGAACATCGGGTCAATGTAATCGGGGCCAACCTTAAACGATTGCACCTGTAAATTACATTGCCGCAAATAGGCAAGCAGAGCGAGAGTGACGGTTGTTTTGCCAACACCACTCCGTTCTCCGGCAATAACTAAGGACATGAATTCAGCAAATGATTGAGCGGCATTCGCTTATAGATTACGACAACAAATCCCCAACCTTCTAGAAGACTGGGGATTTGCGGCTGACTATACAGGTAAAATCTTGCAAGTTGCATTCCCGTTTAGGGGCGGGGTTTGTCTAAATTTTACTAACACTCGCTTCACTTTTCTCCTAAACCCGCCCTTACAAGACTTATGCATCTAGTCAGGTATTTACTGCTCCAGCAGGCTTCTCAGCATCCAGGCCGCTTTTTCGTGAACCTGTAAACGTTGGGTCAATAGATCAGCCGTTGGTTCATCATTGACCTGCTCAACGGTTGCAAAGATCGATCGCGCAGTGCGAGCCACAGCTTCCTGGCCTTCGACCAGTTGGCGGATCATTTCTTCTGCTTTGGGTACACCCGTTGCTTCTGGAATGGAACTGAGACGGGCGTATTCGGAATAGCTACCGGGAGCGGGGAAACCTAAGGCCCGAATCCGTTCGGCAATCAAATCGACTGCCAGTGCCAGTTCCGTATATTGGGTTTCAAACATCAGGTGGAGGGTTTGAAACATTGGCCCGGTCACATTCCAGTGGAAGTTATGGGTTTTCAAATACAGGGTGTAAGTGTCTGCCAGCAAACGCGACAGACCGTCAGCAATATCTTTTCTTGCGTTTTCTTCGATACCGATGTTGATGGGCATGTTCGCAGTTGGAGTCGCCATAAATATCTCCGATTAAGTGAATCCGAATTAAGTGAGCTTTAGGCCAAATGCATATTCAATACGGCACGGGGAGCGCGACGGACACGGCAACGGATGGTTTCGTGCCCCAGTCGGGTGCAGGCTTCAAAGCGATGACAACCCGAAAACCCATAATATTCACCGTCTACTTCTAACACATCAATCGGTTCTTGTAGGCCAATTTCCTGGATTGAGGCCATCAGGTTTGCCACCTTTTCCTGATCATTCTGGCGGTATAAAGGACGGCGAATTTTACTAATGGGAACGTCTTGAACCCTAACCATGTCTTTCATCCTTGTGGGCTGCACCTCTAAATCATACTCATTATGACTTCGTTTTGCAAGTAGCTACACAGGATGAACGCATGGTTGCTAGAAACCGTGAAATTCGCATCCTCCAAAGTCTCAGCCCGGCTGAGGATTTAACATCGTGGAACAGAAAAATTGCCTGCTGTAACTAAGGGAACTATTTTAGAATCGTGGTCTAAGCGCGGCGCAAAGAAAATCCTCCTAAGGGAAGATATAGGTTGAAGGCTGTTTGTTTTCAGAACTGGTGACTTTATTTATGGTGCAGGTTCATGCAATCCCAGCAATGTTGATTCGCCAATGCTTCACACCAGTTGTGCTAGTCGCAACGGCCCTAGTCTATGGGGGCGTAGTGGAGTCCGGTTTGGCGGCCTCTCGTCCCAATAGAGAGATTGAATTGCAGGTGGGGGTGGTGCAGCGGTTTGGTAGCCAGCCACAGGACACGATGATATTGAAGGCCCAAACAGGCGATCGCCTGACATTCCGGTTTGAAAGCAAGGGTAAACCACAGACCGTCGTGGCAACCAGTGCCAAGTTTGACGTTGTGATGCAACCCCTACCAGAACCCCAGGTTGAGGAACGGATTGTTTTAGGAACCCATCGCAGTTTTGAAAGTGCGGAAGACAGTGCCAACTGGTGGCGGTCAAAGGGGATTCCCGTCGAGATTGCCCAACCGGAACGGTGGCAGGTTTGGGCCGACCGGCAGACTTACAGCACCCCGTTATTACGCCGGTTGCTGCTCCAAAGTTTGCAAGCACAGGGCATTCAAACAGCGTTTATTGATACCCGTGTAATGGCGCAAGAGCCACAGGCGGGATTGGTAGTAAACGGGTTTCGTTACAACCGCGATCGCGTCGAAATTTCTGCCGGGAAAGGTGCCATCCAGGTGGAATGGAAGAAGAACGACCCCAGTCGGCGACTGTATGCTGGGAGTTTACGCCTGCAACCCAATACCTATGGCACGTACACATTGGTCAACCAGGTACCAATAGAAACATACCTGCGTGGGGTCGTGCCCCATGAGATTGGTACCTGGGCAGCCCCCGCTGTTCTGGAAGTCCAGGCAATTCTGGCGCGAACCTATGCGTTGCGGAATCGCCGTCGCTTTGCGGTAGACAATTACGAGTTATGTGCCGATACCCAGTGTCAGGTCTATTACGGCCTGGGCGGTGCTGCCCCTTCGACCGATCGGGCGATCGCGGCCACCCGTAACCTTGTGTTGACCTACAACAATGAACTGGTTGATGCCGTCTACTCTTCGACTACAGGCGGGATTACTGCCCCCTTTCACGATGTTTGGAATGGGGCAGAACGTCCCTATCTGAAAGCAGTGGTGGATTCCGTTGCCAGCATTTGGGATCTATCCCGTCAGAGTCTCGCTGACGAAAAGAATTTCCGTCGTTTTATCAGTCAGAAACAGGGCTTTAACGAAAAAGATCAGAGTGATTACTTCCGCTGGCGGGCAGAGAGTTACCTGGCAAACTTGAATGCCGAGTTGAAGACTTACCTGGCGACACAAAAAAATCCCCTGGTGAACTTCAAAACGATTCAGTCAATGGCTGTAACTCGCCGCTCTCCGGCAGGACGGGTACTGGAACTGACTGTCACCACGGATCAGGGAGCCGTGAAATTGCAAAAGGATGATGTCTTAAAGGTCTTCGAGGCACCCAACAGTACCCTGTTCTACCTGGAACCCCTGTATGGAGCCAATCGATCACTGGCTGGCTATGCCTTTATCGGTGGCGGGTTAGGTCACGGTGTTGGCCTTAGCCAAACGGGTTCCTATCACCTGGGTAAATTGGGCTGGTCAAGCAATCGCATTCTTAGCTTCTATTACCCTGGTACTAATCTGCAACCGATCAATGATGCGATCGTTGTTTGGCGTGACAATGGGCAACCACCATCCCGCGAGTAGTTGTAATGTCTCGATCTCGGAGGTCTTGTAACGTCTGATAGACCTCCGAGGTCTTTACCGGACTAAGCAGTTTGAAACACGTCCAGGGAAAACATTTCGGTTAACGCCCGCAGGTAGGGAAGGAAGATCACGAGTTGGTCAGGCGCTAACCGATCGTGCAGTTGCCAGCCCAGAAAGCGCAACATTTCCTGTACCAGTTCCCAACTGACAGACAGGCGGGGGTACAACATTACACACAGGGGAAAGAGTTCTTCCTGAACAGAACGAATGCTACCTTCTAAAGCGCACAAGCAAAGGTAAACCTGGAACATTTCCACATCCCGGACGCTAGACACCCGCACTGGGGGAGTACTCAGCTTGCCAGTGTAGCTGGCGTAATTGGGACGGTTACGCATCACCTGACTGCAAACGGTATGGGCGATTTTGGTGCTAATGGGTAACAACTGCTGCACAGCTAGCAGTTCTGGCGAGTTCATTTCCAGATTTGCTGCCGCTTCGTAGGCTGCCCGTAGGGGCATGTAGAGATGGTCATCCATTACCTTCAGGTAAGGTGCAAACAATGCCTGCTCAGCGGTTGAAATCTGCTCCAGTAAACTCATTCCGGTATAGTGGAATTGCATACTGACGAACCCTAACGTCCGTGGGTCATTGGCTGTGTACTTGCGACGAATGCGCCCAAAATCGGCAGCAACCAGGACGGAAAGGCGACGGGGCGTAACGCGATCGCTATATGCCTCTAAACATTTTTGAAATAGATTGTGGGAGTCTGCGGCAATGCCCCAGGGATCAATGAGATCGGGGCTAATACCATGCCGTTGAATTTCCCCTGATAGCAGATTTTCAGTTTTCGACCATGCCTGAGCACTTGCCAGGGTCAACCCCTGTTTCAAAGTTCTTGTGGTACTGGTACGTCCCTCTTTTGATGAGACATCTGTAAAGTTTTGATTACGTCGGAGATTTTCGGCTTCGTCACGGGTGATTAAAGATGCTACGTATTTGCGTGCCCACAGGGAGGCGAGGGAATGCAAATTCGTGGTGCGAGATTCAGTGACCACTTTGGATGCTGCCCGAATTCCTGGCTCAAACTGGGTTGCTCTGCTGGTCGTTTGGCTGGGAATAGTACTGGGGGTAGATGAAAATGTCATGGTTGTTAATCACCAATTATCAAACAGGGACGCGATCCGAAGATTTACAGCATCTATTTAGCTGAGTAAAAGCCGTCTCAAGCGAGAAAACCTGTAGGTTACTAAATGCAAATTGCTTTGTTCAGATTAAAAAACGCTGTGATGTACGTAGGTAGGAACTCGTAGACAAAAGTATCCTGTGGGGATGGTTAAAAAAGCAACATTCTTTTTACGAATCTTTAACTTAGCTTATTCTTTATACAAAAAGTTCTTATATTCTTCGGTGCTAAAAATGTGCTGGTTCACTAGATGGTCAGTCTTATTGGTACTGACTGTGCCGTTATTCACTGCCACGCCCGTATGGGCACAATCCCAGGCTGATCCCATCGCAACGGTGACCGTGGTGAAGGGACGATCGCCCCAATCCCTGCCACCATCTACCCTCTTACAAACTCTTGCCCAGGCGAATGTGATTTACCTGGGTGAAACCCACGATAGTCCAGCGGATCACCAGGCCCAGTTAGCCATTCTTCAGTCCCTTGATCGGCTGCATCCGGATTGGGCGATCGGCCTGGAAATGTTTCAACGCCCGTTTCAGTCCGTCCTGGATCGGTATCTGGCCGGAAAATTGACGGAAACGGAATTGCAGAACCAGACGCAATACCAGAAACGGTGGGGGTTTCCCTGGGAGTTTTATGCCGCCCTGTTACGGTTGGCGCAGCAACGGCAACGGCGGGTGATTGCCCTGAATACGCCCAGCGAAGTGACCCGTAAAGTGGCCCGCAATGGGCTGGATAGTTTGAACTGGAGCGATCGCCGCTTCATTCCCCCCCGCTCTGAGATGCGACTCGAACCGGAAACCTATCGCCAACGTTTGCGCCAGATTTACGATGAGGCCCACCAGGGCAAGGGAAACAGCGACAGTTTTGCCCGCTTCTTTCAGGCACAGGTGTTATGGGATGAAACGATGGCAGAGCGGATTGCCCAATTTCATCGGCAATATCCCGACACGCTACTGGTGGTCATCGTGGGTCAGGGGCATTTGCTGTACGGCGAAGGGATTCCCCAACGGGTCAGCCGTCGCCTGGTTGCGGCGTTCCCCCACTTCCAGCAAATTTCTGTGTTACTGAATCCACCTGCTGAGATCCGCAATCAACCCGGTGTAGCGGATTATTTTTGGGATGCCGCTGGTGCTGGCAATAAATAAATCACGCCCGATACCAGGGTCAAACCCACCGAGATCCAGAAGGCGATCAGGGCGGGATAGTGCCAGTTGTCGCCCAGAGGCGCTATCAGCAGGGCGATCGCCCCAATCTGGCTGACGGTTTTGAGCTTGCCCCAGAAATTCGCCCCCTGAATGTCGGAACGTCCCTGGAGAGTGGGATTCACCCGCCAACCGGCGATCGCCAGTTCCCGTGCCAGTACCAGAAACACGCCCCAGGCAGGCACCTGTCCCAGTTCAATCAACGCCAACAGGGGAGCCAGGACGAGGAACTTATCAACCAGCGGATCGAGAAATTTACCCAGTTCCGTGACCTGGTTCAGACGACGGGCCAGGTAACCATCCAACCAATCGGTACCGGCGGCGAGGAGAAAAATTCCCAGGAGAAACCAGCGGGTGTCAGACGTCGGCTGCTGTAACCCGTAGAGCAAGATGGGCACTGCCAGCAAACGCGAAACCGTAATCCAGGTAGGCAGGTTCATGGCCAGATGGTGAGGGGTAACGTCCAAAGTTTACGCCATATCCCCGCTTTCATAGGACAATGGTCTCTCGGATACATCCTGTAATATTCGATGACTACAATCTGGGAACTCGATTTTTACTCACGCCCAATTCTTGACGAAAACAACAAGAAGGTTTGGGAAATTCTGGTTTGTGAAAGTCCCCTGCGGGTTGATCGGGAGCCAGAATCATTGTTTCGTTATGCCGAATTTTGTTCTAGCGCGGAGGTCAATTCCGTGCGGCTCAAAACGGCCCTAGAAGAGGCGATCGCCCGTGCCCCCCAACCGCCGGATCGGATTCGTTTTTTCCGGCAGGCGATGAAAAATATGATCGTTAAAGCCTGCGATGAACTGGATATTCCCTCCCAACTCAGTCGCCACACCTATGCGTTGAGCCAGTGGCTAGAGGAACGGATGGCAGAGGTTTACCCCCAGGAGCCTGGTTTTCAAGGGGGTACCACCCCAACGGTGAGCTTTGCGACGACAGCTCCCCAGTCTTTACCGGATGCCCTCATTGGGCAAAAGTGGACATTTGCATCCTTGCCAGCCAGCGCTTTTGCTGAAATGAACGAGTGGGCGATCGACTTTGGTGAAGCCTTCCCGCTCAGCCTGTTAAACATTGCCCCTGAGACACCCATTCCCGGCCTGCTGATTTTTTCACCACGGGCAGTACCAATGGCGGCCTGGATGTCAGGCTTAGAACTGGCATTTTTGAAGGTCGATGAAGGGCGATTATTGCTGGAAACGGGCATTAACGATCGCTGGAGCATCGCTGCTCTGGCAAATGCATCCCTGCAAAAGGAGGCAGAAAATTTTGAAGCTGCCAAGCAGGAAGCCCAGGGGGTACATTTTCTGGCAATTCAAGCCAACCCAAATGTGGAAGCATTTGCCGGATTTTGGTTATTGCAGGAGACCAAAGTATCGTAAAGTGATTTTTAACGGTCAGTAGCCAGTATTAGTCGTTAGTCCGAAACATTGGCAGATGGCAGCTCAAGTCGGTAGTTATTACTGCTGATTTGATGTGCCAATCTGCGGATTTGGGTTGCTAATTCACTGGTGGCTACTGATTGATGGTTTGTCGCTGATAGCGTTAGGAAGGTATGGGTTCCGACGACTTGCACCAAGACACCCTGGCAGAACAATTATTGGACTTAGCTGCCAGGTCAGGGGCAGAAGCAGCGGAGGTGTTTCATTCAAGATCGCTGTCTCGTCCAATTTTTTTTGAGGCGAATCGTCTCAAACAATTGGAAAGTGCCCAGGCAGAAGGAACGGCATTACGGCTTTGGCGCGATGGCTGTCCGGGGCTGGCCGTTGCCTATGGCGCGGTTGAGCCACAGGCATTGGTCGATCGGGCGATCGCCCTCAGCCACTTAAATGACCCGGAAATTATTGAATTGTCGGATGCTTCCAAAGCCTTTTATCCCGATCTGGGTGAGGCAGTAGCCGTAGAACAGTTGGTGGCATGGGGAAAGCAGGCGATCGCTGTCATTCGGGATGCAAACCCCGATTTACTGTGTACGGCCGAATGGGAGTGTGAAGCCGAAACAACCCGCCTGATTAACTCTAACGGTTTGGATTGTGGCTATACAGACACCACCCTCAGTTGTTACCTGTCCGCCGAGTGGGTTCGGGGTGATGATTTTCTGAGTGTGTCGGATGGGCAAACCCAACGGGGCAGTTTAGACCCAATCGCCCTGGCCAACCAGATCTTGCAACGGTTGGAATGGGCAGAACATAACACCAATCCCAGCACTGGACGGGTGCCGATCCTGTTCACGTCGAAGGCTGCCGACATGTTGTGGGGTACGGTGCAGGCAGCATTGAATGGCAAACAGGTGATTGAAGGAGCCTCGCCCTGGAGCGATCGCCTCAATGAACCGGTGATTTCTGAAAGCATTACGATTTCGCAACAGCCGACGACGGGGCCTTTTAGTTGCCCCTTTGATGACGAAGGGACACCGACCCGGCCGATTACGTTCATTGACCAGGGTGTGTTGCAACTCTTTTATACCGACCGCACGACGGGACGTGCCCTCGGTAGTGGCACGACAGGCAATGGTTTTCGCCCTGGTCTGGGCAGTTATCCCACACCGGGCTTGTTCAACATTCTGATTGCCCAGGGGACGCGATCACTACCCGAACTAATAGCCAGCCTGGATGACGGTCTGATTGTGGATCAGATGTTGGGTGGCGGTGCGGGTATTTCCGGTGAGTTTTCAATTAACGTTGACCTGGGTTACCGGGTTAAAAATGGTAAGGTCATTGGTCGGGTCAAGGACACGATGGTATCGGGTAATGTTTACACGGCCCTGAAACAACTCATCGAATTAGGTGGCGACGCGGACTGGAACGGCTCCTGCTATACGCCTTCGGTGATTGTGGAAGGCTTATCGGTAACGGGGCGATCGTAGGTATCTGTCCCAGGCAGTAGCCTTCCCGTACCGTTGTGGTAACAACAGTCACATCTGCCATTGGCTAGACGATTTTTGCCATGTCGGTCAAATAAAGTTTGACTAGACCATGGGGCAGAAATCGACACCCATGTTTCAGGATGGTGGCATGAGGCTAGCAACAGCACGGCGGAAAAATGGTTGGGTAAAGGAAACACAAGATTTGATTCGGGGCGCGTGTGGTGGACTGCTGTTTGGCATACCGTTGCTCTACACGATGGAAGTGTGGTGGATTGGTTCCTATGCCAAACCGCCAATGATACTGGGAGCGATCGCCCTCATGTTTGGTGTTGTCTTCCTGCTCAATCGTACAGATGGCTTTCGTAGCAGCGGCCGAGATCACCACTGGAGCGAAGCGGTGATGGATACGGTGGAAGCGATCGCGATCGGGTTAGTTTGCGCAACACTCATTCTCTGGTTGCTAAACGAACTAAATGCCGACACGGCGTTACGGGAAACGTTAGGAAAAATTGTCTTTGAGTGTGTGCCATTCACATTAGGAGTAGCCCTCGCCAATCAATTTTTGGGTGACAGTTCCCAAACGGCGCAATCCCAAAATGATGATGGTTCCAATAATACCGATAACTTAAATGAAACCTTATCCGATATTGGTGCGACCCTTATTGGGGCATTAGTCATCGCCTTTAATATTGCCCCAACAGATGAAATTCCTATGCTGGCGGCGGCGGTAGAACAACCTCGCTTACTCCTCATTCTGGCAACGTCACTACTGGTTTCCTATGGCATTGTCTTTCAAGCAAATTTCGCCAATCAACGGAAACGAATGCGCCAGAAAGGTATTTTTCAACGCCCGTTAAGTGAAACCATCATGTCCTACCTCGTATCACTGATTGCGGCAATGTTGATGTTGTGGTTTTTCCAGAAGGTAAGCTTTAGTGACCCCTGGACGGTATGGCTGGAACAATCACTGGTTCTGGGCTTGCCTGCCGCCGTAGGCGGTTCTGCCGGGAGGTTAGCGGTATGACCCCTAATGAAACCGTTGAATCGCCACCACTGGAGCAAGAACGGGGAACGCGATCGCCCGCCGAATGGATCTCGTTTGGCATCGCATCATTCATTCTGGCCGGAATTGTTGGCTTAATTAGTTATTCCTGGCTTGGTCAATCCAATGAACCACCCACTTTCCAGGTCAAATCACAGGAAGTGATTAAAGATGCGAATGGACAATTCTATGTGCCGTTTGAAGTCACTAACACGGGTGGACAAACAGTGGAAACAGTGCAAATTCTGGCAGAACTAAAAGTCAACGGACAAGTAATGCAAACGGGTGAACAACAAATTCACTTTCTAGCCAGTCATGAAA
>CAZGDE010000265.1:0-10247 GCA_964524315.1 uncultured bacterium
ATATCAAGCTGAGATCCTTGTGTATCTCAGCTTTGGATTGGACTATTGAGTTGAATTTCATGTCTCGACGGAACCTAACTGACTTGAGTAAATTTCAAACTTTAAGAGCCGATGTGGGCACCTTAAGTGAGCTAGTTTGAAAAACGGCAGAACTACTATGAAGCTCATTCATGTTCATGGATTCGCGGATCTTGAGCCAGAATCACTCATCACTACCCAATATCGGAAATTTGCCCACGAACTTCGCTGGAATTTGCTGATTCAAGAGTTTAAGTGGAACACCTTGGAAGGAAATGTCACCAAGCTTGTTGCCAATTTCTGTGAGTCTGAGCGTCGTGTTAAAGAGGCTGCCATTCAACTCGTGGAGATGCTTTCAGGCGAGAAGGAAGAAGTTATTCTGTCGGGTCACAGTCTGGGTGGTGCTATTCTCCTTGAAGCATTGGAACTTTACCCTCATCTTCCCAATCTTCATAGCGTAATTCTATTAGGGGCGGCATACCCCCAAAAAAATACCCTCTCCCAGATCCAGACGATTAAGCCCCGGTATTATGCTCTCAACTATCACTCTCCCACCTGGGATTTAGTGTTGAATCAGGTCTATTTCAATGCTAAGGGTTGCATTGCTATTGGTTCCAATGGGCTGTTAAATCCAGGTATTTTTGAGAACGTGCAGGTGAATTGTACCCATAATGGCCAGACTGGATATGCCCGTTTAGTTTCCGGGATTGTCGGGCTGCTTGCCCATCCCCACGGAATTCAAAGTTCTGAAAAAGCGAATAAACCGTGGCAACCGATCGCCATTGGCAAAACTGGCGATTGGGACGATCTGTACTACCTGGATGGCCATATCCTGCAACGACATTGTTTAACTGGCCATTTTCGGGCAATTGAAGCGGGTGGCGTGCATCGAGAGCGTTTCCATGCAAAATCTGTCATACCTTTGCTAGATGCGATCGCCGCGTTACCAAAATAAACGTCATCTTTAATAGACGTATCATATGAGACTACAGGTCTCTTAAATGGACACAATGATAGTCTTGAATAAGATTATTGAGACGAACTTTGTACGGAAACTTTGCGGCCACGATAGACCTCCCAGGTCTTGTTGGGATGCTCAACAGCGATACATATCCAGAGATGGATCTCGGAGGTCTAATTAAGAGTCTTGTGCAAGCTATTGGGACATTCTAATTAATCAAAAACAGGCCGGATTGAAACATTGTTCCAATCCAGCCTGTGATTCAGTCACTCCTTATAAACCACTCCTACCGGAGAATTGCCCCTGCCTCTCCCAAATGGGGATAATTTCTCCGACGGTTTTTCGGTAGGGGTGCGGCCCATAACAACAATCGTTCCATCAGCCAGGGCAGTAGACGATTCCCCAGCATTGCTAAACGACTTTGCCAGCCCACGACAATTTCAGTCTTACCCTGGGACAGGCCAACAACCAGTGCCTTCGCCACCTGTTGGGGTGTCATCGGCACAACCCAGCGAAACCATTGCAAATTCCGTACCATATCCGTATCCGTCAGTGAAGGTAACAACGCCACCACTTTCACATTCTGGTTAAACAGTTCACCCCGCAGCGCCTGCGTAAAACCCAGAATCGCAAATTTCGTCGCCGAGTAGGTTGCCATCGTAGGAGCGGCCAGCTTACCCATCATGCTCGAAACGTTGATAATCGTTCCCTCTCCCTGTGCCACCATCCGGCGAGCAACCAGACGAGTTACCGTGTACAGGCCAATCAAATTGATGGCAATTTCTTCCTGTACTTGCGGTAAACGGGTTCGCAGAAAGGGAGCCTGGTGCGCCACCCCCGCACAGTTTACCAGTAGATTAATGGGGCCATAGTCCCGCCATGCTTGGGCGATCGCAATATTCACCTCCACTGGCTGGCTTAAATCCATTGGCAATATCACGATTTCGGTATCAAACATCGCCAGTTCGACAGCAACATCCGTCAATCGCTGGCGATCGCGGGCAACCAGAAGTAAACGCTTCGCCCCCTGTTGGGCAAACTCTAGCGCGATCGCCCGTCCAATACCACGAGACGCTCCCGTAATGAGAGCTGTTTTTCCTTGAATAGTCATGACAAAACCTCCAGTAGTGAGGTCTCACAATGAAAAAATCATTTCAGTGTCAGGTAATCAATTCGCAGGGGCGGGTTTTGTCGTTAAACCCCAGTTTGGGATAGTCTTTTGCAAAACCCGCCTTCATTAGCGATTTACCAGACGGATTTCGCATCGGTTCTGACACGTGTGAGACAAAAAAATAGATAGCTGGCTACTGATGAATGAACTACTTGCAGGCCAGAAAGCAAGAGGCTGGCTGCTGCTGATTCGTTGTGATGACGTGATACAGACGTGGACTACGCCCTACGAATCTATAACAAACCATTGAGCAAACATGTCGCATGATTGGATAACCTGACTGGGTGATTTACTACCAAACTTGGCGGGAACTCCACAATTCACCTAATCAGCCGTCGCGACAGAGATTCAGTGAACCGGTGAAGTGTCAGAAATACGCATAGAGACGACACCTCCAAAAAGAGTGACTAACCTGAATCAATCTACAAGCACACCTTAGCAGCGCCAGCAAGTAGCCGCAATATTTATTAGTAAAAAAGCCAAACTTTTACGTTCTGAAATATTGCTCTCATAAATTTCCATCCTGAATTTAATGCTAAAAAGCATTGAAATCCCTTCTTTGCAAGAGAAAAATAAAAAATCTCCCTACGGTTAAAGTAGAGAGATTATGAGAAATATGCTGATTGAAGGTGGTTGGGTTGCGGTTAAGAGTTAAGAAATAAAAAGTCAAAAGAAATATTTCTCAACGACTAAATTTTTACTCTTTTCCTCTCGCTCTCATTCCCAACCTTAAAATCGCGCCTCATACTCCAGTACTGCCCGGTTATCTCCCGAAAAGTCTGTGGAGCCACGGAACAGGAAATTGTCGTTCAGGCGGTAGCGGAGGCCAAACTGGGCTGGCTGATCCGACGTAATAATTTTCAGTACACTCACTGATAGTGATGGGGTGATATCAATCCCTGCTTCCATTGCCAGATCCAGGTTCGATTCCCGTCGTGATTCGCGCGAATCCTGGTTTGGTGTAATTGTCGGGAAGAGCCGGAATTCGCTTAGCCCCAACGCATTACCAATGAAACTTTGAATGTTAGTGAGCAGAGCAGAACCGGCCAAATTAGCCAGTTCCAGCGCACCACCACCCTGCCCTAAGGTGGAGACAAACCCACCCCCAATCAAAGCCACAATTTCTGCGGGCGATCGCGCTGGGCTACTAGTCAGAACCAGATTTTCGTTTAACTGACTGGCAGGCCCATTAATCTGCGCCCGTACCCGTACACTCTGCAAGCTACCGTAACGGTAAAAATCAGGTGTATCAGCAATTTCCGAAGACGAAATACTGCTAGTGGGCATCCGATTGCCCGATACTTCCGCCACCAGGGCCACCAGGCGAATATTAAGATTGGGATCGAGTCCCTGCCTTGGGTCAAACTCGGCTGTTTGAGGATACCCGCGAGCCAGGTTGAATTGGGTTGTAAACAGGTTAACCTGGCCCGATTTCAAACTAATAATTCCTGCTGGGCGGGGATCGTTCAGATTGCCATTAATAATTAGATCACCCACTGCCACGAAGTTGAGAATTGGGGCACGAACAATCCGTATGCTGTTACCCAACGTCAGTTTTAGATTAGAAAATTCAATCGGCGACTCCTCCGATGGCACTCCCTCGGCTGTAGTTTGTTCCGGTGGATCAGATAGTAATACCTCACCCCGGCTGAGTTGAATGCCCCCGCCAATTTGAGGATTCAGGGCTGTTCCGGCTACCTGAATTTCACCATTCACATTGCCCCGATACAACCCTTTCAGGTTGAGAGTGATTTTATCCAGATTGACATTGATAAATTTGCCAGCATCGGGATCATTCGACGTAAACGGTTGGGCGATCGGCAAAACACCGCTGGCAACGACTCGCCCATCACCATACTTGCCGCTGACGGTTTCAACCTGGATGCGATCCTGATTCAGGGTAATCAGCCCATCCACATCTGTCAGCGGATCGGGTAAAGCTCTGGCTTTTAACGTTGCATCCTGTACTCGAATTTCACCCTTTGCATCCGGATTTTGCAGCGTTCCCCGGACATTGAGCGCCACTGACCCCTTACCATCTAACCACTCCACCTGATTATTCAGCAGGTTTAGTACCGCTAACCCCTCATCTTTAACATTAATGTCAAGGCTAATCTGGTCGCTGGCTGGTGCCGCTGTGGTAAAGGGCAAGGGCAGAGGCACACTCCCACTTACCGTAATCGGTTGGGGTGCCGTTACGATAACGGTGCTGCCAAAATCCAGACGGGCATTGGCGTATTGAAAACTACCTCGCGCTTCCTGCAATTCTTCCCCATTCAAGACCCCGTTCGTCAGACTAATCTCACCGATCGCCTGGGGATTTGCCAGGGTTCCGGCTAATGTCGCTGTCGCATTTACATTGCCACTAACTGCCAATGGTAGGGGAACAAGGCGTTTGAAACTCTCTATTGGCACGTTCGCCATACGGAACTGGCCCGATTGTCCATTCCCACCGATCTGTCCCGAGAATGCGATAAATGCATCACCCGATTGGAACCGTAACGGCAGTAACGTCACCACCCCATTTTCAAAACTTCCCTTCGCCACCATCTCTCTAGCCGAGTAGGGGCCCCATTCCCAGTTTTCTCCGCGAATGTCAAAATCGGCGCTGATTCCCGTTCTCAACGAACCCGTCACATTCAATTCGCCGCTAAAGGTTCCCTTTAAATCTTCTAAAGGCGGAATGGCGGCAATTTCCCGTTCGGCCCGTTCCTGGGCCTGTAATGCCTGAATTTCAGAGAGCCGTCGCAACTGGTCGAGAATGGACGCATTTCTCAGGTCTATCGGCGTTGCGTCAATATCCGCCGCCGTACCATAGGTCGGCAAAGCCATACCTCGCGTCAGATCTTGCAAATCAAATAACTGCAAGAGTCCCAGTACATCCTGTAAATTGCCTTGCGCAACGCGGATCTGCGATTTGACCTGGGGACTTCCCCCCAACAGGGATGCCGTCGTGTCGATCTGGAAAACGGTTGTACCACGACGCAATTCTGCCCCTGTCAGGGTCACAACACCATTTTTGTAGCTAATCCGTCCCCCAAACTGGTCTGCCCTGTAAGTGCCCAATGCCGGTTGAGCAATTGTTAACTGCCCTGAGCCGCTGTAATCCCGCAAATTGAGGGCAAAGGTACCATTCAGTTCTCCAGAAGCCGGAAATAGTACCGCCATTCCAGGTGGATTCAGGAAGGCAACAGGAAAATCTTTCACGTCAACCAGGAGTAGTTCCCCCTGTGCCCGTCCCTGCGCGATCGCCTCATCCTGACGAATATAAAAAGCTACTGGCTGATAGTTGGAATTCAGGGTGACCGCAATCCGATCTTGTTGCCCGGCCACATCCAGGTTGACACCCCGTGCTACCCGTAAATTACCCCGCATCACGGGTTCAAATGCCACCCCATTCAACACAAACTGGCGCAATGCCAGCCCTCCAGCCACGCTAGGATTGGTCGGAGTGCCAGTTACCCGACCGTTAAAATCAACCCGTCCAGAATAATCAACTGTTGTTGGCAAGGGTAGCGCCAGCGCACGCAGGCTGTAGTCCCGCACATTGACATTTAGATCCAGTCCGGCGATCGCCGGCGCACCCTGACCTTCCAATTGGGCATAAACTGCTCCATTCGCACTGAAACCAGGCGCGGTAGCATTTTGCACCACCACCTTTTGCCCATCCCAACGGATCTGGGCTGTGAGGGGTTCGCCAATTACCGAAATCCCCTGGGAGAAGCGCACCTGCCCCTGCCCACGCACATCGGCAGGCCGGAATGAGGACAGGCTACCGGCCAGGGCTAAATTACCACTGAACTGTCCCCGTAAGTCTCGCGAGAACTGACTGAGTTGGACTCCCGCACCTGCCACCGTTGCTTGCCAACGGCCATTCGCCGCACGGGCATTAGCGGTGATGGTACCCCCAGCTACCGTAGCAGTGGTATTCCGCAGGGTGATTACCCCATTAGCCACCTGCACCTGTCCCGTAGCCGGGTAAGTACCATTGGGGGCCTGCCAGGTTGCCAGCGTTTGGATATTGGTTGCTGGCCCCGTGATCTGGGCGCGGGCGTTGACGGTGCCAATGGTAAACGGTGGTGGGTTGCCATTGTTATAGGAGCGGGCGATCGCATCCCCTGGTACATTTACAGCATCAAATACCAGGGCTACCTGGGCGGGATCGTCTAATCGAATTCGCCCACCACCGGTCACCCGCCCCCCCGCCGTTGGGGTCGCGGCAATGTCAGTAAATGTCAGCAAGCGTTGTCCGGCATCTAACCGAAATTGAGCACTATACTGGCTCAAATCGACTTTATCCAGTCTGCCTGATTTGGTACTGCGGCCCGTTCCCGTCAAAATGGGAGACTGCAACGCCCCTGTCAGCTTTAAATCGGCTCGGACTTCGCCTGCTGTAGAAAATGGCAGTGGCACCTGCAGGGTTTCCAGCAAGGTTGGAACACTGACTGGCCGGACGTTGGCAGTAATGTTAAAGCCATCGTTTAAATCCGTGACCCCATTTGCCCGAAAGGGTACCTTACCGTAGAGGGCATCCACATTACGCAGGCGAATCTGATCACCATCCAGTTGTAACCGTCCCTTGGCCTGCCGAAATGCTTGAGGTACCTGGGGCACTTTTAAGGTGACACCCGTAAATTCGGCACTGCCACCCAAGCCAGGAATTTTGTCACCCTGCTGGTACTGGATCGCCACATCCCCGGTTACCCGCCCCGATTGGAGACTGATCCCAGGAAAATTGACCAGGCGATCAATTTCAGAAACCAGAAAATTCTGTCCTCTAATCTTTAAATTCGTTTGTAGAGACGGACGCACCGTTTCTCCGTTCAAATCAACCTTGCCACCTGTCGTTGATCGCCCTGCTAACTCGTAAACGAAACGTGTATTCCGCTCGGAAAACCGGAGATTACCATTCAGGTTTGCCAACGTGACTGGATTTTTCTTATTGTCATCAAACTTGGAGCGTGGCACCAATATGGCTCGACCATCCCGCACCCGCACAGTATCAATTTCTGTACGGATTGGCCCCTGTTCCTCCTGCTCCCGCAGTTCAGTGGTAACCCAGGCTCCGGTTTTATCCTGTTCCAGGTAAATTTCGGGTTGACGCAGGGTAATATCCAGGTTTAGCTCACGGGTGAGCAAAATTTTCAGTGGGTTAAATGAAATATCTACCCCGGCGAGACTCACCCAGTCTGGATCGGTAGGGGTGGCCGGGATCGCTGATGGCCCAATTTTGAGACTGGTCAGACTAAAGGCTTCGACTTTGCCTAAATTAACCGGACGCTTGAGCGTCTGACTCAGGTTTGTTTCAACCAGTGGAACTAGCTCGTAGTAGACAAAATTCCGCCCCCACCAGAGGCCACCAGCAATGCCGGCTAACGTCACGACACTGAGGGGAATGCCAATTTGACGTACCCGCCGTTGCCAGGGGCGATCGCCCCGACGGTGACGTTGGTTGTTCTCTGGCGGTTGAGCGTTGGGACTCGGTTCGCTACCTGGATTTGGCAGATTCGTCATTTCCGGGGGGCTTACAGCTAACTACGGGTCAATTCTTGTAGTCACTATACTGCCTTCGGTACACACGTCAATCCTTTCGCGGCCGAATGCGAAACTGTCAGTGTGATCAGGGCAGGGACTGCAACATGATAAATTGTAAATTCTTTTAAACCGGCAATTTCTCCAGCGGACTATCTAACCCGGCCGCCTCCATGTCCATCAGAGTAGAATAAGGAAAACGTATTCAAGACAGGCTCCATGATTCCTACCGTTATCGAAACATCTGGTCGGGGCGAACGTGCCTTCGATATTTACTCCCGCCTATTACGGGAGCGAATCGTTTTCCTGGGGCAACAGATTGATGCTGATGTCGCGAACCTGGTTGTTGCCCAACTACTTTTTCTGGATGCCGAAGACCCCGAAAAGGATATTTACCTGTACATCAACTCTCCCGGTGGTTCTGTTACGGCAGGCATGGGCATTTATGACACGATGAAACATATTCGGCCCGATGTGTCGACGATTTGCCTGGGTCTAGCTGCCAGTATGGGGGCATTTTTGCTAAGCGCTGGTACCAAAGGCAAACGGATTAGTCTCCCCCACTCCCGCATCATGATCCACCAACCATTGGGTGGTGCCCAGGGGCAGGCAACTGATATCGAAATTCAGGCCAAAGAAATTCTGTATCACAAACAGCGACTTAACGAATTGCTGGCAGATCACACCGGCCAATCCCTGGAGCGGATTCAAGAAGACACCGAACGGGATTTCTTCATGTCGGCTGAAGATGCGAAGGCGTATGGTCTAGTCGATCAGGTCATTGATCGTAGTCCTTCGGCATCCCGTCCTGCTGTTGTGAAGTAAGCCAATCAAGCCACAAAACATCCGCCAGGAGGCAGGAGTAAGGATAGTTTCTTGCTCCCGCCTCCTGTTTTCATTTGCTATAACAAAAGCTTGCATGAAAACCAATTTGTTGTGATACAGGGCCAAACAACCTTTATCCTGGCTTTAGGACACATTGGTGTTGGATCAATTGAACGAGGCATGAGTTGGATGCGTAGCTGGAAGCGGTTCGGAATCTTTGCCCTGTTGGGCGTGGTTTTAACCTGGTTAGTGAGTTGTAGCACTGTCAATAACAGTCAATCACAGGCACCCGGCGGTAAACAGGAAGTTGAATTCTGGACTATGCAACTGCAACCCCAGTTCACCGACTACTTCAATCAACTGATTGCCAGCTTTGAGCAAGCAAACCCTGACCTGAAAGTTCGTTGGGTCGATGTGCCCTGGGCCGATATGGAGCGCAAAATTCTGACCGCTGTATCTGCCAAAACGGCCCCTGATGTGGTTAACCTCAACCCTAACTTTGCTTCTCAATTAGCCGAACGTAATGCCTGGCTTACATTGGATGAAAAAGTTCCCGCCGATGTTCGCCAGCAATACTTACCAAACATCTGGAAAGCCAGTACGCTGGACGGCAAAAGTTTTGGCATTCCCTGGTACCTGACAACGCGAGTTGCCATTTACAACACAGAACGGATGCAGCAGGCTGGGGTGAGTAAGCCACCCGCAACCTATACAGAACTCGCCCAGGTAGCCAAGCAAGTAAAAGATAAAACTGGCAAATACACCTTCTTTACAACGGTTGTGCCCGAAGACTCGGCAGAGGTGCTGGAATCCTTTGTCCAAATGGGGGTTGACCTGGTTGATGCCGATGGTAAAGCAGCCTTCAATACGCCGAAAGGTAAAGCGGCGTTTCAGTACTGGGTTGACCTTTACAAAAATGGGCTAATGCCCAAAGAGGCACTTACAGAAGGTCACCGCCACGCAATTGACCTCTACCAACGGGGAGATACGGCGATTCTGGCATCAGGAGCAGAGTTTTTGAACACGATCGCCAAAAATGCACCGGCGATCGCCAAAGTCTCTGCCTCTGCCCCCCAGATTACAGGTGACACGGGTAAGAAAAACGTTGCCGTGATGAATCTTGTGGTTCCTAAAGACACAGATGTTCCCGATGCTGCGCTCAAGTTTGCCCTGTTCGTGACTAACGATGTCAACCAACTGGCGTTCGCGAAAGCAGCCAACGTGCTGCCATCTACAGTCAAGGCACTGCAAGATCCCTACTTTCAAACTGCACCAGCCAATGCGACTCCTGTTGACAAAGCGCGAATTGTCAGTGCCCAACAACTAAAAGATGCCGAAGTCTTGATTCCAGCTATGAAAGATGTCAAGCGCTTACAAAAGATGGTCTATGACAATTTACAAGCTGCTATGTTGGGTCAAAAAACGGTCGACCAGGCGATCGCGGACGCGGCTCAGGAGTGGAATCAACGGTAGTTAATTGTTCAGCCTGTAATAACCTCTGAACGTGATTAGCAACACAAATAGCTGTGCAAGATTAGTGGAATGAATCCAGTTACTGGGCATTCCACTTTTTTGTTATAGTTATTTCTTCGGGTGGATTTTCATGAGGTCAGTAGGGTTGTTAATTTGTAAAGTGTAATTAACTATCATCTACCTGACTCTTAACACTCGTGTTTCTTGGTTATCTATCGTTCTGATTTCTAGTTATCTATCATTCTGAGCTAAACCCTACATATCAAA
>CAZGDE010000266.1:0-10245 GCA_964524315.1 uncultured bacterium
GTAATCCCATTGCCAGTATTCTTCTGGCCGCAGAGGTGTTGCGTTATCCAGCATTAACGCCCGAAAAACAACAGAAAAAGCTGGATCAAATTGTCATGGGCGGGCAGGAATTGCGCACGTTTGTGGATGACTTGTTGTTGATGGCGAAATTAGAATCGGGTAAATTAGTTCTCAACTGTTCGGCTGTGGATCTCTGTAGCTTATGTGAGTCCGCGATCGCCGGGTTAAAAGATATTGCCGCTCAAAAAAAATTAGAATTGATTGCTAAGTTACCTACTGGTGATAGCCGCAGCATCAATGTCGACCCTTCCCTATTCCGTCGTGCGGTTGATAATCTACTGTCTAATGCGATTAAGTTTTCCCCCCAGGGTAGCCAAATTACCCTGCTGCTAGAGTACCCCGGCGAAGAGGGGGCGAAGGTTCAAGTCGCAGATTTAGGCCCAGGTGTGAGTGAAAACCTGCGCCAAAGTATCTTCGAAAAATATGAGGTTGGTACTTTAATGAAGGGAGCCAGCCAAACCGGCTTGGGTTTAGCATTCTGCAAAATGGTGACCGAGGCGCATGGTGGCAAAATTACGGTAGAAGATAATCTCCCCAGAGGCGCAGTTTTTACGATTGTAGTCGCTGGAGCCAGTTAAGGCTCTGGCACAACGGGAACGCTTATTCTGATAATGGTTTGGCGGCCAGGAAAGCTTTCGATCGCCAGTTCGCCGCCATATAATTCAACAGTGCGTTTGGCGATCGCTAAACCCAAACCCGCTCCCTGCTGTTCATACATCTTCCGTTGAAATTGCATGTAAGCACCCACATTGGCGATCTGCTCAGCCGTCATCCCCCGGCCCCGGTCGATCACAAACAGGTTAAAGAAGTTACCTTTCAAACTACTCGTCAACCGTACTTTCGAACCGGATGTAGAAAACTTGAACGCATTGTCAATCACTTCTTCCAGAACCTTCCTATATCTGGAGTCAGAAATTTTCACGACGACATCCTGCACTTCGACTTGCAAATCTGCCTCTCGTTGATGTTTTTCGGCGATCTGGGTGGCTACACCTTGAATCAATGCCAGGGGGAAACACGGAGGACATTCCTTTTTCAACGTTGCGACTGCTTCTGGATTGGCTGCCATCAGTTCTAGATCAGCGTAAGTAATGAAATTTTGAATCATCTCATACAAACGCTTGCCTGATCGTTCAACAATATCTAACAGTTCCAATGCTTCCGCCTGGTCAATGGGGTCGTAGCAATGGCGAAGTAGCTTGACCCCATTCATAATCCCTACCAAGGGGGTGTTAAGTTCGTGGGGTAGTGAATGGGCAATATTTTGCCGGAGTTCACCCAGTTGCCGCTGGGTCTGCTGTTCCAACTGGGCCTGCTTTTCCAACCGAACCGCGATCGCCTCCCGCAACTCGGTTGGCGTAAAGGGTTTCGTCAGGTAATCATCTGCCCCTAAAATCATGCCCTGGCGCAGATCGGTTCTGTCTGCCTTTGCCGTCAGAAAAATAAACGGAATGGTTTCAGTTTCGGCATCCTGCCGTAAAGCCTTGAGAACCTCATAACCATTCATTTCTGGCATCATGACATCGCAAATGATGACGTCAGGCCGTTCTGCGCGTGCCCGGTTCAGCCCCTCCAACCCATCGGCTGCTGTAATAGTACAAAAGTCCTCCAGGTTCAGGATATCTTCGATGTTATCCCGCACTTGAGGGTCATCCTCGATCACTAAAATTTTCTTCATTAGTGTCACCCTAAAAATCCGCTTGAGACAATGCTGGAACTATGACCCATAGAGCTTTAAAGCAAAGTTACTTACCAACGAGGAACATTTGCTCAAAGTCGGTTTGAGAACGGGGGGCACTATACCAGTATCCCTGAGCAATATTGCATTGAACTTGACGTAAAAAGAGAACTTCACCTTCCTGCTCAATACCTTCAGCAACTACCTGCAAATTCATGTCATGCGCCATTTGAATAATAGCAGAGACAATTTTTTGATTCCTGGAATTCTCCGGCAGGTTACGCACGAAACAGCGATCGATTTTAAGCGTGTCCAATGGGAACTTTTGCAAGTAGCTGAGGGAGGAGTAACCAACACCGAAATCATCGATCGCGATTCGAATCCCCTGTTGCTTGAGGGCATTGAGCAGTTTGAGTGCCAGTTGGGCATCCTGCATCAAAATGCTTTCGGTGATTTCTAGCTCCAAGTGAGTGGGTGATAAACCCGTGTCAACCAGAATTTGGAGAATACTTTGCAGGAGATGCTGATGGGTGAATTGACGGGGAGATAGGTTCACAGCAATATGCAGATCGGGGCATTGCTGCTGCCAAATTTTTGTTTGGGCACAGGCAGTACGCAATACCCATTCCCCAATGGGCACAATTAAGCCTGTCTCTTCGGCAATGGGGATAAACGTCGCGGGTGAAATATTACCCCGCTCTGGATGAAACCACCGGATCAGTGCTTCTGCCCCCAGTAGTTTTTCAGTCTCTAGATCAATTTTAGGTTGGTAATAAACTTGAAACTGGTTTCGCTCTAACGCATGGCGCAGTTCCGCTTCAATTTCAAAATAGGTCGTTGCATGGGTTTGCTGCTGGGGCGAATAAAAACATACGTCAGCCCCACTCTGGTTCCCCATCCCTGAGATTGCCAGTTCCGCATGGGATAGTAAAACATCAAAGCTTTCACCATCCTGAGGATAACAAGCAATACCAATTCGAGGTGTTAAAAATAATTCATGCTCCGTTAGTAGAAACGGTAGCGAAAACAGATCTAAAACACTTTTAATGATTTGTTCAACGTCCTGGATGGATGTAACTGAGCTAATTAACAAAGCAAGCTGATGGCTATTAATACAGGCAACACTGTCTACACAGTCGAGTGCCGCCAGCCGATTACTCACCAGACCTAAAAGCCGATCACTGAATGGTTGACCCATTGCAGCACTAATGCGGGAAAGCTGCTCCAGATTGAGGTGCAATAGGGGAATGAGTGTATTGTCTCGGTCTGTTGTAGTTTGCAGCTTGTTAAACGATTGGCGTAAGGATAACCGATTCGGCAGATTCGTAAATGGGTCGTGATACGTTTGATAGTCCAGTTGCGCGGTTAAATCGCTAATTTTATGGGTTAGGGGCTGAGTCTGAACTTCTTTTTTCTTGAGGCGACTGGTTAATGCCTCTAATAATTCCTGGGGGGTAAACGGTTTTGTCAGGTAATCATCGGCTCCCAGGTTCATTCCCTGGCGGAGGCTAGGGCGATCGGCTTTGGCCGTCAAAAAGATAAATGGAATACTGGCTGTATCGACATCTTGATGGAGGGTTTTCAACACGCCATAGCCATCGACTTCGGGCATCATGACATCACAGATGATCAGATCCGGGATATACTGCTTGGCTAATTGAATGCCGACCAACCCATTTTCGGCACCCAAGGCTTCAAATCCTTCCAGTTCAAGGATATCTTGTAAGGTATCTCGAATGGATTGTTCATCCTCAATCACTAAAATTCTAGTCATAGTTCCGCCAAAGATAGTGGTCAAAGCAAGATAATGTCGATTTCGTGCCCTACTAGCCTGTCATTGTTTCTGATTGGTAGAGGGTAGGGTGGGAATTCTGGTTCAAGGAGTTTCTCAACTTCCAATCAGTCTTGACACGCCACTACCGCAAAATTTGAAACTTCCGCAGTAGATTGATGTTGTCCGGTGTAATTAACTCCTGTAACTGGGCCATTTGATTGAGTAACGCAATTTCGCGGGCGCACTCTTCTTTCAAAACCGTGAGATAGCGATCGCGTTCCTGTTGTGAAGATGCGTTCTCCAGCATGCGAATTGCCAGGTTGATGTTTGACAGAGGGTTTGATAGTTCTGCGGTCAATTTCTGCAACAGTTGTTCCTGTGTCTCAACAATCATTTGCTGATCCTGTGCTTGTCGGTAAAACTGCTTGGCACGTTCCCGTTCTTGCTGATACTGGTGCATCACAACTGCCTGTTTTTCCAAGCGAGTCGTGATCGCCTGTCTCAGTTCTGCTGGGGTAAAAGGTTTGGTAAGGTAATCGTCGGCTCCCGATACCATCCCCTGACGGACATCGGGGCGATCGGCTTTAGCAGTGAGAAAAATGAACGGAATGGTCGCTGTTGCCTGATCCTGGCGGAGTTGTTCGAGAACGCCATAGCCATCCAGTTCTGGCATCATAACGTCACAAATGATCAGATCCGGTTTTTCGGCTTTTGCCTGCATGATGCCCTGCAAACCATCGCCAGCTACCACTGTTTTAAACCCTTCCAGTTCCAGAATATCGACCAGGGTATCCTGAACTTTCATGTCATCTTCTATAACCAGTACTTTAGTCATCGTAAAAGCTCTCTCAAGAATTTTTTCACTACACTAACTCACAACACCCTGGGTCGAAATCACGCTGGATCGAAATCATTAGTGCAAAACGGCAGAATAACGGTAATAGTTGTTCCTATACCCACCTCACTGTTGATCTTGATTGTGCCGTGGTGGAGATCAACACAATGCCTCGCGATCGCCAGCCCTAAGCCGGTTCCAGAAATATTCCCAACATTGCTGGCACGATGGAAGGGTTGGAAAATGGAACGTAGTTCTTCCTGGGGAATCCCAATGCCAGAATCTTTTACCACAAAGATAATTTGGTCATCTTGACACCTCACATCAAAGGAAATATCACCAGGTACCGGCGTATATTTAACAGCATTTGAAAGTAGGTTGGTAAATAGGTGATTGAGCAGGTTTTGATCCAACGTCACGATTTGATCGACCAGGGCAGGGGCGATAGTGTAGTTCAATTTATGTGAATTCTTCCCTTGGAAGTTTTTCACGATCTCCTGACAAAATTCCCCCAGCTTCAGAGGATGTGGTGCGAATATTAATGTGCCCGCTTCCACCTGACTCATCGTTAAGACATCATCCAATAATCCCGTCATCCTGCTAACTGCCGTTTGAATGCGGGCCAGGTGCTTTTGCCGCATCGCCTGGTCAATTCGGTCAGCGTAGTCTTGCATGATGCCAGCTGAGGACGCAATAATACCTAAAGGGGTGCGAAATTCGTGAGAGGCAGTTGTAATAAAGCGAGATTTCAAGTCGTTGAGTTCTTTTTCTTGCTGCAGTGCCTTACGCACGTCTGATTGTTGTTGTTTCAGTTTATCTGCCAGTTCACGGGCTTCGGTCAGGGCTGTTTGCTGAGTTTGTAGTGACACCAGGTAATCGGCGATCGGGTCATGAATGGCAAAGTCTGTCAAGGCTAAACCTGAAGATGTCAAGGCTTGCAGGTCGGCCATCCGGGGGGAACCTAGAAATAACAACACACCTGGTTCAGCGACATAAACCATTTGCCCTTTCAGGACGATTTCGGCATTCTGAATTTTCAGAATAAATAAAGACTGTAAGTGAGTCTGGATTGCCTCAAAATTCAATGTTGTTGTCGGTTGTTGAATTTGAAAGTATTGGGCAAATTGACTACCGATTTCGATCTCTGGGCAGATACGTTGTAAAACCTTGCCAACCTGCACCAATTTCCACTCCTGATTGACTGCCAGATGGAATGGAAAAATGTCTGCTAATAGGTTGGGGGGAAGGCTAATAGTAAAATCGGTCATTGCTGAGAGTTCATCTGATTAGTGAATCGAATAGTGAATTGAAAATTCGCGCTATATAGTACTCAATACTCTTTAAAGGCAGATAGGATGTCGGCAGGCGATCGCTCTCACACGTCTTTAACTAATGTGATGCAGCGATTTACCAGGACATACATATAAAATTCCCCAGTTCATATCCCCGCAACCTATGAAGGTAGAAATATGGGGTAACTATTCAACAACTCTTAACTATTCAGTCATGATAAGAGCTAAATTCCTCACCCTCTAAAAATAGTAACCTTTGTTACTTTTTTCATTATTCTTATTTTGCAAGCAGTTGACATTGAGGAAATTGTGCTTGTTTTAGCGGCTCGATTCCGTAAATTCATATTTCAGTAACCTTACTAGTCCCGTATCCCTACTGAAGTAATGTCTACGATAACGCCTGGGTTGATTCTTGGGCCTGCTCAATGAACAAACAAATTGGCTGTAGAGCTTACTTTGAGCTTGCTTTGTTCCGGTGTACGGGCGTGACATGGAGGCAACAGTCCTTGGTTAAAACCGAAAATTTTTTCCCGGTATCATCCCTGTCATTTTTTGCTACCTGGATTTACGGAATTTGCTTAATGGGACTTCACCGTAAGAATGCGGTCGTAGGCGATCGTGATTGTTCCCGATTGTGTTGGGATTGCGTACCTTGGAGTCGTTGGGCTGTTCTTGACCATCGGCGTGCTTGGGTTATGATGCTATGTGACGTAGTGTGACTGATGGTATGAGTAACGAGCACAAACGATGGTTTCGGGTTGCCCTCCAGGTGAGAGGGTCAGTTCTGCCAACAGTGCTTTTTCGTACCATTGTGTGTGGTGGGTTTGGGATTTTCATCTCAATTCTGTTCCACTATGGCATACCAGTCTCCCTGCCTATTCTGGCAAGCCTGATCCCCAATATTGTGTTGGGTTTGCTCTTAGTCTTCCGTACCAATACTGCCTACGAGCGATTTTGGGAAGGCCGGAAATGTTGGGGGACGCTAGTCAATACGGTGCGTAACCTGGCACGGCAGATCTGGATTGCGGTTGAATGTGATAGTAAGCATGATCATGACCAGAAAGTTGCTACCCTCCATTTGTTGGTAGCATTCTGTGTTGCGACTAAATTGCATCTGCGGCAGGAAATGATCAATGAGGAACTAGAGACACTATTGACTCCAGCACAGTATGACAAGTTGCATTCTATGAATCACCCCCCCCTGGAAGTTGCCTTCTGGATTGGGGACTATTTACAGCAACAGTATGAACACAAGAAATTGCACATCTACCAGCTGAATGCCCTGCACAAATTGCTTGATCTGATGGTTGATATGCTGGGTGCCTGTGAGCGGATTTTGAAAACCCCCATGCCACTGGCCTATGCCATCCACCTGAAGCAATTGTTGTTACTGTATTGTCTGTCCTTGCCATTTCAGATGGTTGGCAGTCTCGGTTGGTGGACAGGGCCGATTGTGGCATTGATCAGCTTTACGCTCTTTGGGATCGAAGCCATTGGAATTGAAATTGAGAACCCGTTTGGACGTGATCCCAACGACCTACCGCTAGATGACATTTGTAATACGATGCTTCGCAACATCGAGGATTTGATCACCCTCACCCCTGCATCAGATAATTATCGTAGGGATGATGATAAGCCGAAGTGGGAACGGATGGAGATGCAGGAACCGCTGATGTGATACGAAATTCGTTTATAGAGTAGCGTTTTATTTTAAGGGCGTTGGCTCGCAGGGAGACGCTACGCGAACGCGAAACGTCCCTACGATCGCCCTGGTTCTAACCTAGTTTGTGTCCCCGCACGTAGGGGCGTAGCATTGGGTCAAAAATCTTTGAGTCAAGCCAGGAATTCCCTCCCAAATGCTACGCCCTTACAAGGTTTAACGGTTCAAACACAAAATCTGTCAGAACCAGCGATCGCCTGGATCTGCCCAACAACCTGTTTAAGTCGGCATGAGGTGGTGCCTTATCCTGTGACAATACGTTTGATTTGATTCAATCGTGCCGTTGTGTAGGGCGCATAACGCCATGCCAGGTCGAGCCAGAGCGATCGCTTCAACACGCTCTTTTGATGGGAGAACGTGTCAAAACTGGCTTTGCCGTGATAGTTGCCAATGCCACTGTCGCCCACTCCACCAAAGGGCAAATCTGCTACGCCAACCTGCATCACCGTGTCATTGATACAAACCCCACCCGAAGAAGTTGATTGCAAGACCTGTTGTTGCTTTTGCTGATCCTGCGAGAAGAAGTAGAGGGCTAACGGTTTGGGACGGGCATTCACCTGGGAGATCGCCGTTGCCAAGTCGTCATAGGTAAGAATCGGCAGAATCGGACCAAAAATTTCTTCCTGCATGATCGGGTCATCCCAACTCACCTCATCCAGAAGCGTGGGAGCAATGTAGCGGTTGTCAGCGTCAAATTGCCCCCCCAGAATGACTTTACCGTTACTGAGAAATGAGGTTAGCCGGGAGAAATGGCGCTGGTTGATGATTCGCCCATAGTCGGGGCTGGTTGCCGGATCGGCACCATAAAAACCTCGAATGGCCTGCTTCAGTTGGGCAACGAGATCGGATTTAATGCGGTGATCGACCAGCAGATAATCTGGTGCGATGCAGGTTTGTCCGGCATTGATGAACTTACCCCAGGCAATTCGTTTGGCCGTGTGATCCAGTCGCACATCAGCATCAACAATGCAGGGACTTTTACCACCCAATTCCAACGTCACTGGAGTTAAGTGTTTCGCGGCTGCCTGCATCACCACTTTTCCAATCGCTGTACCACCTGTAAAAAAGATGTGATCAAACTTCTCTGCCAACAATTCCTGACTCACTGTAGCATCACCTTCGACAATCGCTACATACTTTGGATCGAAGGTGGCTTGAATCAATTCAGTCACTACTTTAGATGTATTTGGAGCCTGTTCCGAAGGTTTGAGAACAGCACAATTACCGGCGGCGATCGCACCCACCAGGGGCGACACCATTAATTGAAACGGATAGTTCCAGGGGCCAATAATCAGGACTACTCCTAATGGTTCCGGTTGCACCCAGGCAGAGGCCGGAAACTGGTCGATCGACGTGGCAACGGGACGGGGTTTCGTCCAGGATTTTAGATGCTTGAGGGCAAGGTTGATTTCGCTTAAGGTAGCAATTTCAAAATATGCCTCAAATGCAGGTCGGCCCAAATCAGCTTTTGCGGCTTGCAGGATGGCATCCTGACGGTCGATAATTGCCTGTTTCAGCCGTTTTAATTGCTCAATCCGAAACTCAATGGGTCGGGTTTGCCCCGTACCAAAAAAAGCCCGTTGTTGCTGGATGAGAGCTGGAATGGATGAGGTCGTTAATTGTGCCACCATAATCTTCGTTCCCTACCCACACGTTTTATTGACGAAATCACACTTGTAAATTGCTGGTTTCTGCCAGTTTAGCGGAATTTCGAGCAGGTCGCGGGAGCCGGTGATACCCTGGCTGATGAATAGTAACAGGGCAATGGAATTGAGGACGATGTGAACGGTACGCCAGCGATTCTTGCGGTCTTGATAAATGTCCTGCACGATCGCCAGCGAAAAAATCATCAACATGGTGACAATAATGCCGTAGTAATAATGGGACAGCAGCATTTCCCGCAGTGTCGTCATCCAGGCGGGGTTACTCTCCATCAATTGCTTGTAAACATCGGAAAAATCGCCCCGGCGGAAGATTTCGGGCTGGCAACCGAGCAGAATGACCCCCATCCCGGTCAGGGTGGCAAATACGGCACGCCAGATTTTAGTCCGGGCTTTGTAGAGAATAACGAGGGAGGCGATCGTGGCAGCAAATATGGCAAGGACAAAGGTGAACCGGAATGGCTCCGTTGTCCACACCTGACTGGCACTCATTTTGGTGAAGATGGGCACTGCCAACCCAATGAGTGCCAACCCAACGACGGAACCACTCAACCAGCGTCCGATCTCGACATGTTCCTGACCAGCAACGGGTGGAATTTTGCTTTTATTGTTTTCTGCTATTTGCAAACGACGCTGGCGGGTTAGCCACGCTTGTCTGACGACAATACCAATCAGGGGAAATACGACGATAACCGCTAACGCTGGATGCACTATCCACAGAATGTCCGCAAAATCGAGCATGCAACACCTCGTTGTTTAGCAAGAGCCTGATTACAAGAATGTTTAGTAGATTAGCAGGTTGCCATGAGAGACGGCTGAATTTTATGGAAGTTCTTGTTAAGGGAATCGGAGGGGCGATCGCCCTTCTAGGAGAAATCAAAAACTATATATCCCGCAAGGCTCTCTGGGAATTCTGTGCAAAGGTGCATTGCCAGGAATGGTTGGATGAAATACGACCCGGAGAAACATCATCGGAAATCGATCCGGTTGCAGGGATATGATTACACGTCCGCTGGGATGTATTTCATTACCCTCTGTAGCCAGCAACGGGAATGTTTGTTTGGCGAAATTGTTGATGGTGAAATGCGATTAAACGAATACGGGCAAATTGTGCGGTCTTACTGGTTGAAATTACCTAATCATCATCCACGTTTACAATTAGATGCGTTTGTCGTGATGCCCAATCATATGCATGGCATTTTGGTGTTAACCGACACCCCTGTAG
>CAZGDE010000267.1:0-10186 GCA_964524315.1 uncultured bacterium
GGCTCACACCAAAGCGCCCAAAGTCAGGTGTGCTTATTTCTGGAAGGAGAAAATCCCGAAACAAAAAGATGGTCAAGTCATAGACCGACACCAGAATGACCAGCACCATTGCCACAGACAAAACTTTTGAGACGAGACTCTCCATACTTCCCAGGAAACCGAGGAAATTATCGTCTCTAAATGCTTCTCTGAATAGCCGTAACAACTTTCGCAATGGGGTCACCTGAATCATTCAAAACACTAGTTCAACATCCTAGGGGCTTTCGAGAAAAAACCACCTGTAAGGGCAGGTTAATAACATGACTGACTGATGTTAAGCACTTTGGCAAAACCTGCCCCGACGCAAGGTAATTTTTTCCTGAGAAACCACCTTAATTCAGCCTGCTTATTAAGCACGCCAAATGATGAGAGCCTACCGGATTGAGTGGTTCTACCGCAATCACTTTGTTAGATAGATCACTATCTAGTGTTACCTATGTTTCGTATTATTAAAATTTGCAGCAATAATGTCGCAAAATTTAATAGTTCTCCTGCGTCAGTGGTAAAGGCTGAGTGAAGCAAATAGCCACACCGCAAAAGAGAAAATTTAACCCTGAACCCGTTTTGATGAATGGTGTAATTCGTATGGAAAGCCTGAGTGAACGCTTAAGTACTTCTCTAGAACCGATCGCCGCCTGGTTTCGTAGCCTGAATATGCCCGAACCAATCGTCCATTGGGGCCATCCCGTCATGATGGGGATTGTCATTTTTGTGATGGGCAGTTACGTTGCCTATGCTGGATGGCAGGGGCGTTTAGCAACAGATAAAGAAGTTGCGACCAAAGCCCGCGCTGACCACCGTAAACTGGCTCCCCTGATGTCTCTATTCCTTGCCTTAGGTTACACGGGTGGGGTTTTGTCTCTGGTCATGCAAAAACAACCCATCCTGGAAAGTCCTCACTTTCTGACGGGTACTGCCGTTCTGGCACTATTAGCGATTAATGGGATTCTCGCCGCTGGCGGTTTCTGGAAGGATAAAGGGGCACTGCGTATGGTGCATGCCTATCTAGGTACGGTGGCAATGGTATTTCTGGTTGTTCATGCCGTGCTAGGGGTCAAGTTAGGCTTGTCCATTTGACACTGGTTTGAAATACAGCCATTACTGCTTGAATCAAGCATATCTTTTGTAAGGGCGTTAGCGAAGCCATGCCGTTAGGCTATACGGCCGTTCGCCCTTACGATGATTTGTCGCTAGACTCAAGATAATTGCGCTGAAATAGGTATTGCATCCAATTGATCATTGCCCTATGAGCGAATCTGTTGCCGAACCAGATATTTCCAGCAATGGTCAGTCCAGCGACGGGGCTGTGCTGTCAGGGATAACCTTAACCCCCCGGCAAACGACGGCCCTGGCAGAAATGGAAGCATTTCTCCAGAGTTCGGAGAAACTCTATTTACTGACTGGCTATGCGGGTACTGGTAAAACGACACTACTTCAGGCATTGCTCAAACGGTTACGGTCACAGGGCGATCGCCGTCGGGTCGTTTTCACCGCTTTCAGTAACAAAGCCACCAAAGTACTGGAACGGATGGCAAACCAGTGGGATTTGGAAATTGACTGCGTGACCTGTTGCAAGTTGCTGGGATTGCGGCCACAGATTGATTCCATTACAGGTAAACAAGTTTTTCAGCCCGATCGCGACAGTGAAAGTTTCATCGACCGCTATCAACTGGTGGTAGTTGATGAAGCATCTATGATCAATGAAGAATTGTGGCTATTGCTAACGGGGGCAATTACTGACCTGGTTCGCCACACCCAACTATTGTTTGTGGGTGACATTGCCCAACTGCCCCCGATTGGGGAATTGGAGTCAAAGGTATTTAGCCAGGTGTATCACCGTTCTGATTTAACGGAGGTGGTGCGCTATGGTGGGGCGATCGCCCATCTGGCTGAGTCTATTCGTAATAGTCTGGCTAACCCCCGCTTGCCCCGTTTCACCACCAGCACGAACGACACCCACACAGAAGGGGTGTTTGCTGTGAACCAGTGGGAATGGGAAAAATTACTCGTCCGCGCCTTTCAGAGTGAGTCGTACCAGCAAGACCCCGACTATGTGCGGGCAGTGGCTTACACCAATCGTCGCGTTGATGCCCTCAATCAAACCATCCGTCGGGCCATTCATGGGGAAGACAAACCCCGATTTGTGGAGGGCGATCGCCTGGTGGCAACGACTCCCTATTTAGTGGGTGATTCAGTCGTTTTGCAAACATCCAGTGAATGTGAAGTCTTGAATGTAGCGACTGGCACCGAAGGCAAATGGCAGGTCTGGATGCTATCTGTTTATACAGATGACAACCGCTATCGCAACGTCAGTGTCCTGCATGAACTGAGCCAACCGGACTATGCCACTCTGCTCGATCGCTACGCCCAGGAAAAACGCTGGCAGGAATTTTGGGACTTAAAAACGGCCTTTGCCGATCTCAACTATGCCTACTGTCTCACCATCCATAAAGCCCAGGGTTCGACCTTTCAAAATGTGTTTGTCGATATTCCCAACGCCTTGATCAACCGCAACGTCCGCGAACGCAATCAATTACTGTACGTTGCCACCACCCGCGCCGCCAAACGTCTTTTCCTATTTCAATAGGGTTCTATAGCAATCCACTTTGATTGGTAAAAAAGCTGGAAAAGACGGGTATGGGTCATGGGTCATTAGTATTTTCTTGTGGGGGTGAACGGCCGTTCGCCCCCTACAGAAGACTCAATAACCGCTCTTAATTAATCCGCGATCCTAAATGACCAGGGATTGTTCCTGTGACTATTCCGCTACCAACGGGCACTCTAGGCAAAGTTTAAATTTCTTTAAATTTCAGGGTGCAGTATGGGTGCGGCGTATGGAATGGTTGTGTGTCTCGCGTATATTCTGGGATTGTTAGCCACCGGGGTCTGGTGGGGTGGTGCCATTGTATTGCTGGTTGGTATCGGTTGTGCGCTAATTATTCCGCGTCGTTGGCGGGCCGCACCGCGATCGCGCATCTGGCTCATAGCGGGTGTCATTGGCTTACTGGCAAGTGCCTACTTTCAGTTTCGGGTGCCCAAACCAGCCGCAAATGATATTAGTCGGTTGATCGCAGCAGACACGCGATCGGAGCCAGCCATGGTGGTAGAACTGGCTGGCAGAGTGGAAAGTTTGCCCCGGTTAACCCGTAGCGGCAAATCCCAATTCTGGTTGGCTGTGCAGCAGGTCAAGTCTGTACAAGGTAGTAAGCCCACCCTGGACATTACCCAGCCCATTGCTGGCCGCCTGTATGTCACCACGGCCCCGGAACAAACGGGCAAACTCCATCCGGGCCAGTCAATCTGGCTCACAGGTTCCCTGTATCACCCACAAGCGGCTACCAATCCGGGCACGTTCGATTTTCAAAAATACCTGCAACAGGAAGACTGCTTTGCCGGACTGCGGGCCCAGGCGATCGAAATCCCATCTCAACCAACGCATTGGGGATGGTGGATGGTACAACAGCGCATTGTGCGATCGCAGCAACAATGGTTAACGCCAGCAGAGAGCGCCCTGGTTAGCTCGATGGTGTTGGGTAGTCGGGGCGTGGATTTGCCCCCTGATTTGAAAGATCAGTTCGTCCGCGTGGGATTAGCCCATGCTCTGGCTGCATCTGGGTTTCAAACCTCACTGATTCTGGGGGTCGTGCTGGTACTGACCCGGCAGCGCTCCGAACGAACCCAGTTCATCCTGGGAACAATGGCGTTGGCGATTTTTGTTGGCTTAACAGGTGCACAGCCAGCGGTATTTTAACAACAGCCTTACTTTTAATTTCTATGAAGTAAACAACAACAAAGTAGTACAAATATATTAGTATTATAGAAAGAAAACTAAAAGCCTTTCTACAACGTTCACAACGTCTACAACGTCCATGAAAGTCCAACGGGTTCGGTTCCCAACGACCAACCAGGTTACATGGACTTTGCTCGGTGACGATTATTTGCCAATTGCACCAGTTCAGGAATTTCTCGATTATCTAAGGAACGTCGAGAGATCGCCCAATACTGTCAAGGCTTATGCTTACCATCTCAAGGTTTTCTGGGATTACCTGGAAGACGTTCATTTGGATTGGACAGCTATCGGTTTGACAGAATTAGCTGATTTTGTGGATTGGCTGAGAAATCCCCAGGCAAATGTCATCCCAATCCAACAACAGGAAGCTAAACGAACCGAAACAACCACAAACACAATCATTACTGCCGTTTGTATGTTTTATGACTACCACGAACGGACAGGTAATGTTAGTGACATCCCGCTCTATCGTACCCAATTGCAACCAAGCAGACGGTACAAAAGCTTCCTGCATCATATCAACAAAGGTAAGCCCGTCAAAACCCGGCTCATCAAGCTTAAAGAACCTAGACGAGTTCCCAAAACTTTAACCCAAGAACAGGTACAGCAGTTAATCAACGCCTGCCATCGGATTAGAGATAAGTTCTTGATTTGCCTGCTATACGAAACCGGAATGCGGATTGGGCAGGCATTAGGGCTACGGCTGGAAGACATCCGTTCCTGGGATAACCAGATTCACATTATCCCACGCGAGGATAACCCCAATGGTGCCCGTGCCAAAAGCCGGGATACCAACATAGTTGATGTGTCAAAGGAGTTGATGAGTCTCTATACCGATTACCTGTTGAAGGAGTTTGACGAGACTGACAGCGATTTTGTGTTTGTCAACCTGTGGGATGGAACGATTGGGGCACCAATGAGTTATGGAGCCATTGCTGACCTATTTGACCGATTAAGCAAAAAGGTAGGGTTTGAAGCCAATCCGCACCTGCTTAGACATACGCACGCCACAGACCTAATTAGAGAGGGGTGGGATGCCGCTCACGTACAGAAGCGTTTAGGGCATCGAAACGTTCAAACCGTTTTGAATACCTACACTCACCTGTCTCAGGAAGACATGAAACAGGCTTACAGCGAATATCTAGCGAATCAAGGGAGGGGTAATAATGATGAAACCCCAAGCGATTGAATGGTCTAAACCCAAACAGGATGCCCTGGCAACACAACTAAACGGCTATTGGGCAGAAGATGTTTGGGATGCTACTAAGTGCCCTTTAGGGCAAGTGGATAACCTCAAATACAAAACGAAATTTATCCACTTTGACAAACTTTCACCCCCGCTCCGGGTGGAACTTAAGTATGCCTGCTGGCAAAAAATAGAACGTAAGGATTGGGGTATCAATACCCTATGGCAAACCAGTACAGGGGTAACACGAATTATTGACTGGCTTACCGTCTGTGGAGTAGGTGTCTCATCCCTCCTTGACAGAAGCCTGGAATATTGGGAAATGTCATTCCGCACCTACATGGTTGAAAAGGGGCTATGGAAAGTTAAAACGGCTAAACAATTAAACCGCGACCAGGAAATCCAACAATACCAACGGATTCATCCAGCGATTCATGCCTTACGGCAAATCTACAAAATCCTGCAAGAAGCCTACGATGACCGTTCAGAGCATGAGAAAGACGTTTGGGATCTACGAAAGATGGGAGCTAAGCTTAACCCGTCCAGGTCAACGTACTTCCTGAACTTTACTCAAATTAGCCAGCCCTGGTTACAAGTGGCGGTGAAGCAGTTTTGTAAATACACGTTGGCAGTTTTCTCACCTGCTGAAACTAGCAATCGGCTGTACTCGCTAAAAGTCTTTAGCAACTTCCTGAAGGCAACTCATCCATCCCTCCAACCATCTGAGATAGATCGGGCATTGATTCTTGAATACGCCCATCACATGGTCATTGATGAACGCCCCAACAATGCCCGAATCCGGCTGTTATCTCACCTTAGAACCTTCCTGGAACTATGCGCCAGAGAACAATGGCTAGACGTGCCTGACAAGAGACTGATCTACAGCGAGGATTTCCCAAAACATGAGAAAGCCCAGCCACGGTTCGTCCCAGAAGAGGTAATGAGGCAGCTTAATCAACATTTGGACGATTTGCCGCCCTATATCAAACGGATGACACTGATTATCCAGGAAGTCGGCATGAGAATCGGAGAATTGTGCAGGTGCCCGTTTGACTGCTTAATGCAGGACGCTCAAGGTGACTTTTTCATCCGGTATTACCAATACAAGATGAAGAAAGAACATAGCGTCCCCATTTCACGCGAGTTAGCCGCCGTCATCCAGGAACAACAACAAGCCGTCAGGGAAGACTACGGGCAAATGACGTTTCTATTCCCGTCCCCTTCTAATTGGCATAAAGGGGAACCCATTCGGCAGTGGTCTTTCGCTCAAAAACTTAATGCTCTGGCGTATGAAAAAGACATCAGGGATGATTCCGGCAAGCTTTGGCGGTTCCAAGCCCACCAGTTCCGTCATACGGTCGGCACCCGAATGATTAACCTGGGGGTTCCGCAGCACATCATTCAACGCTATCTGGGACATGAATCGCCTGGAATGACTAGCGTATATGCCCACATCCATGACCAAACGCTTAAGGATGAATTTGCTAAGTTCAAGCGCAAAATCGTGGATGTGACAGGCAAAGTAATCATCCCAGAAGCCACCCCGGAGGACACCCCAGAATTTCAGTGGTTTAAGCGTAATGTGTTAGCCCAAGCCTTACCCAATGGCTCCTGCGCCCTCCCGATTGTGACTGGGGAATGCCCCCATGCTAATGCCTGTTTAACCTGTGCCCACTTTAGAACTGATACCCGGTATCTACCAGAGCATAAAAAGCAGCTTGAACAAACGAACCGGGTAATTGACACGGCAACAGCTAATGGTTGGAACCGCCAGGTTGAAATGAATCAGAGGGTGAAGACGAACCTGGAAAAGATCATCGCTTCCCTGGAGGAGGACGACCATGAAACAGGGACGTAATATTGACGGGTTACGCCAGAGTGCCCAGAAGAAACGGCAACAGGCGTTTGAACAGACAGAACAAGCCATCAAGCAGCTTATCAAGGAGGGGAAACCAATTAACTTTGAGACGGTTGCCGCCACTGCCGGGGTGAGTAAGGCTTGGTTGTATAAGGAATCCGAGATCAAGGCAAGGATTGAACACTTACGGTCACAGGCTAAACCCAGTCAACCCAGTCAACCTAAACAGAAGCTTTCAGATAGGTCTAAAGATGCCGTCATCAACACGTTGAAAGACCGGATCAGGAAGCTGGAGCAGCGGAATCGTGAACTGAGTCAACAAAATGAAGTGTTTGGTGGGCAGGTATTAAGGGTACGGGAGTTAGAGCAGCAGGTTGAACGGCTCCAGGCGGAAAATACCACGCTACGGCAACGGCTAGCGACTGCCACACCATCACAGGGATCTACGGTGCCTACCTCAAACCTTGTACCCTTCTCAGCGGTTGACAAAGAACTGGCAAATCTAGGGGTACAGTCAAACACCACAATTCAGCGGCTTTTAGGCGAGGCACCCCAGAACGTTATTACAGCCGCCTTGGAATCCCTTAGAGAAGCCATCGCCGAGAAACGGGTAGACAACCCATCTGGATTTTTTTACCGGGCGGTTACGGATGCCTGGAAGCCCAATGAGGGTTGCGGGAAGAAGGCAGAGGCAGAATTATTTAATGAATGGTTTGCTTGGGCAAAGGCAGAAGGCTTAGTACTAGCGAGTATGCGGAATGAGGACGAGATCCTGGTACTAACCTCTGAAGATCAGTGGTTTTCTTTCTCAGAAATGATAGCTAGACATCCTTTGCCAGAATCTAAGCTGGACTCCAAATAGCAGAATAGAGACGCTAGAAAGCTTTTCACTAATCATTACTAGCCATTGTATGGATTACTAAGCAATTAAAAATTGTAACGCTGTAGGTAGTGTTTTGAAGCTTCCACGCCTGGAAGTACTAACGTTCTAAACTTTAAATTCCAGGACGCTTGGCTTTAAAGGCTTGCATATGCTACAACCTGTATGAAGCTATATATGCAAAATGCCACCCTTTGCAGAGGGTAGCATCTTGTCTTGATATTTAGCTGACGAACGCCCCGGTAGCTCAATGGATAGAGCAACTTGTTGGTCGCAAGGTGAGTTCTAGGTTCGATTCCTAGCCGGGGCGCACATTACTCCGTTATCAGGAGGAGGACTAGATGGCTAGCCCTACTACTCTCACGTTAAATGAACAGTCTAAGGAGTGTCAATTGCCTACCCTGGACAACTTTGACACGTCAAGCAATCAACATTCTGGCGCTTTAGAAGCTTTGAAGAGCATGAGTTGTGAAAGCCTTGATTCTGTACTTCAAGCTTTGGATGAAACAGACCTGCTTATTCTTGAGGCAATTATTAAAGCCAATGGGATGTTAAGCAAGGGTATTGGAGAATATGTTCATTTATCAAGCAAGACTGCTCTTGCGCGTTCAAGAAAACTGACTGGCTTGGGTTTGTTAACCTGCCAAACAGTTTCAGTGAAGAAAGGTAGTATTCGCCCAGCCAATCTTTTTTCCCCTTCTCCTGGTTTGACGTTAGAAGCCGTTCAAAAAGCTTTATCTGAACTACGTCCCAATCTTTTCCGAGGGAAAAACGAAATGGAACAGCACGCTAATTCTAATAGCTCCAATAATGGCTCCAAAGATGCTTTTGCCTTTCTAGATGCTGTTAGCCTGCTCATTCTAAGCTTGATTGGGCATCGCAAGGCAGATACTTCCAAGTCAATCCGAAAGCGTTTGCAACTCAAAGAGAGTCCTGTCAGAAAGCGACTTCTAGAGTTAGTAAGGGCAAAGCTCCTTGTTAGACGTGAAGAGAAACCTTTCCCTCATCGTCCTGGACTCAAGGAGTACCATTATTCACTTGCCCCCTCTGTGGATCTAAAGCAGGTACAGTATGCCTTGAGTAAGTTTGATTTATCTAACCTCCCCACTTTCATTAGTCCAGAGGTTTTCGTTCGCCAAACTGGAAACATTCAGCCGTACACTAACGGTCAAGCTAACACTAAAGATTCTTTTATATGGGAAGAAAAACTTAGTGATAGCGTGAAAACGTCTTCGGAAGCCTTGTCGAAGGAGGAATCCAGCGAAATCTTAAAGATTCTCCGGAAAATGGCGGAAAAAATTGCAGAATACGAAAATCGGATTGCTTACTTAGAAGCTAAAGAGCGCTCAAGGATTCCCAGTCAAGAGGTAGGCGAAATCTTAGCTTTAATTCCACCCACAACTCCCTAGCGGAAAAGTAGGTAGGGTCGCTGCCATCTCGTATGAAGCGGTCCACAACATTTTTCTTCCACTGCGAGCATATATGATGAATTCTGGATAAATCCGCCACATGGGCGCTGTCTATCGCCATATATTTGGGTTATTCTCTCTATTACATGAGGGATAAAAACAATGGCGACTTTGGCAAGAGAAATTAGCTTATCTGAACTTGCTTCAATGCCTGAAAATGAAGCGCAGAAATGTTTGGGGGAATTACTCCAAACTTCTGTTAACCCTTCTCAGGAACAGCTTGTGGAGCAGAAAACACAGCTAGATGCCGAAATACAGCGTTACGAATCTCAATATGGAATGACTTCATCTGAAATGAAACACCGTTTATCGGTTGGAGAGCTTAGGGAAACCGCTGAGTTTTGTAGCTGGCTGATGCTTCTAAAAATTCGAGGTCGTTTTGATAGCGCGTACAGATCGTCACGGACCAATCCGATTTAAGTCGTATCGAGAGATTCATGAAACGGTGATGAACCAGTTCGTGAGTCGTGATTTTGTCAAAAATCAGACATTGGCATTTAGCTTTTTCCCCTATGGAATTCGCTTGAAGGGCGAAATATCTTGCTTAGGGGGAATTGTTGTAACGGTGGATAAGTTCCTCGACATCCTTAACGAGGAAGAGACTAATCCCTTAGTTCAGACCCTCTGGTACGCCTATAACGCCTCCGTGAGGGATCATGGCAATATCTTGCGATACGACAATCAAGATGATGAGTATCTTCGCGAAGGGCACTTGGATGAACATCACAAGCACTTGTTTGACTGGAGAACTGGGCAGGAAATGGGAAATAGCCCTGTTTGGATAGGTAGACAAGGTTGGTTGACTTTAGGCGACGTACTCCAAGAGATACAAGACTGGTACTGGCATCATAGAAGCGAATTACCTAATCCTGATGAATATCCTGAAATCGGGTTGCGTTAAAGCGCCCTTCAAGAGTATTCATTCAATATTCGTCATCAAACCGTGGAAGATCCTCACTAAATC
>CAZGDE010000268.1:0-10162 GCA_964524315.1 uncultured bacterium
AATTTGGGTCAGGGAACACCCACGAAGGGAACACCCACGAAGGGAACAGTCACAACTACCGCATTTGCCAGTGCCTTTAAGTTATCCCCGACAACGCAGCAAGCCCTCCGCCAACAAGCTCTTAGCCATGCCCAGCAAGGACGGTATGAGGAGGCGATCGCCCTACTGAATCAACTGGTCGAGGACAACGAGCCTAATGCGAGCGACTTTAACAATCGCGGCCTTCTACATTTCCAGAATGGCCAACCCGAAGCAGCCCTGGCAGATTATGATCGGGCCATTCAACTCAATCCCCGGCTGGCAAAAGTCTATAACAATCGGGCTAACTGTTATGCCGCCTTAGGGCACCTGGCTGAAGCGATCGCGGACTATGAAACGGCGATCGACCTGGATCCCAGTAATATCAATGCCTGGATTAACCAGGGAATTACCTTCCGTGACCTGGAAATGTATGGCGAGGCAACGGAAAATTTTGATCTTGCCCTGCGCTTTAGCCAAATTCTGCGTGGAGCCGATAGTAATGCTGAGGATAATCATGACTCCTCGATCCAATTAGGCCACATCTACGCCGAACGAGGACGAACATATCACCTCGCCGGTGACTGGAACTGTGCTGTTGCCGACTATCAGCGGGCCCTTGCCTCGCTCCCCTCCATTGCAACAGCCGCTCGAACCAGTTCTTACCGTTTACACCGCCAGGTCGCAGCCTGGTTAGAGGAGTTATTTCACCCCCTGCGACTGCATGATCTAGACGAAGAAGTCTAGATTTCAAAAAGGCTAGATTTTAGGTCAGTATCACTGACTCACCTTTTCTCAATCCAACATCAGGAAAGTTTTAACAGGTCAAAGACCCGCAAAATTTACCCCCAACAACGACTTGAATTTTTGGCTATCCCTCAATCATTGATTGACTTGCCACTAATCCCGTGAATTATATACAGGGAGAGATGAAAAACACGGGAGAAATAGCCAAAGTAATGACAAATTTGGCACATCCCCGATGGCTCGTCATAACCCTCTCCCCCACAACCTGCAAAAACCTGTTCAAGCAGTTGCTGCCCAACCGTGGTTTGCCAAGCTAGCCCGGTTTGGCTATGCGGCTAAAGGAATTGTCTATTTTATCGTTGGGCTACTCGCAGCCCAGGTAGCTTTGGGAATCGGTGGACGCACCACCGATACCAATGGGGCCTTAGAAACAATCTTGACCCAACCCTTTGGCAAATTTCTGCTAAGTCTTGTGACGGTTGGCCTGGTCGGATATGTTCTCTGGCGAATGGTTCAGGCTGTTCTTGATCCCGAACATGCTGGTGAGACAATGTCCGCCAAACGCCTGACCCAGAGACTTGGCTATGCCTGCAGTGCCGCAGCCTATGCGGGGTTAGCCCTGACTGCCATGAAACTCATTTGGGGTGCTGCAAATAATCGGGCTGATTCTACTCAGGATTGGACAGCCCGGTTCCTGGAGCAACCCTTTGGCGAATGGTTCGTTGCCTTGGCAGGCGTGATCACTGTTTTCATCGGTGTTTCTTACCTCAATCAGGCATACCGGGCCAAATTTCAACGGGAATTCCAACTGCAGCAAATGAGCCCCATAGAACGTACCTGGACGAAACGGTTAGGGCAATTCGGCATTGGTGCACGGGGGATCGTTTTTATCATTATTGGTGGTTTTTTGATCCAGGCTGCCTTCTATTCAGATGCCAATCAAGCGAAGGGTTTGGGTGGTGCCCTGACAAGCCTGACCCAACAACCCTTCGGCTACTGGTTATTAGGGATCATCGCCTGCGGTTTAATTGCTTACAGTCTCTATTCCCTGATCGAAGCTCGGTATCGCCAGTTTAATCGACCTTAAAGGGGGCCAAACTCAGGGTACTTTGAGCGAACATCCCGTTTCCTGAATGACTACATAAAAATTCTGCGTTCCCAGAGTTCTTGATTGCGGCTCTAGCTATTCCCACTAGTCATTTTGCGCGATTATCAAGCAGGAGCTAGTTTCGGCTCCTGCAAACTTTCGTTGATGAAACGCATGGTGACGGACAGTTCTAGTGGGTCTCATTCTAGTGAATATCATCTACAGCGGCTCGTGGTTACAACGAACCAGTTGCAGGGCAACTATATTTTGCTGACAGATGAACAACGGCACTACCTCAAGCGCGTATTACGGCTGCGTCAGGGCGATCGCCTCATTGTCATGGATGGTCAGGGCCACTCATGGCTGGCAACCTTGATGGAGCAAGACCCCACGCAACTGCAAGCAGAAATTTTGGCCGCGATTGAAGTTAAAACTGAATTGCCCGTCACCACCACATTAGTAATTGCACTACCAAAAGGAAATGGGTTTGATGATGTCGTCCGCCAGGTGACGGAGTTGGGCGTTTCTGTCATTGCGCCTGTCATCAGTGATCGCACCTTGTTGCATCCCAGTCCCTCCAGGCTAGAACGTTGGCGACGGATTGCCCAGGAATCGGCGGAACAGTCAGAACGGCAAGTTGTGCCGACTATTCTCGATCCGTTACCCCTAGCTGATTACCTGGCGCAGCCCCCTCCGACTGATCCCCAGCAAACCAGCAAATTTATCTGTGTCACCCGACAACCGGCCCCCCATTTACTGAAATCTCTATTGCTACCCAATCCCCCACTGCTAACGCCTCAATCCTCACTTGCCATTGCCATTGGCCCCGAAGGGGGGTGGACAACGGTTGAAGTTGAGCGGGCGATCGCGGCCAGTTACCAACCGGTTTCACTGGGAGAGCGTATCCTGCGGGCCATTACAGCTCCAGTGATGGCCATGTCACTGATTGCAGCCATCTGCGAAAGGGATTCGTATAGGTGATCGGCGATGGCAATCGGTAATAGGGTGGTGCTGAATAGCAGTATGAATTGGAACGACGTTTCAATTCAGCCAACGATTAATTCATCCATGGAATCAGCAACGTCATAGTTGCGAGGTAATAGTTGCGGATTTTATGGAGGCCGTCTCCCTGGAATATGGTGTAGCTTAGGGTAAGCGTTCTCCGATTCGTCTGGCATATGTTGGATCAGGTTGCGGCGGCTTTTGAATGTCAGGATTATGAGACTGCCTCGCGGTTAATCAAAGAGTTGCTGAAGCAGTCACCCCAGAATCCCTGGGTACAGTTTTATGCTGGACGATTGCAGGAAGTGTCAGGTAAATTCACCGCTGCCGAAGAAATTTATCGCCAAATTTTGCGTCATACAACGAACCCTAAATTGGCAACCCAGGCCCGTCAGGGGATTCAACGGGTAGAGATCAGTCAGCGCGAACAACGACAACGGGCGATCGCCCGGGCAACCACAGAACCCACAAATCAGGAACCGGGCTTTTTAGTGCTTAAAGCCATTACCGAAGATGCCAGGGCCATTGCTTTGCAAAATTTTGCCCGGATTATGAAAATCGATGCCTATACGGCTCGCATGCTCTTGCCCTCGCGGGGTTGGCGACTTTACCGTAGCAGCACGTTGGCCGAATTGCAGGTATATGGGCAGGAACTACAGGCTGCAGGGATTCCTGCGTTTTGGGCTGCCCGATCGCAGATTCAGCAAATTCAAGTGTTTCAGGTCAATTATTTTCAAACGATCGCACCCCAGCCAACGGTTATTTGCCGTAATGAACACGAGCAATTGGGTTGCCTTACCTTTGATTGGTCAGAGGTGAAGCAACGGGTTGAAGGTAGACTGCCTCTGTTTGAGCGGGTACTGGTATTAGGGTATCGCGATCGCCTCGAACGTAAAGAAGCCACCCAGGATTATAGCCACTTCTGCGATTTGCATTTGCCGGGTAGACGCTGCATTTTGCGCCTCCATGACAGTCAGTATGATTTTCATCAGGGTATATCGGTCATTCCACCACAGGCAAGTATCGATGAATTAGACCGTAATACTATCCGGACGAATTGGAACCACCTCATAACGCTGCTTAACCAGCAATTACCTGATTGTCCAGTATGGTCGGAGTTTACTGCGTTTGGTGAAACCGCCAGTGACTTTGCGGCTCCCCTACGCCATGTGAAGTCCCATATCAATCTCCTGCGTCGTAATGATAGCCACTGGGATCCCGCGTTTCATCTATACAGTAGTATGATCTTTCTGCATCCTTAGAACTCAGAGTTCTTGGGGAATACCTGGCAAAACAAGCGTATGCAGAAAAAAATGCCACGTTCTGTATCGCCGTTCTCGCTACCTGATCTACCGTTGTTGCTGTCGCCAACAGGCGGCAACTAGATAGATCTCGTCGTAGCTATATTTGGCTTTTAGATACTCGTAAATGGCCCGACGAGAACTACCCCCTACCGCTTCAATCGCTTGCAAGATTTTTTCTCGCCGGTCTGGTGGCACAACCCGATCCAGGTTAATGGTGTACCCTCTGTCTAAGAGTTCTGCTAAATGACTGGAAACAGTGCTGAGCCGTAGATTACGTCGCTCGGCAATATCAGCCAGGGATAATCCCTGTTCGAATAGTTCCAGGGTTTGTAGTTGGGTGTATGAAGCTGCGGTTGCAGCAATTGGGGCAGTTTCCACGGGGGCAACAGCAACGTCATATTTACCCGTGACTGGCAATCCCCGTTCCTCTCGAAACGCCCGAATTTCATCCAGGAAGGCATCCCCATACTGGGCTAACTTCCGACTACCCACGCCAGAAATTTCGGCAAACTGGGCAAAGGTTTGGGGTTGCTTTTGTGCCATCAACCGTAGACTAGCATTGGCAAAAACAACATAGGGCGGCACCGATTGTTCGTCAGCTAACCGTTTACGGAGACCTTGCAGACGCGCATAGAGATCTTCTACTTCGGCAGTATCAACATCGGTCGTAGTGGCAAGCTCTGTTGACTTCGTTGGTACGACTGCCACCATCACAGTACGTTGCTGCCGCAACACCTCCCAACTCAAGTCGTTCAACTTCAGCATGGAGTAGCCATCGGTCGTTTCGTCGACTAATCGCTGGTGAATGAGCGATCGCCCCAGTAGCCGCCACTCCTCTACACTTCGATCCTTTCCAATTCCATAGGTAGAAAGCTGATCATGCCCATGTCTCAGAACGCGCTCATTCTTAGAACCCCGTAGCACATCAATCGTATGCCCCATTCCAAACGCTTGATGCCGTTGGGCAAAACGGGCAACACAGGAAAGAAACTTCTGTGCTTCCACAGTCCAGTCTTCTAAAGGCTTGGGATGACAACAGTTGTCACAGTTACCGCAATTACCAGCAAACGATTCCCCAAAATAGCCCAGTTGAATAATCCGACGACATTCTAAAGCTTCAGCATAATTCACCACCCGACGCATCTGTTGCTGGGCAATCCGCTGTTCGTCTTCCAGGGGCGCACCCGTTTGGGGATCGACTTTCTGGCCGATCAAAAATTCGATGGTTTTGATATCTCCCGCACCGTAATACAGCGTACAGTGGGCCGGTTCACCATCTCGCCCAGCTCGACCCGATTCCTGGTAATACCCCTCAATATTTTTGGGCAAGTCGTAATGAATGACAAATCGTACATCTGGTTTATTAATGCCCATCCCAAAGGCGATCGTTGCAACCATCACCTGCACATCATCTCGAATAAACCGGGTCTGGTTCTCTTTCCGCACATTCGCATCCAGACCGGCATGGTAGGGGAGAACAGCAATCCCATCATGTTGCAGCTTATACGTCAACTCATCGACCCGTTTGCGACTGAGACAATAAACAATACCCGATCCTTTGTTGGCATGAATTTGCTTAACCAATTCCTGGTAAGAGTTTTTGTGCTTGGGGCGTACTTCGTAATAAAGGTTAGGACGATTGAAACTGGCAAGATGAATACACGGATCCCGTAAATCCAACTGTTGGCCAATGTCTTGCCGGACTCGCTCGGTTGCAGTCGCAGTCAATGCCAGCAATGGTAATTCGGGACAGTAATGGCGTAATTGGCGTAATTGACGGTACTCCGGGCGAAAATCGTGCCCCCATTCAGAAACACAATGGGCTTCATCGATCGCCACTGCCGAAATGCCAACTCGTTGCCGTATCTGTGGGAGTAACCCCAACAAAAACTCCTCGCTCAACAACCGCTCCGGTGCCATGTATAGCAGTTTGATTCGCCCCTGTAAAATTGCCTGGGTACGTTCTCGTACCTCCATTGCATTCAGGCTGCTATTGAGAAAAGTCGCGGGAATGCCGTTGTCCTGCAATAATTGCACCTGGTCTTGCATCAGTGCAATTAACGGCGACACGACAATCATTAATCCAGGTTTCAGCAGAGCAGGTAGTTGAAAGCAGAGTGACTTACCACCACCCGTTGGCATGATGACCAACAGATCGCGGTTATGCAAAGCATCTTCAATAATTTGACGCTGACCGGGGCGAAAGCTGTCATAGCCGAAGTAATGCTTCAGCGCATGTTCTAAGGACGTGAAATTAGGTGTGTCAGGGAAAAGGCTAGCTATCATTGAACCCAGTCGTATGCGGCAATACCGTCTGATTATGTGATGTTACTGGTTAAGAGGACGGGATTAAACAACCCCATCATTGAACATGTTGCTTCTGGTGATCCCCTCCTAACATGTCCAAAGGCAGGACAACATTCAGAAGTATATTTTGACGTACACCTAGTCAAGTAATCAAAAAGTATTACCTGGAAATGCACCTTTACTAAGGTTCCCAGTCCAATACAGAACATTAATACTAATTCTTCCAATCGCTAAAATAAATCTCTGGAAGGGCGATCGCCGTATACCTGAAAGGCAACAACCTCACTTTAGGATGAAACACCGTTTTTTGCCGTATGAATGGAAGCTGTGCTTCTACCACACATTGCTTTTGCCAAATTCGATGTCATTCTTGGCGATCGCCAACGCATGAGTTAATAAAGTATCGAGGGTATTGCACTATCCCACATTCAGTGTGTGTTTCACCAGGTTCGTTTAAAGAACCATTGCAACTCAAAACTTGTCTGATTGAGTTATGGCCTATCGGGTAATTTATGCAATCGTGCAACCGTTTAACCTATGCCAACCAACGCCGCTTCGCCTTCTCCGACTCGCTATCTGACCAAACTTTATATCATTTCCCTGGCGGCGATAGCTGGGCTTGCCATTATGGGGCAAATCCTGATCCAACTGCTGCTTAGCAGACAAACAACTGACTTGAAAATTATTAATACGGCTCATTACCGTCAAACACTTTCCCAGCGATTGTTGAAAACATCCTTGGCGGTGCAACTGAATCCCTCGCCAGAACTGAAACAGCAACAGTTATCTGAGATGCAAGCCATCATCACGGAATGGAAAACATCCGAACAGATAATGCACAAAGATTTGGAGTCTGTCTTTTCAGCGAGCGATTTAGCAGAACTGCGACCGGTACTAGAACGGATTGATCCAGCCTCCCAGGAGATTGTCAAAACGGCGAAAATGATCCTTGAAAGTCAAACAGAGCAAGAAAATCAGCTAGAAGCGTTGCCTTTACCGGGGCCAAGAGGTTTACTTCCCAGGAATAGAAATAGACTGCACGAAGATACTATGAACAGCCCCCGTTTATTAGAGGCTGAACGTACTTATATTCAAGGAATTGACCAAATTATTAGCTGGTACACCCACAAGGTCAAACAACAGGTCACCCGCCTTCAGCAGATAGAACTCGGTTTATTGGGGCTAACTCTGGTCGTGCTGGTGCTAGAAGGCATATTAGTGTTCCGACCGGCAGTTCGCAAACTACAGCAAACCTTAGTCGCCCTGTCAGCATCATTGCAAGAAACGCAAGCAACGGCTAAGCGGCTGGCGGCTGAACAGGAAAAATCGGAGCGGTTATTGTTAAACATTTTGCCAGAACCCATTGCAAACCGTCTAAAGCGGGAACCTCAGGCTATTGCAGAAGGTTTTGCGGAAGCAACCATTTTATTTGCGGATATTGTCGGTTTTACCGAACTGGCAAATCGCCTGCCCCCAACCGATCTGGTAGCGCGACTGAATCAAATCTTTTCCCGTTTTGATGCCTTAGCAGAACATTATGGTTTAGAAAAGATTAAAACAATTGGCGATGCCTATATGGTAGTGGGTGGCTTACCCAAACCCCAGGCGGATCATGCTGTAGCGATCGCGGAAATGGCATTAGCAATGCATCAGGCGATCGCTGAAATCAATCAGCAAACAGGTGAATCATTCAATATCCGCATTGGTATCAACACTGGCCCTGTCGTTGCCGGGGTTATTGGCATCAAAAAATTTATCTACGATCTTTGGGGTGATAGCGTCAATATCGCCAGTCGGATGGAATCTCATGGCACTCCTGGCCGCATTCAGGTAACGGAAACAACCTACCGTGTCCTCAAAGACAAGTATGAGTTTGAAGAACGGGGCATCATTCACATCAAGGGCAGAGGCGAAATGAAAACCTATTGGTTGCTGCAGCGGGCAAAAGCACTCGCCAAGAAATGACAACCGGCACAATTATCCTTCCTGCCTTCCAAATCAAAAATCTAAACGCGCGTCAGTTGTAGTCCCTGGCCTGCTATCCTAACCCCTAGTCCTCATTTTCTCCTCTTTGCATGCATCTCCTCTGCCTGAGCAACGGTCATGGCGAAGATGAAATTGCCGTCCGTATTCTGCAAGCCCTGCAACAACAGTCCCAACCTCCCGAAATCGCCGCATTACCGATTGTGGGTGAAGGCCATGCCTACACCAGAGCCGGAATTCCCGTAATTGGTACAGTCAAAACCATGCCGTCTGGTGGCTTCATCTATATGGATAGTCGCCAATTAGCTCGGGATATTCGGGGTGGTTTACTCCAGTTAACGCTGGCACAGATTCAGGCGGTACGGTCATGGGCGAACGAACATGGCACAACCAGCGTTAGGAGTCAGAAGTCCAGCGATCGCGCCGCCAGTGAATCAGTATTGATCCTGTCTGTTGGCGATATTGTCCCCCTGCTGTTTGCCTGGTTGAGCGGTATTCCCTATGCCTTTGTGGGGACGGCTAAATCAGAGTATTACATTCGCGATGAATCGGGTATGTTGCCGCGACAGTCCTGGTGGAGCGATCGCCTGGAACGCTGGACGGGTTGTATTTACCATCCCTGGGAACGCTGGCTCATGAGTCGACCCAATTGTAAAGCAGTCTTTCCCCGAGACGGCATCACAACAAAAATTCTGCAACGGTATGGGGTTCCGGCCGTTGACCTGGGAAATCCCATGATGGATGGACTTGCGTGGCAACCAACCGCATCAGATACAACCATGCCAGATCATGAATTATTCGCTAGCCCTGGTCATTCTGGCCTGTCCTTGATCATTGCCCTGCTACCTGGGTCTCGCCCGCCAGAGGCGTATGCTAATTGGGAAGTAATTTTGCAAGCCATCAATGGACTGATTGCCCAAACAGAACGACCGTTAATGCTGTTAGCGGCGATTGCCCCCACCTTGGAGGAACAGATATTACACCAATCCCTCATCAAGTACCGCTGGCAGGCGATTAACGATATGACCTATGTAGTTGGAGTGGGAGCCAAACAGGCCACTCTGATTATGGCAGAAAACCGTTTTGCCGAGTTTTTACACCGAGCCGATCTGGCAATTGCCATGGCTGGTACTGCAACGGAACAGTTTATCGGCTTGGGTAAACCCGCCGTTATCATCCCTGGCGACGGCCCCCAGTTCACACCAGCCTTTGCTGAAGCTCAAACCCGCCTTCTTGGGACATCGGTGACCCTGGCAACTGTTAGTCAAGTAGCACCGGCAATTCAGGCATTGCTTCAAAATCCTGATCGCCTACAATTAATTGCTGCTAATGGTACTCGTCGTATGGGTGAACCGGGCGCTGCCAGACGCATCGCCCAACACCTGCTGACCCTTTAAGACACTAAAAGACCCACCTTTTTACTTCAGCGTATCTTCCAGCGTATCCTTCAGCACTGTACGAGCTGCAAGATGATTACGGGTGGAAGTCAGAATTTCTGCTTCCCGTTCTAAACGAGCGGTCGTATCCTGCATTTCTAGCAATGCCTGCTGTTCTTCTGCCACGCCATACAGGTTACTGGCAATCCAATAGGATAACTCAATTGGCAGATCAGGAATATTTTCAGGTAACTCAATCTCTTGCCCGGTCAACTTCGCCGAAAGGCGCACAACATCCTGCAATAATTGTGCAACATCCTGTGCCAAAGGTGCCAGAT
>CAZGDE010000269.1:0-10100 GCA_964524315.1 uncultured bacterium
AACGCGGTCTCCAACGTGGCATTGATTGCCTTCATCATGCGCCTTATACCGCTTGGTTCGGGCCACAATCTTGCCGTATTTCGGGTGGGCAGCACGGTTCTCCACAGCTACCACAACCGTTTTATCCATCTTGTCGCTGACAACTAAGCCAACTCTCTCTTTTACTGCCATAACATTACTCCACTGCTGCAACCGACTTTGAAGCTGTTAATTGCCGCTCCCGCTCAACAGTCATCAATTGGGCCAATCGGTGACGGGCATGTTTAAACTGATGAGGCTTTTCTAATTGGCGAGTGCCCTTCTGGAAGCGCAGCTGGAATAATTCACGACGAACAGCTACGATTTGCTCTTGTAACTCTGCATCGCTCAATTTGCGAGCATCTTCAACTTTGGGAAGAGACATAGTTTAGGACTCCTCCGATTGACGGGTAATGAACTTGGTTTTAATAGGTAATTTGAAGGATGCAAGACGCATTGCCTCTTTAGCAATTTCTTCAGATACGCCAGCAATTTCAAATAAAATGCGGCCGGGTTTGACAACTGCGACCCAAAATTCAGGGGCACCTTTACCAGAACCCATACGGGTTTCAGCAGCTCGCTGAGTAACAGGCTTATCTGGAAAAATCCGGATCCAAATTTTCCCACCACGACGGATATAGCGAGTCATAGCACGACGGCTAGCTTCAATCTGTCGGGAGGTAATCCAGGAAGGCTCCATTGCTTGCAACCCGAAATCACCGAAGTTGAGGCTACTACCACGAGTTGCTAGACCTCTCATCCGTCCACGCTGCTGTTTGCGAAATTTTGTTCGTCTTGGGCTTAACATTGCTAGATACCTAGAAGTCAGAAGTCGGAAATCAAAAAGTAGGAAACCAAACTAGACCTACTTCTCTATCCTTCATTAGAACGGTCTTCAAATTGTTGACGGCGACGTTGTTGACGACGGCGAGGCTGATTCGAAGTAGGCGCAGGGATTTCCTCCTGGCCCGGAATAATTTCGCCCTTAAAGACCCATACTTTAATGCCGAGGGTACCGTAAATGGTTCCAGCAATCGTATAAGCGTAGTCAATATCAGCGCGTAACGTATGAAGGGGCACTCTTCCTTCACGTGTCCATTCCGGTCGAGCAATTTCAGCCCCATTCAAGCGACCACTAACCTGTACTTTAATCCCTTCAATACCAGCCCGCTGAGCACGTTGAATCGCCTGGCGAACCACTCTGCGGAACGATACCCGCCGTTCCAACTGCTGAGCAATATACTCAGCAATCAACGCAGCATCTGCATCGACCCGAGCTACCTCAACTACATTGATCCGAATCTGGCGATCGCCACCACCTAGTTCTTTCTGCAGATCAGCCCGCAAAGATTCAATTCCTGTCCCACCGCGACCAACGACTACACCGGGGCGTGCGGTTCTTACTCCTAAATCAATTTGTTCCGCTTTACGCTCAATTCTTACTTCTGAACAAGTTGACGGATTTTAAAGTCTTCCTGCAAGAGTTCAGGATACCGTTTAGGTTCACTGAACCAGCGTGATCGGTGCTCCTGAGTAATTCCTAAACGAAAACCAGTTGGATGTATCTTTTGTCCCACGAGTACGTCCCCTACGGCAGTTGGTGGTTATGAGTAGTGCTAGAGAAAGGTATAAAACCAGATAGGCTATTGTTCTCCCTCACTGGGAGCAACCGCAATGGTAATGTGACAAGTCGGCTTACGAATCTGATAGGCTCGCCCTTGCGCACGAGGTCTATACCGCTTCAGAACAGGCCCCTGATCAGCATAAGCTTCAGAAACCACCAACTCCGCACGGTTAAAGCCTCCATTGTGTTCAGCATTTGCTGCTGCAGAACGAAGCACTTTCAGTACCGGTTCACAGGCACGGTAGGGCATGAACTCCAGGACAATCAACGCCTCTCGATAAGAACGTCCCCGAATCTGATCAAGAACACGTCGCACCTTATGGGGAGACATGCGAATGTAACGAGCAGTTGCTTTTACTTGATTTGAAATTTCAACAGGCATAATTTTCCTCCAGCCAATAGCTGATCGCTACCAGCTAAACTCCTTACCGCTTCGCTTTCTTATCGCCACCATGCCCTTTAAAGGTGCGAGTTGGCGCAAACTCACCTAACTTATGCCCAACCATTTGCTCAGTTACATAAACCGGAACATGCTGGCGACCATTGTGGACGGCGATCGTATGTCCAATCATCTGGGGCAAAATGGTAGAGGCCCGAGACCAAGTTTTAATCACCTGCTTATCACCCTTAACATTAAGAGCTTCTACTTTCTTCAACAGATGATCAGCAACAAATGGACCTTTTTTGAGTGAGCGACCCATACTTACGTTCTCCCTATCAATTATGAATCCCGTCCACCTTTACCCCGCTTAGAAGAACGGCGACGGCGTTGCACAATCAGTGCATTACTTAGCTTCTTCTTCTTCCGCGTCTTGTAACCCAGAGCTGGCTTGCCCCAAGGCGTAACAGGGCCAGAACGACCAATTGGCGCACGTCCTTCACCACCTCCATGGGGGTGATCAACCGGGTTCATCACACTACCACGCACCTCGGGACGACGACCAAGCCAACGCTTACGTCCAGCCTTGCCCAGACTAGTATTTCGAACTTCAGCATTACCAACGCTGCCAACTGTTGCGTAGCATTCTCGCCGAATTAAACGGCGTTCCCCAGAAGGTAACTTCAACAAAACATAGTTACCTTCTTTAGAAGTTACCTGTGCACTAGTACCTGCTGCACGAACAATTTGCCCACCCTTACCAGGAACCAATTCAACATTGTGAACAATTGTTCCAGTGGGAATATTGGCTAGCGGCAGAGCGTTACCAACTTCAATGGGAACATTGTCACCAGATTGCACCGTTGCTCCTACGGCCAAATCCGCAGGATGGAGAATGTATCTCTTTTCACCATCCTGGTAATGCAACAACGAAATTCGGGCGTTACGGAACGGATCATATTCAATCGAAACAACCTTGGCAGGGATATTCCGCTTGTCACGCTTGAAATCAATAATGCGATATAACTTCTTGCTACCACCACCACGGTGACGACAAGTAATCACACCACGATTATTTCGACCTTTCGCTCGATGGATGGAAACGGTTAGCGACTTCTCTGGTTCTGATCTGGTAACTTCCGCATAATCAGAAACTACTCGTTGACGAGTACCAGGTGTGTAGGGATTATAAAGACGAATACCCATAATGCCACGTTATTAATGGGACAAAAAACAGCGGATGCAAGATTAACTAGCAGAGAAGAGGTAAAGCTACTAAACCTCTGGAAATAGCGTGATAGAGTCACCTGGTGCCAATGTCACGACCGCACGTTTATAGAGCGCACGATGCCCAATATATTTACCAACCCTACGAGTTTTGCGAGGTGGATTTTGTGTATTTACAGCCACAACTTTGACATCAAACAAAGACTCAATTGCATCTTTGATTTGCAGCTTAGTGGCCTTAGGAACTACCTCAAACGTATACTGATTGTTTTCCAGAAGAATAGTCGCCTTTTCCGTTACGATCGGGCGGCGAATCAAATCAGCAAGAGTTCCAGCATCATACTTAGTCACCATACACCTCCTGAATTTTGGCGAGAGCAGACGTAGTAGCGACAATCTTATCTGCCGCTAACAAGTCAAATACATTCAGGTTGTTAGCTAAAATCAACCGCAAATTGGCAATATTACGGGCAGACAAATAAATATTCTCTTCTCGTCCGGCGAGGATCAGTAATACCTTGGAACCTGATTCAACCCCCCAACCGGTCAGAGCCTTGACCATTTCTTTCGTCTTTGGGCGAGGCAGCTTATCAGCAAAATCTTGAACCACAATCAAGTCGTCGACCCGACTCTGCAACGCAGTTCGGAGTGCCAACCGCCGCTCTTTACGGTTCATCTTAAGGGAATAATCTCTGGGCTTAGGACCAAAGATCACACCGCCACCACGCCATAAAGGAGAACGGCTTGAGCCCGCACGAGCCCGGCCCGTTCCTTTTTGTCGCCAGGGTTTACGACCACCCCCACTAACCTCGGCACGAGTCTTAGTAGAAACCGTACCTTGACGCGCATTCGCCAGTTGACGGACAAGAGCGCGATGAACGATATGGGCTGCACTATTTTCACTGGCAACCCTTAGTTCCAATGAAGCTTTACCCGTATCCGCACCTTGCCAATCCTTAACAACACAATCAACCATATCTATAAATCCCTGTCTCAGCTTTGCGGCGATCGCCCACACATTACGCCTGGTCGACAAACATTGACATCAAAACGTGTTTACTTATTACCTACTTTCTTAGCAGGCAATACATTGACTAAAGCACCAGGCTTACCAGGAACAGCTCCCTTAATGAGCAACAGATTACGTTCTGCATCAACTCGAACAACCGTTAACTTGCGTACAGTCACCTGCCCGCCACCCAGACGACCCGCCATACGCTTACCGGGGTAGACACGACCAGGAGTTGTACTAGCACCAGTAGAACCAGGCAGACGATGGTTCTTAGAACCGTGCGCCATTGGCCCTCGCTTAAAGTTATGCCGTCTTTGGTAGCCAGCAAACCCACGACCAATACTGGTACCGATGACATCAACAACCTGCCCAGCAGCAAAAGCATCAGCCTTAATTTGCTGACCTAACTCATACTGAGCCGAATTTTCCAGACGGTACTCGCACAAATGACGCACAGGAGAAGCACCAGATTTAGCAAGGTGACCAAGCTCTGGCTTATTAAGCGCCTTTTGAGATACATCACCGTATCCAACCTGAATGGCGGAATAACCGTCCGTTTGCACTGTTTTGACTTGCGTCACGGTGCATGGTCCCGCCTGAACAACGGTAACGGGAATAGCTTTCCCCGCCTCGTCAAACACCTGCGTCATACCAAGTTTGGTGCCAAGAATGCCAACGGACACGGTCTGGACTCCCTTTACTTACACACTACAAGATGACAAGGAACTAACCTTTCGGATTCATAACCTTGTCGAGCCACAAATTAATTAGTAGAACAAAGAAAATGGCCGGAGGAATTATCTCCGTAGAACCACCAACAAAGCCTACTTGACCTGAAATCAGCTAATTACAGCCAATCAACAATTTGAGTATCAGATTCACATCACCTGAGAGGACTTGAACAGAAAACTATTCAGTATCCTTTACCACAGGAAGGATCGCGCGTCGAAAAGCTCTGCTTTTCAACCGGACACTCACAGCCAATAATTCAGCGGCAGTTACTCAATATAGTGCAATAAACTTGCTTTTGTCTAGGGGGATCTTTAAAAAATTCGACCTTGTCCAAGCTCTATCTCACCAAACCCCCTTAAGCGGACGGTAGACAACTATGAAAACTAATTCCAGCAAGCTTCTGATTCAATATGGAAGCCTGGAAGGGCAAACACGGGTTCAACCAAAGATCTCCTTATCTATACCCATGGTTATCCACAGGCATAGATAGCATGGATGCTTATATGCGTAGATAGAGCCATTCAAAAATCAAGGTTAACTGAGGTCAAGCGCCTATCTATAATTATCATTACGATTTATGATTAGACTCTAGCGTAAACATCATGCGACACTAAGTCCATGTGAGCATGGTTTTTTCCCCGTTGGGGCTCAATTTTCAGCAACTATTAAATAGAGCAGAATTGCGCGTATGGCACTGATTACTTCTGGCGGTCAACTAATTCGTGATTTAGAAGCTCATGGCGCTTTAGGTCTATACGTCCCCTTGGAAGGAGGATTTGAGGGACGTTATAGGCGTCGGATCCGTGCCGCTGGTTATACATCTTTAGCTATCACGGCGCGTGGTTTAGGTGATGTGGCAATGTATCTGATGGGAGTTCATGGTGTACGACCACCCCATCTAGGTAAGAAAAGCGGTAGTGTATCTGGAGCTATGGTTGGATATCGGTATTTCTTGCCACCAATCGTGTCATCAAACTTGGAACAGTTACCGTCAAACTCTAAGGGGCTATTGCTATGGATTATTGAGGGTAATATCCTCACCAGCCAGGAACTGGACTACTTAGCAAATTTACCAGCCGTTGAACCACGGGTGAAAATTGCCGTTGAACTAGGTGGCGATCGCTATTTTCGTTGGGAACCCTTAAAGAAAGTTGTGCTTTCAGCATGACCTTAAGTCACGGCTAGTAGAAGATCTGCTTTTTAGATTCGCCAAGCAAATATCTATATCATTTGAAATCAGAATCTGCAATTGTCCCCGTCAGATGTCAAACTGGATATGTGTTTGACGAGCACAATTTAGTCTCGTAATGCCTCGCCATTTTTAAAGCGGGGCATTACCATGTAAGGGTGATTGATCTGCACTATCCTCTTCATTCCCTCCAGAATAGCTCTTGGTTTAAGCTCATCTGTGGCGCCAGCTTTCAGCATCTTCCTGTGATTCGGAACCTGATTCTGGCGTACACTTTGGCTGGAGCCGATTGTATTGATGTGGCAGCTGATCCGGCCGTTATTTCTGTTGCCAAGGAGGCATTAAGAGCGGCACTCCCTCTAATAGAAAGTGCGCAAGCCAAAGGCTTTGCTTGCCAGGGGTTACCTTGGTTAATGGTCAGTTTCAATGATGGCGAAGATCCCCACTTCCGCAAAGCAGAATTCATCGCAGAGAACTGCCCATCAGATTGTCCTCGGCCTTGCGAAAAAATTTGTCCAGTTAGTGCAATTAACCTTACAGGAGTGATTAGCGATCGCTGCTACGGTTGTGGTCGCTGTTTACCTGTTTGTCCGTTCCAGCATATTGTGACACGGGCTTATGTATCAACACCGACGGCAATCGCGCCTCTGGTATTTGAAACTGGTGTTGATGCCATCGAGATTCATACGCAAATTGGTCGACTGAGCGAGTTTCGTCGACTCTGGGAAGCAATATCTGCCTCAGCCAAACACCTTAAACTTATAGCCATTAGTTGCCCCGATGGGGACGGCTTAATTGATTACTTGATGTCACTTTATGACATGATTACCCCGCTGCCATGTCCCCTTATTTGGCAAACAGATGGCCGCCCTATGAGTGGGGACATCGGTATAGGTGCAACCCGATCCACCATCAAATTAGCACAGAAGGTAATTGCAGCAAAGTTGCCCGGTTATGTGCAACTTGCAGGGGGAACCAATCATCATACTGTACCTAAATTGCAATCTCTAGGGCTTCTGGAACCCAGTTTAAAACCCTCGAAGGCTTCCGTGGTCACGAAGACTAAGCCTTCGATTGCAGGTGTTGCATATGGTAGCTATGCCCGTAGTTTACTTACACCAGTGCTTCATCAACTAGAAGCACGCGACATAGCATTGCCTCCTGTCCAGCCAACTAAAAAACCTCTACTAGAGAGTTTTTCGGCTGGCACAATGGCTGCTGCGGATCATCCAATAGATGCATTCATTACACTACCAAGCCTCACCCCTCCTAACTTTCATCACTTAGAAGAGATACCAGAACTCCTCTGGCAAGCAGTTCAATTAGCCAACTCACTTGTCTCTCAACTGAAGCGTACTGCATGAACTAAGCCAACTATCACAAGATTTTTAATGATGAGCTATTTACTACCTACAGTCTCCTTAACTGGATCGCCATTCGGCTTTCACGCCAATTGAGACAGCTAATCATAACCACTGATTTGGGCAACAAACCGACTCGATTAACACTGACATGAATGGTACAGACGACTTAAGCAAGCTATTGGAGATTTTGCCTGAAGCAATTCACCAACAGTTAGAGAAACACCTGCAGAAAGAGGTTCTCATTGAAGTAGTGATGGATTTGGGCCGACGACCAGAAGCTCGGTTTCCAGGTAAAGCTGAATATTTATCCGAAATTCCAGTTTCTCAAGCAGACCTCAATCATTGCATCGCAAAGGTTGGCGATTTTGGTGGTGATAACCGGGCTGGGATTGAACGAACTTTGCACCGAATCAGTGCCATTCGCAACCGCCGTGGTGACATCATTGGGTTAACTTGTCGAGTTGGTCGGGCCATTTTTGGCACGATTGGTATGATTCGCGACCTAGTTGAAAGCGGCAGATCGATTCTCATGTTAGGCCGTCCCGGGGTGGGGAAAACTACTGCTTTACGGGAAATCGCCAGAGTTCTAGCAGATGAGTTAGACAAGCGTGTTGTCATCATCGATACCTCTAATGAAATCGCAGGAGATGGAGATGTTCCTCATCCAGCGATCGGACGAGCCCGTCGGATGCAAGTAGCACGACCAGAGCTACAACACCAAGTCATGATTGAGGCAGTGGAAAACCATATGCCCGAGGTCATCGTCATTGATGAAATTGGTACGGAACTAGAAGCACTTGCAGCTCGAACGATCGCCGAAAGAGGCGTGCAATTAGTTGGAACAGCCCACGGTAACCGCCTGGAAAACTTGATCAAAAACCCGACCTTGTCAGATTTAATCGGTGGTATCCAATCCGTTACCTTAGGTGATGAGGAAGCCCGCAGACGAGGGAGTCAAAAGAGCGTATTGGAACGCAAAGCTCCACCTACTTTTGACATTGCGATCGAGATGTTAGAACGTCAGCGATGGGTTGTGCATGAGCAAGTCGCTGATACCATTGACCATTTGCTGCGTGGACGACAACCAAATCCTCAGGTGCGAACGCTCAGTGAATCTGGCAAGATCTTAATTACTCACGAATTATCCAGTGATTCGTCGTCAGAACAAGTAGGGCCCAAGCCTATACGTAGTCCTTTTAGTCAATTTGGTAGCTTGGATCCACTTCTAGATAATACCGACCTTAGCCAAGGGCATCATCAAAGGCGAGGTTGGCGTTCCTCTGGACGAATGCGCCCTGTAACCTCACCGCAATTCACAGAGCGTTCCCCGGAGCAACAACAGTTTGAACAATTGCTAGATGAATCCTTACAAAGTCCATTTAATCAAGGTCGTGACTCGCTCAATGCATCCACGCTCTTTGCAGATAACGAGCAGGACGAACATGAGGAAATTCGAAGAGAAGTAGGTTCTAATGGTGAAGATAGCATTTACATCTATCCCTACGGTGTAAGTCGCCATCAATTAGAACAGGTTATCCGCACATTAAATTTACCCATTTTACTAACCAAAGATATTGATAACGCAGATGCTGTGTTAGCCTTGCGATCGCACGTCAAAAATCATTCCAAACTACGTCAGATTGCAAAAGCTCATCAAGTACCAATTCATACAATCAAAGCCAGCACAATGCCGCAAATTGCTCATGGCTTACGTCGACTCCTTAATATGGATGATCCAACTCTGCCTGATACTAACGATCTCAGGCTATTCATGCGAAGTGGCAATGATGACGAAATTGAAGCGTTAGAAGAAGCTCGATTAGCCGTCGAGCAAATTGTTATCCCGAAAGGTCAACCAGTTGAATTACTACCTCGTTCTGCCAATGTACGACGGATGCAGCACGAGTTAGTAGAACACTATCATCTCAAATCTCGCAGTTTTGGTGAAGAACCCAATCGACGCTTACGCATTTATCCCGCCTGATACCGCTATACAGCCTATATCTACGACGTTTTCATTTTCATATCTAAATTTTCGGAATTACGCCGCATCATTCTTATTGTTTGCGGCAAAACACCTACTAGAAGCGCAAACGCTTCGTCGGGAAGTTGGGCAACAGTTTCTGGACCAAAATAGTTCTCAAACTGATTCAAGATCATCTGCGCTCTTTGCAGTGGGACAGGATTATCTGTGAGTTGCTGCGTCAAGCGAATCCATTGCCGTCTAATGAGATATGCTTTCTGTCGCTCCTCTTGAGATTCTGGACAAATTAAAGAGAGATCACCTACAGGAATTGCTTGTTTGCAATCAACATCAAAAAAACTGCCAACTGCTGCACCAGGGCCAGCGAATTCAGCATGGAACCGTTTATAAATAATCAAGCCATTCCGACGACGACTATTGACCATTAAGAGTTGACCACTATTTAGCTGAGTCATAATTTCAGACTCAGCCGAATATTCAATCAATTCTTGGTGAAGATTAGGACCGTCATCTTTCATATCGCTGAAGCCCTAGTTCTGCTAGCAATAATAGGGCACTGGAAGGAAATTTT
>CAZGDE010000270.1:0-3324 GCA_964524315.1 uncultured bacterium
CCCAGAAGTAGCGTTTCTTAAAGTTCGCTCACCCGTTTCCTATGGTAAAAGGTTGATGGGTTAAGTGGTTGTGAGGAGAAAAAAATGTCAAAAACGCCATTTCAAGGTGCATTGTTAAACCGTTTTCTGGGGACTGGGGTTGTCTTAGCCGGGGCGATCGCCATTAGTACGATCAGCAGCAGTGGGGCGATCGCGGCTGATGTTAGTGAGGGTGAGCCTGCCCTATCTGGGATGGATCAGGTGACCTCTGTGTCCCAGTTAACTGATGTTAAGCCAACCGACTGGGCATTTCAGGCGTTGCAATCGCTGGTTGAACGGTATGGTTGCATCGTGGGTTATCCCGATCGCACCTTCCGGGGCAACCAGGCATTAAGTCGCTTTGAATTTGCGGCTGGCTTAAATGCTTGTATGGATCGCATCAATGAACTGATTGCAGCGGCAACGGCCGACCTGGTGCGGAAAGAAGATCTCGTTGCCATCCAACGATTACAGGAAGAATTTGCTGCCGAACTGGCAACCTTGCGTGGCCGCATCGATACGCTGGATGTTCGCACAGCAACCCTGGAGGTGCAACAGTTTTCTACCACCACCAAGCTTTCGGGAGAAGTCATTTTCTCCCGTGGTGACGCCTTCGGTGGGGATAATATTACCGGCTTTGGTCGTGTTCGCGCCGATGTGGATGACGCAGGGCAACCCGTCTTACAAAATCGTGTTCGGCTAAATTTCCTGACCAGTTTTTCCGGTAAGGATCTGTTAACAACGCGCCTGGAAGCAGGTAATGCCATCCCGATTCTGGCAACCGGTGGAACTACTGGAGGAGCCAATCCCGCCTATCTGCTATTTGCCAACGAGGGCCGGTTAGCCTACGACAACTCATCGGTGGCAGATAGTGACAACTCCGTCAACGTTGGTTTGCTCAGCTATCGGTTTCCACTGAGTGAAAAGGTCGCAGTCAACGTCTTTGCCAACGGTGGCTCCCACTACTACTACGCGGATACGGTTAACCCCTACCTGGACGATCAGGACGGGGGGAGCGGTGCCCTCTCCCGCTTTGGGCAACACAACCCCATTTTTCGAATTGGGGGCAATGGTGCCGGGGTGGGTGTCAATGTCAAGTTAACAAAAGCAATTCGGTTTGACTTTGGCTACATCGCTAATCGGGCCAGTGACCCTGGCCAGGATGCTGGCCTGTTCAATGGCAACTACTCCGCCCTGGGACAGGTCGTGTTTGGGGGCGATCGCTTCAAACTCGGTTTAAGCTATGTCCACGCTTACGATGATGCCGGGGCCTTCCGCTACGGCGGTGCTGGGACGGCCACAGGAACGTTCCTTGGTAATTTGCTCCCCGGGGCCCAAAGTTTTGCGCCGCTTTTCCCTGTTAGCACTCCCATTGTCAGTAACTCCTATGGTGCCCAGGTATCGTTTCGGGTCGCTCCTGGTTTTGTCATTGGTGGTTGGGCAGGCTTAACGAAAGCTCGCTTGATCGAATATGGCGACGCGGATATCTGGAACTATGCGGGGACGCTGGCCTTTCCTGACCTGTTCAAACGGGGGGCTCTGGGTGCCATTATCGTTGGTACGGAACCTACCCTGAAAGGGGTGGTAGTGGATGATAACCAGCGGACGGTGCGCGATCGCCACGATGCTATCCATGTTGAAGCGATGTATAAGTTTCCGCTGTTCAACAACATCACCCTGACCCCAGGGATTATCTGGTTACCAGCGATTAACCAGAATGGGGACAATGACGATGTGTTCATTGGCATCATGCGGACAACTTATACCTTCTAGAGCGCAAAATATCCCGTACCAAAATTACATCCCGTCAGAACATTTTGGCGGGATGGGTTCAGCCTAATGGCAAGAAAATCACAGCCACCTGGGTTAGAACTCGCACCAACAAAGAAAGACAACATTCAGTGGGTTATCTTGCAACGGGGGGTGGCACGGCCACGCCCCCATTTGTTGTAACTTTTAACCTGATAATCCCGGTTTCTTTACCTCAGGGAAGATAGGCAAGGGGGCTAAACGTGATACCATCCCTTGTGCCGTATGTTAAGTACTTGCAACACCCCACTAGAATGCGGGAAACTGACCCTAATAGACTTATTAGCTTTTCTTTAGCTTTTCTTTATTAGTTTTTCTTCCCGATCACGGCTATTATCTTCCCTCTCCCCTGATTCCTGTCCATGCACTCACCAGATCTTCAACGTCGAACCAAGATTGTTGCCACAATTGGCCCTGCTACCAGTACAGCTAGTGTTATTCGGGCGCTGATTGAGGCAGGGGCGACGACGTTTCGCCTCAACTTTTCCCACGGTACCCACGAAGATCACCAGCGCAGCATTCGCCTGATTCGGCAAACATCGTTTGAACTGAATCAACCTGTTGGCATTTTGCAAGACCTCCAGGGGCCCAAAATTCGGTTGGGACGGTTTGAAAATGGTTCCATTATTCTGAACAAGGGCGATCGCTTCATTCTGACCAGCAAGCCCCTTATTGGTAATCAAGAAATCAGTTCTATTACCTACGAATACCTGGCGGATGAAGTACCCGAAAATTCCACCATCCTCCTGGACGATGGCAAAGTTGAGATGTTTGTCGAAAAGGTCGATCGGGAAGCCCGCGAACTTCACTGTTGCACGGTTGTTGGTGGCCCTCTGTCCAATAACAAAGGGGTCAACTTCCCCGGTGTCTACCTGTCGATCAAAGCATTGACCGACAAAGATAAAAAAGACCTGATGTTTGGTTTAGACCAGGGTGTAGACTGGGTGGCTCTCAGTTTCGTCCGTAATCCTCAGGATGTTTTGGAAATTAAAGAACTTATTTCCAATGCGGGTAAAAATGTCCCGGTGATCGTCAAGATTGAGAAGCACGAGGCGATCGAAGAAATGGATGCCATCCTTTCCATCAGTGATGGAGTAATGGTGGCACGGGGTGACCTGGGGGTAGAGTTACCCGCCGAAGATGTGCCGGTTTTACAAAAACGATTGATCGCCACTGCCAACCGCATGGGTATCCCCGTGATTACGGCAACCCAGATGCTCGATAGCATGGTACACAGCCCCCGTCCGACGCGGGCGGAAATTTCTGACGTGGCGAATGCAATTTTGGATGGTACCGATGCGGTCATGCTGTCAAATGAAACCGCTGTGGGTAAGCATCCCGTGGAAGCAGTAGCCACTATGGCCCGAATTGCCATCCGGATTGAGCAAGAGAAAGGAGCTCGTCCCCTGGAAGATACGGGGCGTTCCATTCCCAACGCCATCAGTCGGGCAGTCGGGCAAATTGCGGAACAACTTAATTCAGCGGCAATCATGACCC
>CAZGDE010000270.1:3334-10092 GCA_964524315.1 uncultured bacterium
GACTAAAACCGGTGCAACTGCCCGTAATGTTTCCAAGTTTCGCCCCAAGAAACCTATTCTGGCCGTAACTCCCCATGTAGATGTGGCGCGTCAACTACAACTGGTTTGGGGTGTTAAACCCTTGCTAGTACTGGATCTACCCTCAACCGGGCAAACCTTCCAGGCAGCCCTGAGCGTTGCCCAAGAGAAGGAATTACTCCATGAAGGCGACCTGGTAGTTCTCACTGCTGGTACGTTGCAGGGGGTTGCCGGTTCGACGGATTTAATCAAGGTGGAAGTGGTGACTGCCGTGCGTGGTAAGGGTATCGGCATTGGTCAGGGTTCTGTTAGTGGTCGGGCCCGCATCGTGCATGACATCACGACTGCCAGCCATTTCAATGCGGGCGATATCCTGGTAGCCCGTTCAACTACTGCTGACTACATCGATGCCATCAAGAAGGCGGCAGGCATCATCACGGAAGATGGTAGCTTAACCAGCCATGCGGCGGTAATTGCTGTGCGTTTGGGAGTGCCCGTCATTGTTGGTGTCAATCATGCCACATCTGCCATTCGCGAAGGCGAAATTGTGACGCTGGATGTGCAGCGAGGTGTGATTTATTCTGGTACAGCAACTCCAGCCCAATTTGGTGATGCCTTACCGGTGTAAAAAACCTGCTTGAGCAAGCCTGTCATCCCCACAGGAGCGGTAACAAAGCTTCTAGCCCCCTTCTCCTTAGGGAGAAGGGTTGGGGATGAGGGTGGAATGATTGCTGGCACCACCATATTCTTTGTCCAAGGGCGATCGCCCTTGGACAGTTATTTTTTACCCGTAATAAAGTAAGTTTGCATATCTCCCTTGCCTTTGACGGGAATAACGCCACGCTCGACTAATTCGTAGTGATTTTTCAGGGCTTGATAGGTGGCTTCTGTTACCTGGATGCAACCGGGCACACCGTGGGATTCCATGCGACTGGCAATATTAACGGTATCGCCCCACAGGTCATAGATGAATTTTTTGGTGCCGATCACCCCAGCTACAACGGGGCCGGTGCTGATACCAATGCGAATGTTAAATGATTCACCCGTGGCGGTATTGAATTTGGCGATCGCCGTTTGCATATCCAATGCCATATTAGCCACCGCACTGGCATGGTTAGGATGGGCAATGGGGATACCACCCACCGCCATGTAGGCATCACCAATGGTTTTAATTTTTTCCAGACCGTGTTCCTCTGCCAGATTATCGAAGGCAGAGAAGATTTGGTTGAGCAGGTTCACCATTTCAATTGGTGAACGATGATTCGACATCGCTGTAAAATCGACGATATCGGCAAACAGAACCGTCGCTTCGGCAAAACTTTCTGCGATTGTCCCCTGAGTTTGTTTCAATTGCTCCGCTACCGACTTCGGCAAAATGCTTAATAACAACCGTTCTGACTTTTCCTGCTCAGCCTGAAGTTGTTTTAGATAAGCCTGTTCCTGATCCCGTAGGCGTTTTTTCTCTAGGCAGGCATTAACACGAGCTTTGAGTAAGGTCGGGTTGAAGGGTTTGAACAGGTAATCTTCCGCGCCCAATTCAATACAGCGCACGACACTGTCCATATCATCCAATGCCGAGATCATGATGATGGGAATGTGTCGTAGAAGGGGGTCGGCCTTGAGGTGTTCTAACACCTCATACCCATTCATCTCTGGCATCATGATGTCGCACAGAATCAAGTCAAACTGCTGATTTTGCAACAGCTCGATCGCCTGCCGCCCGTTTTCAGCGATCGCGACGGTATGTCCTTGCCGTTTCAGTCGCCGTGCTAGCAAATCGCGATTTGCTTCCACGTCATCGACTATCAGCATTGAACCGTTCTCGGCACTCATTGTTCGCCCTCATAGGTCCGGCCTATCCGGAAAAATGGCAGTGCCTTCATCATCAGACTTCGGCTGATGTTCTGGCAATTAAACTATGGTGAGAGAAATTGAAGATTTGGTTGCACCCGTTTAAGTGACTCTTCTAAATGACTCTTCGCTTTAAGTAACTCTTCAAGTAACTCTTCGCGGTTAAATGCGCCCTTCTGGATAGTTTAGGAACAGCCGTCCTATTTGGTCACTGATGATTCCGGTAATGGTTCCGGCATGGAAACGCGGGTGGGGTTACAGCCACATTTTTTCAGGCTTGCCAGCAGGCGATCGCGGTCAATCGGCTTCATCAAATAATCGGTTGCCCCCAGGGAAAACCCCATTGTCTTGTCGTCCACCATCGTTAACATAATGACTGGAATGTCAGCAATTTGGGCATCGGCTTTGATCGTTGCCAAAACCGTCCAACCATCCTTACCGGGCATCATTACATCTAGTGTGATGGCATCAGGGCGTAACTCACGCGCCATTCGTAAGCCCTGTTCAGGCGTTGTGGCACTTGCCACATGAAAACCCTCCTTGGATAGGAACCGTCGCATGAGGTCGTGTACTGTGGCATCATCATCAATCACCAGAATTGTACAGGCACCCTCCATATTTGATTCTGATTTGGCGATCGTGGTTGATTCGGCTTTGGTTTTTGGGTCAACCACCCATTCAGGTAAAACCATGACAAAGGTAGAGCCCTGCTCCACAGCACTGCAGACAGTAATATCGCCCCCCATCATTTGGCAAAATCGCTTCGTAATTGCCAATCCCAGGCCAGTTCCACCGTATTTGCGCGTGGTCGATGCATCCGCCTGGGTGAACGCCTGGAACAGCCTGGACGTTTGCTCATCGGTCATGCCAATGCCAGTATCAGCAACGGTGAAGCTGATATAAGGGGGTGGGAGTTGGGCCTTGGGGGTGGGGGTATCTGATGTCACTTTGTCGACAGTTAGCGTAATTGTGCCTTTTTCAGTGAACTTACTGGCGTTGGACAGCAGGTTAAATAGATTCTGGCGAAGTTTGGTCAGGTCGGCATGAATGTGGCCCAGATTATCACTACAGTTGACCACCAGACGGTTGCCATTTTTCTCGACAAGCGGCTGTACCGTATGGACAACTTCGTCGATCATGTTAGTAATATCGAAGGTTTCCAGGTAGAGATCCATTCTGCCTGCCTCAATTTTGGAGAGGTCTAGAATGTCATTGATCAGGCCCAGGAGATGTTTACCAGCACCATGAATTCTCTGCATATCGGGAATGAACTCTTCCTGTCCTAGTTCTTCCGCTTCTTCCTGCAGCATTTCACTGTAGCCAATGATGGCATTGAGGGGGGTTCGCAGTTCATGGCTCATATTGGCCAGAAACTGACTCTTGGAATGGTTCGCGTGTTCGGCCGCTTCTTTCGCTTTTTGCAATTCCAATGCTGCATGTTGCCGTTCCCGCTGATAGTTTTCCAGTGTCGTCAACATCCGATTAATGTTGTTGGCCAGATTGGTTAACTCATCTTGACCGAGCGCCGTTACCCGGCCCGATAAGTCACCACCAATCCCAATACCGCCCACCTCCCGATTGAGGCGGGCCAAACGTGCCAGCACCAATTTTTCCAGCAGTAACAGCGTTACACCACAAAACACCATACCCACAATCAGGATGGCTCCTGCCAGGTACCGCAGATTTGCCTGCCCTTGCTGGTAGATGGTGCGGGGATTATCCGCCCGAATTAACAGGGCAGGTTTGCCGTAGATATCATCCAGGAGTGCATAACCAGAAATCGTCTGGTCGTTGATGGGTTTGACCAGCAGTGAAAGCTGGTCATGGGATGCCGACTTGGATGACTTTAGCCCCTCTGGGAGGGCAACCTGATTCGCACCGTGGAGAAACACCGGGAGCCGTACCAATTTAGCGAATCGGAATGCCTCTGCCTCATCCAAATACCGTCCGACGACCAGGAACCCCCGAATGGGGCCTTTGCCTTCACTGGTCAGAATGGGACGAGAGATAATCATCATTGGGCCTTCGGGCAGTAATACAATACCACTCAGGCTACTGGCAGTATCGGTGTGTTTCAGCAGTGGATCAGTTATGACTAAATGGGGTTTTAGTGCTGCCGGAATGGGTCGTTGCCGTTGGCTCTTAAGGTCAAACCCGGTGCCAAACACGACGCGTCCGGATGTGTTAATAAACATAATCAGGTTGATCCGCATATACGCCAATTGCGGGTCAATCAGGTTGGATTCGATAAATGCCTGGTTGCCATCCTGCAAAAATTTATAGGCATCATCCCAAATCGCCCAATCATTAAAGCTTTCATTGAATTGTTCTAGGCTTTGCGTAAATACATTTAAGACCCCCTTAACAACCTGCTGGGTATCTTGTTCTTCGGCCTTGATGGAACTACCCAGTAGCAGGGTGGAGGAAATGCTATAAAGAACGGCGTTCAGTCCTATGAGTGTGGCACCAATGATGGTCAGTGTGCGTTTACGCAAGGTCATGCAAAATACTCCTACTGGTGTACCCCGGTTAGATACAAACGTTCGACCGTCGACAGGCTGTAATTAATCGACGGATTTCGATTAAGGATCGCTCGCTGCTGTAACCATTGTGTTGAAACAGGGTTTCAATGCGGCGGTGGAGCCATAGCCGTTCATCCCGGGAAATTTCGTTGGTGGCAATGACCACCACTGGGGTAGAGTGCAACACCTGGTGTTGGCGCAGGTTAGCAATAAATTCCAAACCTTGCACATGGGGGGACATGAGGTCGAGCAAAATCAGTTCGGGTGGCAACTGGTCTGTCAATTCCAGGGCGGTTTGCCAGTTGTCGGCGATCGCCACCTGCCAACCTTCTTTTTCCAGCAATCGCTGCACCATCTGGTAGGTGGTGGAATCTTCTGACAACAGCAGGGCGCGTTGGTTAGGGGCAATCGTATCGTAAGCCCGCAGCAGAGTGACCAGTCGCTTAAAGTCAACAGGTTGGGTCAGGTAGTCCGACACGCCCAGGGTGAAGGCCAAATTCTGGTCATTGGCGATCGCCATCATCACAACCGGAATATCTGCCAGCACCGGATCGGCTTTCAGGGTAGACAGCACAGCCCAGCTATCAACCGTTGGCATTAGCATGTCCAGCACAATTAAATTGGGGCACAATTCCCGGGCCAGACGTAGCCCTTCTTCACCACACCAACTGGTAACGACACGGCAACCTTCCTGGTTCAGGGTACGAACCAGCAAATCGCGCACGGTGCGATCATCATCGATCACCAGGATCAAACAACTTCCTTCGGTCACCGTCAGTTCTACCTGCGGCTGTATCTCACTGGGTGCCAGCACTGCGGCAACGCGCTGGTCAATCACATTGGCCGGTAGATGGACAACAAACGTACTCCCCTGCCCAGGGGCACTACTGACAGTAATCGTTCCTCCCATCATCTGGCAAAATCGCTGACTGAGCGCCAGGCCCAGGCCGGTTCCCCCACCTTTACGGGCAGCATTTTCGGCCCGACTGAAAACTTCAAAAACTGCCTGCTGTTGGTTAGAGGCAATGCCACTGCCCGTATCAACGACGGTGAAGATAAGCCCCCCCCCCTGCGGAGCAACCCTGGCAACGGTCAATGTAATTGTGCCATTGGTTGTATAACGAGCGGCGTTACTGATTAGATTCAGCAAAATTTCCCGTACCCGATTGAGGTCGGCGTGCATGCTCCCTATGTGCGAGGGGCAGTCAACGTTTAACGTATTACCATTTTTAGCAACCCAGGGGTGTGTTGTCTTAACGACATCTTCAATCAGAGTCGGAATATCAAAATTTTCCAGGTAAAGCTCCATTTTGCCTGCTTCAATTTTGGAGATATCCAGAATGTCATTGATTAAATTGAGCAGGTGTTTGCCGGAGCTGCGTATTTTTTCCAGATCGGAAATAAATTCTCCAGCCGTCTCTTGCAGGTCTTCCTGAAGGATTTCACTGTAACCGATGATGGCATTGAGGGGGGTACGCAATTCATGACTCATGTTCGCCAGAAAAATGCTTTTGGCACGGTTCGCTGTTTCGGCGATCGCTTTTTCAGTCTGGAGTTGTTGTAAATAGGCCTGTTCCTGTTCACGGAGCTTCCAGCGTTCTAAACAGGTTGCCACTCTGGCCCGCAATAGTACCGGGTTCAGGGGCTTGAACAGGTAATCTTCCGCCCCTAGTTCAATGCAACGAATCAGACTATCCAAATCGTCTAACCCGGAGATCATGACCACCGGAATGCGTCTCAGGTTTGGATCTGCTTTGAACACTTCCAAGACCTGAAACCCGCTCATTTCTGGCATAACGATGTCAAGCAAAACCAGGTCAAAGGGTTGCTCCTTGACCAGGGCGATCGCCTGCTTACCGTTCTCAGCTACCGTCACCTCCAGATCATACTGTTGTAGTTGACGAGAGAAGTAAATGCGACTGGCTTCATCGTCATCTACTACCAGAATTAGACTGGAAGTGGACTTCATGAACTAACCTCCTGCCCCAGGCAAGCCTGGATTTTGCTCATTAGGCGGGGAAATTCGACCGGTTTCGTGTCGTAGTCATCACATCCGGCGGCAATACATTTTTCGCGATCGCCAGACATGGCATGAGCTGTCAGCGCAATCACTGGAATGGCCCTGGTCGCAGGGGTTGCCTTCAACTGACGAGTGGCCTCCCAGCCATCCATCACGGGCAGGCTCATGTCCATCAAGATCAGGTCGGGAACCTCACTGCAGGCCATTGCCACGCCCTGTTCCCCATCGACCGCGATCAAAATCTGATGTCCCTTGCGTTCCAGCCGACGGGACAACATGTCGCGATTCATTTCGTTATCTTCAACCAGCAGGATTTTAGCCATGGATTGTCTCCCCCGCCGTAGCAC
>CAZGDE010000271.1:0-10090 GCA_964524315.1 uncultured bacterium
TGGCACAGGATTTACTGGCAACGGTGCGATTGCAAGATTTCCAGAAGCAGTTACCCTGGCAACTTTCGGGTGGGATGCGGCAACGGGCATCGCTCTGTCGGGCGTTGATTCACCAACCAGAAATTCTCTTATTGGATGAACCGTTTGGGGCATTGGATGCCTTTACCCGTGAGGAAATGTGGGTCATGCTCCAAGAGTTGTGGATGCGGGTCAAGTGCGTTGGCATTTTGATTACCCATGACTTACGCGAGGCGGTTTTCCTGTCGGATACGGTCTATGTTATGAGTCCCCGTCCGAGTCAAATCATTCACACTGTTAAGGTTGATCTGCCTCGACCCCGCACCCTGGATATGGAACTGACGGATGAATTCAACCATCTCTTCTCGGATATCCGTCGTCATATTCACCATAACTAAATCACTACCGCCAGGTCGTCAAGTCCTCCAATCTCCCCCATTCACGTATGCAGAAGTTTTTTAACTCGAAAGCGGCAAATTTTATCTTGCCATTCACCGCGACGGTTTTGCTATTCGTGATCTGGGAACTGGCAGTCTGGATATTCAAAATTCCCCAGTTTAATTTGCCTGCTCCCTCCAGCATTTTTGGTGCGATGCAGCAATATAGCCCGCAATTGCTGACAAATGCCTGGCGCACGTTATGGACAACGATGTTGGGTTTTCTGTTTGCGATCGCCGCCGGGGTTTTTCTGGGCTTTCTCATCGGCTATTCCCGCCTTGCCTATCTCACGCTGTACCCCTTACTGGTTGGGTTTAACACCATTCCCAAAGTGGCACTGGTACCCCTATTGGCGGTTTGGTTTGGTGCCAATGCCATCCCGGCAACGATTACCGCCTTTCTACTGGCATTCTTTCCCATTGCTGTGAATGTGGCATTGGGGTTGGACACGGTGGAACCAGAAATGAAAGATGTACTGCGATCGCTCGGTGCCAATCAGGTCGAAGTCTTTCAAAAAGTTGGCTGGCCCCACACCCTTCCCTACCTCTTTGCGTCGCTCAAAATTGCCGCCTCTTTTGCCTTTGTCGGTGCGGTCATTTCGGAATCGGTTGCTTCCAATGGGGGGTTGGGTTATTTAATCGTGGCTGCCAGTTCCAACTTTGATGTTCCCCTTGCCTTTGCCGGATTGATTGCCCTGGCAGTGATGGGTATCATTCTCTATGGCTTTTTCGCCGTAATCGAAAAATATGTCATCTACTGGGCACGCTAATTGTTACTAATGAACGGGCGTGTTACCGATCATCTCCATGACGGCGTAACCAGGAAAGATGCCGAAAATTGGGATGAATATATCCTTCTGGTTCTCCTTGCGTTTCCCTCTCAATCTCCCGGTTGGTTTCAACCGGGTTTATTTTTGTGTTTCGTTTGATGAGGGTGCGATGAAACAGTTTCATAGTGTTTAACCTCCTGAATTGTGCGATTGAAACAAGGTTTGGGTGAAATCTATCGGTGCAGCGATCGCACAAGCAAATAATTCATTTCATATCTGTATTATAGAATACCGTTTCCCGGTAAAACTTTCCTGTCATGGAATGTTGATATACAAACTATTTCCTATGAGCCTCTGAGCAACCTTTCAGACTAATTCATTTCCTCAAAGGGATTCTGACAAGTGTGTTGCAGATTTCTCACATGAGAATCGGCAATCATGCACACATTCTTTGAGGAGAATGTCATGCCCCAAACGTTGTTCAAGGTCGATCTCACCAAGCCGATGGATCAGCAGGAGTTGCCCGGCCATAACCGCTGGCATCCAGATATTCCTGCGGTTGTTTCGGTGAACCCCGGTGATGTGTTTCGGATCGAATGTAAGGACTGGACAGATGGCCAAATCAAAAATGATGACAGTCCCGATGATGTGCGTGATGTTGACCTGACGGTTGTTCACGTTTTAAGTGGGCCCATTTGGGTCAATGGTGCTGAACCGGGTGATATTCTCGTCGTCGACCTGCTTGACATCGGGGCCTTGCAGGGTGATGAATGGGGCTTTACGGGCATCTTTGACAAAAAGAATGGGGGCGGCTTCCTGACGGATCATTTCCCCAATCCCGCTAAGGCGATTTGGGACTTTCAAGGTATCTATACAACTTCCCGCCACATTCCTGGTGTGCGCTTTGCTGGCATTACTCACCCTGGTTTGATCGGGTGCGCTCCCTCCCATGAACTCCTGGCAAAGTGGAACAAACGGGAAGCCGAACTTATGGCAACCCAACCGGATCTACGCACCTATGGGGCTGGATTGGCTGGTGAAACTCCCGTGCTGGCGGCGTTGCCTAATCCTAAAAATGCCATCTTGGGCACGTTGCCGCAATCGGAATATGCTCGCGTCGCCGCAGAGGCTGCCCGTACTGTTCCACCCCGTGAACATGGGGGCAACTGCGACATTAAAAATCTTTCACGGGGGACACGCATTTATTTCCCTGTGTATGTGGAAGGTGCCAAGCTATCAATGGGCGACATCCACTTTTCGCAGGGCGATGGGGAGATTTCCTTCTGCGGCGCAATCGAAATGTCGGGTTACATCGATCTGCATGTTGACCTGATTAAAGGTGGCATGGAGAAATACAGTATGGTGAATCCCATCTTTAAGCCCGGCCCAGTCGAGCCTCGCTATTCTGAGTATTTGGTGTTTGAAGGCATTTCAGTGGACGAGTTCACGGGCAAACAATATTTTATGGATGTCCATATTGCCTATCGTCGCGCCTGCCTCAACGCCATTGAATATTTGAAGAAGTTTGGCTACACCGGTGAACAAGCTTATCTATTGCTCAGTTGTGCGCCGGTCGAAGGGCGGGTCAGTGGCATTGTAGATATCCCCAACGCCTGTTGTACGGTGGCAATTCCCACAGAGATCTTTGATAAAAATATCCTGCCAGTTTAAGCAGGTAGCATTCCAGCGCGACCGATCCTAATTCAGCACGACTAATTTCAGCACGGCTAATGAAAGTCATCACAATCAGGAACTTAAAGTCAGGAATATCCCTGTAGTTCAAGCAGGGGGTAGAAGGCAGAGGGGGGGTAGCGCTGTATCCGTTGCTAGTTGATCAAATGAGCTGGGCCTTCTGCCTCCTGTCTGTTACCTGTAGCTTGGTAGCGATCGCCCTTTTTTGCCAATACGACCTGAAGGAGAACTATATGCCTTTGTATGAATTTCGTTGTGATACCTGTGGGGTGTTTGATGCATGGCGAACAATGGCAGAGTCAGATCAACCGGCTGTTTGTCCGACCTGTGAGACTATGGGCAAACGTATCTTCTCGCCACCTGCGATACTCTCCGGTTCATTACGGTTAAAGCAAGAACGAACAGAGCCGCAACTTGTCCAAAAGTCTGTTTCCCAGGAACCTGTTACCCCCAAATATAAAAGTCATACAGGCGGGCGACCCTGGATGGTCAGCCATTAGCGGGGACTGTCAGTAATCAACTAGCGATCGCCACAGGTAGTCTATTTAAATTAACGCAGATAACCCCTGATCAGTTGGTCTCACTTTTACCCCAGTACACTAAAATGTTCTTATTAAGAAACCTTCTTTAGAAGAGTTTTCTTGGTGATATTTCCTTTTTGGCAAGTTTTCCTGAAACGTTGGTGCTGGTTAGAATTTTGTTTCTTAGTACCGCTGCTCCAGTAAAAGGAAGGGGCCATCTAGGGGATTTTTCGCTGACTAATGGTTGTTTCCCTGACTGGACGCTGGATCAAAAACGTAATAGAATCCAACTTTGATTACAGTTACGTTACGCACCAGGTCATTCGTTTTTGAGGCATAGAGGCTAGTGGGTCTTTTTAGACGTTTTTCCCTTTCGCGGGATATGGGTATCGATCTTGGCACTGCAAACACACTAGTTTATGTGTCAGGAAAAGGGATTGTGCTGCAGGAGCCTTCAGTGGTCGCCATCGACCAGGATGAAAAGGTGCCTTTGGCAGTTGGTGAAGATGCCAAAAGAATGCTTGGGCGTACTCCTGGCAATGTGGTTGCACTGCGTCCCCTGCGGGATGGGGTCATTGCTGATTTTGACACCGCCGAACTGATGCTCAAACACTTCATTGCGCGGGTGCATGAAGGGCGGACTTTGGTATCACCTCGCATTGTTATTGGTATCCCTAGCGGTGTGACTGGGGTTGAACGGCGAGCTGTTGAAGATGCTGCTAAAGAAGCCGGAGCGCGGGAAGTTTATTTAATCGATGAGCCGGTGGCCGCTGCAATTGGTGCTGGCCTGCCAGTAGCTGAACCTACCGGTAACATGATTGTTGATATTGGTGGTGGTACTACTGAAGTTGCAGTTCTCAGTTTGCAGGGTACCGTTCTAAGTGAATCGGTTCGCGTCGCTGGTGATGAGTTGAGCGAGTCGATTTCTCAGTATATGAAGAAAGTTCATAACCTGGTAATTGGCGATCGCACCGCTGAAGAGATCAAAATTACTATCGGCTCTGCCTATCCTGTCGATGATGATTCCATGATGGAGGTGCGTGGTTTGCACTTGCTGTCTGGCTTGCCCCGTACTGTTAGTGTGAAAGCGCCTGAAATTCGGGAGAGCATGTGCGAACCACTGGCGGTGATTGTTGATGCAGTCAAGCGCACCCTAGAGCGGACTCCTCCAGAACTCGCGGCTGACATTATTGACCGTGGCATTATGCTGGCTGGTGGTGGTGCCCTATTGAAAGGGATCGATACTTTGATTAGCCATGAAACTGGGATTGTTGTTCATGTTGCCGCAGATCCACTCAGTTGTGTTGTTCTGGGTACGGGGCGAGTCTTAGAAAATTTCCAGCAATTGCAGCGTGTTTTCAGTGGGCGGTCACGCAACTATTAAACGAGGCAATGACTGATTTCGTAGCGATTTAAATTTTTCTGTGTCTAAGGTGCCTGTCTGGTTTCTTTCCTTAGTTTTTAGGTAGTTCGCCTGATCATTCGGTACGTGAAAACGCCTCAACCTCGCCCAACCTTATCTATCATTTGAATGTTTACGTTGCGTCGCTGGTGGGATCGACATCGACTCCAGGTAATTCTGGTTAGCCTTGCGATCGGTTCTGCTGCTCTGATCCGGCAAACCGAAGCAAAATTCATTTTTGAAGCATATCAGTTGCTAACTCGTCCGTTTCAACCATCTCCAGCTGCTAAGACCTGGTTGGAGAATGCTCAAATGCAGGAGTTGCAACAACGGCTAACCGAAATGGAAAGTCAGAATCAGCGATTGCGTGAATTATTGGGCTATATGTCTACCACGCCAACGCAGGGCATGTCGTTGCCAGTTGTCGGTCGTAGTGCGGATCATTGGTGGCAGCAAATTGTGCTTGGGCGCGGCAGTAATGCGGGGATTAAGGTTGGCTATGTGGTGACAGCTCCCGGTGGGGTCGTTGGGCGTGTGGTAAACGTTACACCGAATACCAGTCGAGTGTTGTTATTGACTGACCCCTCCAGTCGTGTCGGCGTGACGATTAGTCGCAGTCGCTTTATGGGCTACATGCGTGGACAGTCAACTAATCGGGCCGTGATGGAATTTTTTGACAAAGTGCCAGACGTGCGGCGTGGTGATGTGGTGACAACGTCTGCTCTCAGTCAGTTGTTTCCCGGTGGGTTACCGGTGGGGCGCGTTGAGTCAGTTAATCTGAACAAAAGCCCGGCTCCCGAAGCAATTATCGAACTATCTGCGCCTGTGAGCTTCTTGGAATGGGCGGTAGTGCAACCTCATGCACCAACGGCAACACCAACTAAGCCAGCCCCCAACCAGCTACCTGACGATACCTATGAAAAGTGAATCGTTGATTAGCCAGAAGTGGCAAGACCAACCGTTAGCTCGGTTGTTGGTAAATTGTCTGGTTACTGTGGTTTCTTTGTTTTTCTGCTTGCTGATTCTCCCAACCCGGTTTCCAGGTATGGAACTGGCAGGCATTGGCCCTAACTGGTTGTTGATCTGGGTTGTTGTCTGGAGTGTGAAACGGACAATTTTCCAGGGTGCGATGGCAGGCTTAGCCCTGGGGTTAATTCAAGACGGTATGACTGCACCCGTACCGACTCACGTTCTTAGTTTGATGCTCGTTGGCATTTTAACTGCCCGTCTGCGGAAAGAGCGTTACTTGAAGGAAGATTTTATTTCAATTGCCTTAATTGCCTTTGCTATGGCAGTGGTCGCAGAAACAGTAATGGCAATTCAGTACACGCTGCAGGGCGATCGCTCCCTGGTAGAAATTTGGACCTATCACCAGCTCATCGCCCTCAGTTCTGCTATTCTCAGTAGTCTCTGGGCACCCGTTGTTTATTTCCCGCTTAATAGTTGGTGGCAGTGGATGAATAGCCTGGAGCAGGAACGCTAGGATTTGTTCGATGACGCGAAGGTAACAGCGAACCTGTGGACAACGGTGCCTAGTCCGGCAGGTTCGCTAGGCTTTTATTTCCCGCCGAATCGTTGTGATAGATTGACCCAGAGGTTACGAACCTGCCAGAATTTGCTTGATTCCATTGCACCAATAATCGTGTTCAGGGTGTTAACTGCAGTTCTAGCCTCGGTTAATTCTTCCTGTAACCGCTCTACTTCCTTCGCTGTTTCCAATTTAGCCGCTACTTCTAAATTTAAATTAGCTTGTGTTTGGGCCAAATCAGCCTGACATTGCTGATACTGTGATTCCAACTGTTGCAGTGAATTCTGGATTTGTTCCAGGTTGGATTCGGATTCTTGAAGGGCTGTCTGCGAGCGATGCAGTTCACTTTCAGTCCGTTGCAAGTGCTGTTGAGTTTGCTCTAATTCAGTTTGTAAGTGTTGCATTTGATCTAACTCCGTTAGTCCAGGCCAGGTTCGTGTTGGGTGGGCTGCGATGATGTTGTCAACTGGTAAACCACCTAATGTTGATTGCACGGGGACACCAGTAAACTGCCCAAACTCAAAAGTGTTGTAGCCAAGCGATCGCAAAATAGTGAGAACCTCGGCGGCACTGCTACCCTGAGTGCGCAACGAACGGTCAGATAATTCCAGTAATAATAGTGGGTGGTGCTTCTCTAAAACCTGTTTGGCCCCTTCGAGTACGAGGTTTTCTGCACCTTCGACATCCATTTTAATGACATCAATCTGGTTCAGATTAAGTTCGTCCACCAGATGATCGAATCGCCGAACTGCAACGAGTTCTGTTTGAGTACAAAATACACCTTGATGCACAAAATCACCCAGTGTGTTTTGGCCGGCATGCTCGTAATTTGCAACCTTTAAACTGGCTTGCCCATCAACATTGGAAAGAGCTGCTTTTAGCGGTTTGATTGTGGTAATTCCATTTAGTTTGATATTGTCTTGCAGGTGTTCAAATTCTCGCTGGCTCGGTTCAATCGCCAGTACTGTACCCGTATCACCTACATAACTGGAGGCAAATAGGGAATACAATCCATCATTTGCACCAATATCAACAAATGTCATACCGGGCTGCAGAACCTGGCTGAGAAAATTAAACTCATTCGGCTCGTAGCAGCCAGCAACAAATAACTGGCTACTTAAATCATTGCCCAAATATAGAAATAGCTGGAGATCGTTGTACCAGCGAAACTTAATTGTTGCCTCTAATTGATTAGTTCTGAAGTATTCCCAAATTGCCCGACGGAGTTGAATTTTGGGGTTCGGATTGTCCCATTCAATGTTAAAGCGCCAACCTGGGTAGCATTTGAGAGGGCGGACAAAAATATTGTGAGTGGCGATCTGGAGAATAGCGTGTGGTGCTAGTGTGGGAATAATGTCTTGAAAATGAGGAAGTGTTGAGAAGCGATCGCACCGAATAAAAATTAAATTTTCTTCCTGATCATTACTTTGCTTCTCTGCTTGTACTAGAACAAAGCCATAGGTTTCTAAATAGGCAACAACATCTGCTTTGCTAGTTGCTCCTGAATATAGTTGGGTGGGAGTAATTGCTACTTCTAGCTTAATTTTAATGACATGCTGAATTTTATCTCCGGCCGATAGAATTACATCAAAATCAGCCCCCTGAGCATCAATTTTGAGAAAATCAACCTCGTCAATCCCCAAACTTTCAAGGAAATGATCTAATCGAACGGTGGGCACAATTTCCACCGACTCTACCTTTAACTCCTCTCCACCAATCCATTTTTCTAGTCTCTCCGGGTTAAACGGTAGTAATGAACTGGTAGCATCGGCGGCATTGAGATAAAACTGACTGACTCCAGCCTGCTGCGCTACAGCCGCTGGGATAACAGCGTAGTTCGGCAGGTGAGCAACCTGCTGGTTGAGTTGAGCCGCTAGCTTAAGATTGGGTTCAAAGGCGTAAATGTGTAAGCAATCATCTTTTTGCGCTGCCTCCAGAGTGGTTTCACCCAAATGACAGCCAACATCCAGCCATACTTTCTTGAGTGCCGGATCATACGCCTGGTAGTCGGGTACTTCAGTTAACAGTTTGGAATTAACAATTGCCTGTTTGGAACCAACAAAAACGGAGCGATGCAGCAGCTTAGAAACAGGATTTTGCCAATCTAAATCGAAGTCAGGATGCCATGGTTGATATTTTGATATGTAAGCAAACCCAAAGTATTTGACGAGTTTGTCTACCACCCAGGGACGGGTAGGTCGACAACCGATACCCGAACGCGCTTGATTGTAATTTTCCGGGTCTTCAGAAATAGGGTGAATTTCCAGGTCATTCCCCGGAGTCACGCAGGTTTCCAGCAAAATCATTTCCCGGCAAATTTGAGCAAGTGCCTGTAATGCTTGTTCTGGCTTTAATAAGTGGTAAAGAACTCCATAGCAGTAAACAATATCAAACTCGCCAAAGCACGATAAGTCGGTTATTTTATCTAAATCCAGGTGGTTTACTTGACGATGGGGATAACGCCGCCGAATTTCGGCAACATTTTCTTGCCGACCATCTGTTGTCAGTACTGAACAACCTAAATCTTCAAAAAATTGAGTATGTAATCCAATGCCTGCCCCCACTTCCAAAACACGCTTTCCCGCTAGATCTAGCCCTAGTGACGCTAAATGGTTTTGACGAGCTTGATTAATCCTAAAGGCATCGTCTGTTAGAAAAATTTCAAATTCACTCGACATGCGGCACTGTCCAACATCGTTTAACTGTAATTATCACTAGGCTGGTTGCTTAAGCAGCGGCAAAGCAAGGCTAAAGCCTTTGTGTGAATTGAATTGGCGACTCAATTCAATTCACACACAAATAAATGTTTCCCGGGATGACAATTATCATTAATCAGGGTTAATTCCCTAACCAAATTAACTTTTTAAATCGCATCAAAAATGTTCTCATTTTCTGGAGCTTACTACTTTCCATCGCTTTGATCATGCTTTGAGATTGGGTTAACTCCAGTTGCGCTTGTGCTAAATTGGCCTTTGTCTGTTCCAACTCTGACTTTAGGGCTTCAAAGTCAGTTTGAGTCTGTTGTTGTTGCGCTTCCCGCTCTTGCAACTGAGCCTTTACTTGCTTCAGTTCCACAGCTTGAGTCTTTAATTTATCTTCCAGGGCAAATTGCTGTTGTTGTAATTGAACTTGTATCTGTAAGGAACTGGAAAACTTGTTGAGTGGAAAAAGCGATGCGCGCGAACCTTCTACATTTCGGCCAGCAACATCCCAACCCATATTAGTAATGAACTGGCATAGTTCTTCTTCGTTTGGAAGAGTCCAAACGCCTGTTTCTAAATACTCGTTCCAAATATGGTTATCGTTTGCCTTTGCCATCTGCGCCCAATGTTGCCACTCGCAGTAGCAAGATTCAGCAGTGCATAGTTTACTTTCCTGATTGAAGGCAGGTTGCCAAATAGAGGCTGATTGATCAGAACCACATCCTTCAAATACCGTCGAGCATCTCACAATTTTGCCGTCAGAATTGACCTGAAAGGATTTACTGGTACCAGCGACACAAACTTGATTAAGGGGAGAATTCCGCCGGAAAAATCTGGAGTTGTATAAACAAGATGTCCGATATTTAGAAATTAGATCGCGCAAAAATTCTTGTTTAAAGTAATTCGTATATTCCAATGGCACTAAACTGGCAGGTACGCCCATACCATTCCACTTTTCCCATAAACCAATCTGGTGATACTCTTGCCCTGGCTTGACAATAATCTTGGCATGGGCCCGCT
>CAZGDE010000272.1:0-10075 GCA_964524315.1 uncultured bacterium
GCATTAGTCAGGTCAGCATCGGTCAAATTTGCTTTGCTTAAATCGGCCAATTGTAGCTTTGCATAGCTGAGATTAGCGCTGCGTAAATCAGCCCCTGCTAGCTTTGCTTTCTGAAGGTTCACACCGATCAAGTTGGCACCACGTAAGTCTGCATTGGTTAGATCGACAGCGCTGAGGTTGGCACCGATCAGGGTGGCTCCTCTAAGTTCTGCATCACCCAAATCATCGCCTGATAGGTTAGCCCCTGTCAGGTTGGCACCATTTAATTCGGCATGGTGTAGATTTGCACCACCGAAATCATTGCCCTTGAGAACCGTGCCACTTAATTCCGCATCATGCAGATCGGCATTGCTCAATGGGATCTCGCTTAAATCTGCCCCTGTAAAGTCGGGAATGATATCAGCGTTTTCCTGACGCCACTCGTTCCAGCGCTTGACACCCTGGCTGAGCAGGATGAAATGGTTTTTGTCTACCACAGGTTGTCCTCCTCACGAATCGGGTTGTTCAACTGATGTTCGTTCGATTGGTTTAAATAATTACCCTGCATTTGTGGATGTTGCAGTATCCAATCGATCGCCGCTGCTAAATCAGGGGCAATGTAAGCAGGCTGGGTGTGATGTTGATAATTGCCACTAAGAACTCGATCACCAAAGCCAGTCTGCACCAGCACGCTAATGCAACCTGCATTATGGGCCATATCCACATCGGTAGCCTTATCGCCGACCATAAAGCTATGACGTAAGTCCAGGTCATGTTCCCAGGCGGCAGCAACCAGCATGCCTGTATTTGGTTTACGCCAGCTACTCCAGCGGGTGTATTCTGGCACGACGCCACCTTCGGGAGCGCTCAGGTAAGGGCAGTAGTAGAGTGCATCCAGGTGGGCATTAGCAGTTTGCTGCAACAGGTGACAGAGGCGATCGTGGAGGGCATCGACGTGACTGGTGGGATAGTAGCCTCGGGCTGGCCCCGATTGGTTGGACACCAGGCAGGTAAAAATGCCCACATCATTCAAGCGCCTGACTGCTGCTGCGACACCGGGTATCAGGTGCAGGTCTGTCACGTTATGGATATAGCCAACTTCCTGGTTGAGGACACCATCGCGATCAAGAAATACGGCAGGTCTGGGCATGGGCGAAAGAATAATTTTGGGTTTGGATTCTAATTTTAGATTTTTAGTTTTGAATTCTAAATTTTGGAGTTGTCATCAACCATGTGCCTACAAACATAAAGTTATGCAAAAGTTTACGACTGGTCACCGAAATTCCGTGGGTTGGGGTTGAGAGAGTCAATAGCGTTGGTGTCGTTTGGCGGTGAGGAGAGATGGTGCGAATTGGCGATCGCCTGACGTTTGCAAACTGGAATATTGCGACTAGCAGCATTTTACTGATTGCTGCCTGGGGCTATGCGAATTGGTTCTCATTAACCTGGCTGGGGCAATCATTTGTTTCTGGCTCCTGGTTTAATCTGGTGCTAGTTGGGTTGGGACTGGTGGCACTGATAGTGCAGTCCGGGCGCAATTACCGCAAATGGGGGTTTTCATGGGTTCCAATCCTCCATGCTGTGCCGGTGACGGTAATGGTGGTGGCCGGTGGTGGGGCGATCGCCCTGCGCTGGTTCTGGGATGTGCCACAGATTTCGGTTCTCTTGTTTGCGTTAGGTAGCTATGGACTGTGGGGGCTATTTATCGCGCCCACAGTCTGGCGAAAAGGGCTACCTGTCGCTTTTTTGTTCGTTTGTCTTCTACCGTTCAGTACACAATTTGGCACAGGGTTAGGGTTTCCAGCACGGATTTTAACGGCCCATGCGGTGGAACGGTTACTGCACCTATGGGACATTACGGTTGTTTCCGCTAATGACGTAATTGTGACGGAAAACGGGATTGCCAGGGTTGATTTGCCCTGTAGTGGTTTAAGGAGTGTGTGGATTGGCACCCTGTTCTTGCTGGCAGTTACCTGGCTGGAACGACGACAAATTAGTTGGCGCTGGTTGCTGGTCTATGGAGTCAGCCTATGGCTATTTCTATCAGTCAACCTGGTGCGGGTGCTGGTACTGGTTGTCACGACGCATGTATTGAAGCAACCCCTCATTGCTGAAATTCTCCACGGGCCGTTAGGGTTGTTGGGCTTCATTTGTGCCTGCGGCATTGGATGGGGTTTGTTACGTTGGGTGCCTGTGCAAGAAAAGAATTGTGTAGATGCGACTTCTACAAACTCAGCTAACGAGACAGGTATCAGTGACGTGCCCCCACATCCCGCTCTTCAGGACTCATCTCGATATATCCGAGGACTGAGGGTATTGGCATTGCAGCGATGGCGTCGCACAGGGTCAACACGGTACCAGTCTCGGATGCTTTTGGTTGGGGTGATTGCAGGTTTGGGTGTGGCGGCATCTTGCTTACCGTCGCCCCAAGTTGATGCGATCGCCCTCCCTCAGTTACCAGCGCAAATCCAGGCGGAAGCGATTGCCTTGACACCGGTTGAGCAAAATTTTTTTGCTAGTTCGGCAGCAACGGTTGCAGCGAAATGGCGCTTTAACGATGGGGCGGTGACCGGTTCTCTGCTAGTAGTGAGCAGTCGTTCCTGGAATGCGTTCCATCCGCCAGAACTTTGCCTGTTGGGAAGCGGTCTTACGGTTGATCGCATGGAAGAAGTGCAGTTGACGCAAACAGTAATGGCACGGTGGTTGTCCCTTCAAAGTGGGCAGTTATCGGCAACGTACTGGCTGCAATCGTCCCAACATACAACAGATGATTTTCTATCGCGCCTGTGGGAGTACATGGTGCATCAAAACCGCGCCTGGGTGTTGGTATCGGTACTGTTTGACCAACCCTATCAACCACAGAATGCGGCGATTCAAAATTTTGTCACAACGATTCATCACACCGTTCAACAAAGCCTTGCAGACAGCCAAGTAAGGGAGAACCAGGCATGAAGAAACTGCTAAACATTCTGTATCACGCGATTTTCTGGATCTGGAATCTAACGTTCATAACAGTTGTCTATGCCGGAATTTTACCTAACGTTGGTCAATTTTTGTTTGCGGCGGCCTTAACGGGTGAACTCCCCTTAGGCTTTCTAATCAGTCTATTAGGGTTAATGGGTGTGCCAGTTGTTTGCTCGTTACTGGGCTGGTTCCGCTTCCGTAAACAGCCTTTGCAGTTAATTCGGCTGTTTTATGGGGTGGAAGCACCCCTCTTTCTGCTGTGCCTGATCCGGTTATTTGTTTTGCGAGAGACGACACCGGCCAGTAGTCAAATTTTGCTGACTCTGGCAATTTGTATGGTGGCGTTTGGGGTGGAACTTGCCTGTGGGTATCTCATGCGCGATCGCACAGAGATGACAGGGGGGCAACGGGCGATCGCTTACCTCCAGCTTGCCTGTCATAGTCTGATGTTGATCATGAGTTGGTACACCGGCATCCTGCTTCTGTTCTATGCCATTCCGGTTGCCTGGATATCGCTGGTAGCCTTTTTCAGCTTTGGTTGGGTGCAAACATTGGGAGACATCATCTTTAACGACCTGATTCGCGATATCTGGTCTTTCTGGTGGCTGCCGATTGGGTTCTTGCTGTTTGGCTTTTCCGTGGCGTTATTTGTTGCCATGCCACCGATGGTGACGTTCCTGTATATCCAATCCTGGCGACGAATTACCCGATCGTTTATTGCACAGTTTGGACGTAAACAGGCGCTATTGGGCAGTGTGGGACTCGTCACCGCCTGGATTGTGATCTTTGTGGCATTACAGCAACAACCCCAGACACAGGCACTGGCGTTACTGAGTAAAACTCCGGCGACCGATCGCGATCGTCAAGCATTGCTAGAACAATCCCCTACGATTCGATCGGGTTTGCTGAATGCGTATTTGTCTCCCTACCGCTATTTGGGTAATCGTAAAGATGTCAATCATATCGAATTGATGTATAGCGGTGTATTTTCGTTACCCAAAGAGGCTGCCCAGGCGGTACAGGGATTTTACAACCAGGTGATGTCCCCCTTCCTGTATAACGGTGATGCGGCAGATAGTGAGAAGGCCGCTAAGCTATATGCCCAATTTTTTGATACATCCATTCAGAAGGCTGAACAACCTACCATCAATGAGGCGTTAGAATCCACCTGGAACCGGGATGAGGCAAAAGCCGGACTGCTCAACCTGAACCAGAAGAAAGTCTGGTTAAAGGAACAGAAGGTCAGTGTCAAACCGCAGGGTGATTGGGCAGAGGTGGAACTGTACGAAGTCTACGAAAACCAGACAACGAATTTGCAGGAGGTTTTCTATTCCTTTTCCTTGCCTGAAAGTGCCGTGATTACGGGAGTGTGGTTAGGTAACACGGGCGATCGCGACCAACGTTATCCCTACATCGTTTCACCCAGAGGCGCTGCGCAAAAGGTCTATAACGAGCAGGTACGGGAACGAATTGACCCGGCACTTCTGGAACAGGTCGGGCCACGCCACTATCGTTTACGCGCCTTTCCCATCCCTGCAAAAGCATCCGCAGACCAGCAGCTTGGGTGGCGATCGCGCCCACCGGAACAACCCACCCAACTGCATCTCTGGATGACGTACAAAGTGATGCAACAACCGCAGGGTTGGGCCCTGCCTGAATTGGCAGAGAAGCGGAATGTGTTCTGGACAGATAAAACTCAACGCATGATTAACGGGCAGCCAGTATCAGGTCAAAAGAGCGCACAAACGGATTGGCTGCCGACGTTTATCGCTGCCGCAAAACCTGTACCCACGACTCACCAGGTAACACTGGCAGGGGGCGACCAAATTATTGCCAAGCCCTTGAACCCATCAGACTATGTTTTGCCGCAAGGGAAACGGTTTGCGGTTGTGCTAGATAGCTCTCGTAGTATGGGTGCCCACAAGCAGCAAATCCAAGAAACCTTCCAGTGGCTGCAGGCAAATGGCCTAACAGACAGTGAACTGGCAAATAATGACGCGGATTTGTATATTCCGACGTTTAATTCGGCAAAGCCACAACGACTGGATGATTTACAGAAGTTTGATCCAGCGCAAATGACTTTCTACGGTTCGCTGCAACTTAAGGAAATGATTCAGCAGTTTGACCGTTTGCGAAAAGATACTCGTTATGACGGCGTATTGCTTGTCAGTGACGAAGGTAGCTACGAACTGGCAGACGACAAGCAAGATCTACCAGCGATGACTGCCCCCTTATGGATTGTGCATTTGGGGGGAATGCCGATCGCCTACGACGATGCCACCCTGAAGGCAATGCAGGACAGCAACGGTGGGGTGGCGACCAGTTTGGCAGAAGCCTTGCAGCGCATGGCAACGCAGGCAAAATTGGGGGCATCAGTCATCAGCGTGGCAGATGGGTATGCCTGGTATTGGGAAAAAGCAACTCCGGCTAATTCGCAGGCTAACTCGCAGAATCCAGCACCGACTAAAACATCCGTTGCGACCCGGAAAGAGTTTGGACCGATTGCCGCCCGCCAATTCGCAGTCGCTAAAAGCCGTACCTTAAACCAGGCCAATACGACGGATCGGATAGCTCAGTTGGATGCCATTCATGCGATCGCTAAAACCTACGACATTGTGACTCCCTATTCGTCGATGATTGTGTTGATTAACGACGAACAACGGGCAGCCCTGAAAAAGGCAGAAGCCCAACGCGATCGCTTTGAACGCAAAATCGAATCCGGCGAGGAAACCCTCACTAAGCCCTTTAGCCCACTGACCGTTTCCGCCGTACCCGAACCAGCAGAATGGCTGTTGTTTACTGTGGGAGCGATCGTGTTTGCTGCAATTGCCCGCCGTCGCTGGAAACAGCAGCAGAGTGAAATCAGTTCCAAGTTTTGATGGGTACAAACCTCGGAGTTCTTCAAGAACTCCGAGGTTGAAGGGGGTTGCATTATGTTGCCTATATCACAAACCGACACCTTTCAATTAAACCTTTACGTTCTGATATAGGAATAAGTGATTGCTTGAAACTGCCTTATGACAACGCTTCCATCACTGCACCCGCCAGACTGCAAGCTGCTTTTACAAAAAAATATTCCACGTTTAAAATCATAAACATAGTTTATTTATCTATACAGAATCTCTAAAGCGATGCTTATTGAAATACTGATATTATTTGTGAGAACCCGTCCTTACGCATAGGGTGAGCAACGCTCAAGCAAATTGGCTTCAGGGGTCTGGAATAGGAACCTGAAACCTCGAAAGCTATATCCCATTGACATAAGGTTTTTTGTCGAGGGTCTGGAATCGCTCAGGGAAATTTATCCCTGTCGTTTCTGGGGGATTCGATCGGGAAATTTTTCTACGTCGTTAACCAGGAAGGGAGATATGTCATACGCTCAAACAAAGACTCAGACGAAAGCTGGGTATAAAGCTGGGGTACAAGACTACCGGCTGACTTATTACACCCCCGACTACACGCCCAAGGATACAGACATCCTGGCAGCGTTTCGTGTGACTCCCCAACCAGGAGTACCTTACGAAGAAGCAGCAGCAGCCGTTGCGGCTGAGTCCTCAACCGGAACCTGGACCACTGTGTGGACAGACCTGTTGACAGACCTGGATCGCTACAAGGGTCGTTGTTATGACATTGAACCCGTTCCAGGTGAAGACAACCAGTTCATCGCTTATATTGCCTATCCTCTGGATCTGTTTGAGGAAGGTTCTGTCACCAACTTGCTGACCTCTCTGGTTGGTAACGTGTTTGGTTTCAAAGCACTGAAAGCTCTGCGTCTGGAAGACCTCCGGATTCCTGTTGCTTACCTCAAGACCTTCCAGGGGCCTCCTCACGGGATTCAGGTTGAGCGTGACAAGATTAACAAGTATGGCCGTCCGCTGCTGGGCTGCACCATCAAGCCTAAGCTCGGTCTGTCTGCTAAGAACTACGGACGTGCCGTTTATGAATGTCTGCGCGGCGGTCTGGACTTCACCAAAGATGACGAAAACATCAACTCTCAGCCTTTCCAACGGTGGCGCGATCGCTTCCTGTTCGTCGCAGACGCAATCCACAAAGCACAGGCTGAAACGGGCGAAATCAAGGGCCACTACCTCAACGTGACGGCTCCTACCTGTGAAGAAATGCTGGAGCGGGCAGCTTACGCTAAAGAGCTGGAAATGCCCATCATCATGCATGACTTCTTAACCGCAGGTTTCACCGCTAACACCACCCTGGCGAAGTACTGCCGTGCCAATGGCCTGCTGCTCCACATTCACCGGGCAATGCACGCGGTAATTGACCGTCAGAAGAACCACGGTATTCACTTCCGTGTTCTGGCTAAGTGCTTGCGGATGTCCGGTGGTGACCACATTCACACTGGAACCGTCGTCGGTAAACTGGAAGGCGATAAGGCAATCACCCTCGGTTTCATCGACCTGCTCCGTGAAAACTACATTGAGCAAGACCGCTCTCGTGGTGTTTACTTCACCCAAGACTGGGCTTCTATGCCTGGTGTAATGGCAGTTGCTTCCGGTGGTATCCACGTATGGCACATGCCTGCTCTGGTTGAGATTTTCGGTGACGACTCCGTGCTTCAGTTTGGTGGTGGTACGCTGGGTCACCCCTGGGGTAACGCGCCTGGTGCAACCGCTAACCGCGTAGCTCTGGAAGCTTGCGTCCAGGCTCGTAACGAAGGTCGCGACCTGATGCGTGAAGGCGGCGACATCATCCGTGAAGCTTGTCGCTGGTCTCCTGAACTGGCTGCTGCTTGCGAACTGTGGAAGGAAATCAAGTTTGAGTTCGAAGCGGTTGATACCGTTTGATGACAAGTTGAGAGTGATGAGTTTTGAGTTTTGAGTTACGGAAAGTTTTAGGCACTTGTTTTAAGTGTGGAATATGGGCAACCGTTCTTTCCTAAAAAGCACAAGAGTTCAATACTGAACTTCACCTCAAAGCTCAAAATTCAAAATTCAAAACTTTTCCCCTCATGGATCTGAAGCAGATTGCGAAGGACACGATAAAAACCCTGATTAGTTACACAACCTATCAGGCGTTGAGAGTTGTGATTGCTCAATTGGATGAAACTGAACCGAAGCGAGCTTACTGGTTACGCCAGTTTACTCATCGAGTCAGTATTCAAGACGGTGAGGCGTACTTGCAAGCGCTGTTTCATGAAGAGCAGCGATTAGCGTTCCGTATTCTCACTGTGCGAGAGCATATTGCTGAAGAAATTGCTGACTATCTGCCAGAAATGTTGCGTACAGGCATTCAGCAGGCAAACTTGCAGCAGCGTACCCAGCAATTAGAGCGCATGACCCAGGTAGATCCAGCGGCTGAGTCTGAAGGAGTTGAACCCTCCTCTGCAGCAGGTGAACCTTCTGCCCCTCAGCCGGAGCAAGAGCCTGAACCCACGATCGAGGGATTACCCCCAGAATCTTTGTGGTAGCGGTTTTTGATAGAACATTTCCTCGAAGTGACAACCGTTTAGTTATTGAAGTAAAGGACACCATGAAGACTCTACCTAAAGAGCGTCGTTACGAAACTTTCTCTTACCTGCCTCCACTCACGGATGCTCAAATTGCTCGCCAGATCCAGTACACGATCGACCAGGGCTATCACCCCTGCGTTGAGTTCAACGAAAGCTCTGATGCTGAAATTTATTACTGGACAATGTGGAAGCTGCCTTTGTTCAACGTTACTTCTCCTCAAGAAGTGCTGAATGAAGTGCAACAGTGCCGTCAAGAATATGGCAATTGCTATATCCGTATTGTTGCGTTTGACAACATCAAGCAGTGCCAGGTAATGAGCTTTATCGTTCATAAGCCTAGCCAAAACAACAGTGGCTACCGCTACTAATTGATCAGTAATTAATTTTTGAATTAGGGTGGGCAATTTGCCCACCCTTTTTATTAGTGCAGTTTCAAGAATCTAGTTGTGCATCAGTCTGCCTTGCCTTCACCCTCAATCCCTCGCCTGTGAGAGGGGGACTTAGAAGAACGCTCCCTTCTCCCAGAAGAGAAGGGTTGGGGATGAGGGTAGAATGATTGCTGGCACAACAACTCTTCTGAATATGTATTAGGAACCTGCTTTCTGCCCATGACTGACAGTGCTAATTCTGAATATGAATTAAGTGTTGTCTGAATTGAAATTTCGTTCCAATGCAGACTGTTATCAGCACCCCCTATGACCCATCCGATCTAGTGTCAGAATCTAGTGGTAGAGATGTTCGCCTCAACATCCAATGTCGCAAGGGACAGGTTGAAAATTCTTGATCTGTGTGTACACAGTAGTATGTGGTGTAGAGAACGTGAGGGGCACGATGGCTGAAATAGACCGTCTAATATTGCTGGCTGAGGATCAACTGACTGAGTACAGTACGGATGCGCGCAAGATTGAAAAACTGCGACAGAAAATTTCTCTTTCCGTACCCCTTGCCGAGCAACGGCGGGTTAGACAGGAACTAATAGCCGCTATGCCAACCGATCCAATTAATCAACTGATTGCGGCACAACGACAAACGATTGCTCTACCCTTTTGGGGCATTGCTGGATTGGGATTACTCTTTGGCATTTCATTTTTACAACCGTTAGATCTGATTGCAACAGCCGTGGGTGGCACATTGGCGATCGCCATTCAACGTCGTGGTTGGAAACTCCAGGCACAGCAATTGCTGCTCCGTACACTGGATGATATTGAAGAGCGCATTCGTAATCCCAGTTAATTACTGGCTCAACCAGGCGATTGCCTGCCGAATCCACTCTTCCGCATCGGCATTTTTGGTGAGGGTGGTACTTTGCCCGACGGCCTGGAGGGCTTTCGCAATTTCGCTATTGGTATAGCCCAGAGCCAGTAATGTCATTTCCACATCTTCTTGAATTGCCATAGCTGGCCCTGCTGCTGATACGGTAACAATACCTGCGTCCTGCCGCCATTCTGCCAGTTTGGTGCGTAATTCCAGCGCCAGTCGTTCGGCGGTTTTGGTACCAACGCCGGGGGTGCGGGCAAGGGTACGGGTATTCCCCGCAACGATCGCCTGCACTAAGGTCTGCAGCCCTAATGTATCAAGGATTGCTACTCCCAACTGGCGGCCAATGCCACTGACGCTAACCAGTTCGCGAAATACATCCCGTCCGGCAACTGAGGCAAATCCAAACAA
>CAZGDE010000273.1:0-10073 GCA_964524315.1 uncultured bacterium
CCATTGCACTACCCTCATTAAGCTTGTTTGGTTTGTGTCGCAAAACCCTCATCCCGGTTCACGGGACTGAAACTAACCACGTTGGATGCCCTGTTGATTAGATATCAGGAGTCGCAAAACCCTCATCCCGGTTCACGGGACTGAAACTTGGTTAGCGTTAAATCCTGGCTGATGTCGCGGATCGTCGCAAAACCCTCATCCCGGTTCACGGGACTGAAACCCCAGCGGTACGGGATTGACGCACAGGAGCGGATGTGTCGCAAAACCCTCATCCCGGTTCACGGGACTGAAACATTGATGGAAGAAACTCAATCCTATTCATCTGAATCAGGGTCGCAAAACCCTCATCCCGGTTCACGGGACTGAAACTCCTCGCGTTCGGTGCTGGTGCCCTTGTGCTCAAGCGGTCGCAAAACCCTCATCCCGGTTCACGGGACTGAAACCCGCCAGAGGGGCAACCAATGTCGTCAATGCCCTGCGTCGCAAAACCCTCATCCCGGTTCACGGGACTGAAACTGACCCAGACAAGTGCGATCAACAGGATTGCCCCATGTCGCAAAACCCTCATCCCGGTTCACGGGACTGAAACGGCAACACCGTTGATCCGAGCGCTTCCCTGAGCCCAGTCGCAAAACCCTCATCCCGGTTCACGGGACTGAAACGGTCAGTGATCAGCCCATCCCCCAACTGTTGCCCGTGTCGCAAAACCCTCATCCCGGTTCACGGGACTGAAACAGGGCAAGGGGGTTGCCGGTCGCGATGTTTACCGTGTGTCGCAAAACCCTCATCCCGGTTCACGGGACTGAAACCGCTGCAATGGACGGAGACGAAAGGGGCGATCGCGTGTCGCAAAACCCTCATCCCGGTTCACGGGACTGAAACGGCAATAATGAACACCCTTTCTCGTAAGTGCGGCGCAGTCGCAAAACCCTCATCCCGGTTCACGGGACTGAAACTCAAGCGTCCAGGAGTCCGCCCAAAATGGCATAGGTCGCAAAACCCTCATCCCGGTTCACGGGACTGAAACCAGTGCAATTACAGCAAGGAAAACCCTCGGAACCGGGGGTCGCAAAACCCTCATCCCGGTTCACGGGACTGAAACTTCTGTAGCCCCGCCTGGTCTCAATCGGGAAAGTGTTGCGGACCCATCATCCCGGTTCACAGGACTTAAGTGGTATCGGAAGCACTACGTCTACTTGGGATGAGAAAATTGATGAAGTAGCAGACCTCTTAGTTCAAGCTTGGGAGATGGCTCTAGAAGCAATGTGTATGCGAGTTTTACCTATTTTAAGGATTTTGTTCATTTTATGCTTTTAAGTTTCGACTTTTGTCCACTTTATGTTACAGAAAGCTGGAGATAGCTATACTCTTTTGAAGCTTAGGATGAATTATTTACGTTAACGCTTGTCCAGCTTATGCTCCAGAAAAGGTCCAGCTTATGAGTAAAGTCATATTCTCTGCGGCTATAACCATAAGTCGCTTAATTTAGGCTGTTTATGGTTGCATGATCCATCTGGATAACTTATGATTTCAGCTTCTATATAAAAGTTATTCTGAACCAACGCGATTACTTCTTTTGCAACGGCACGATCGCCCCTTCCACCAACGCATAGGCGATCGCGTCACGGCTTAATGGCATTTCATAACTACCCGTAAACTCGCCAAAGGACGGTAGCAATAACAAATTCTGGGTCTTGTCGAGATAAAAACACGGCAAGCGCAAATTGTCTAACTTCGACTTAAGCCGCACACAGGGATGAACATGCCCACAGATGTTGAGGCAATCGGGTTGGGGTGCGGGTTCATGACTCAAAATCAGGTTATCGATTTGGATGGCAGTGGTTGAACAATCAATGGCGAAATCCTGTAGAAAAGTGATGAGGTGGCGATCGTGATTACCAATAATCAATTTGACTTTGGCATCTATATTGGTCAGAAAGGTAGACCACTGAACCTTAACTTCATCAACCATTGCCAGCTTTGAGTGAAACAAATCCCCCAGAATGATTAATTGTTTCAGCTCATATTGCGAACAGAGTTGCTGTAACCGTTCCAGGGTTTGCTGATTGACTTGATTGGGAATGGGAATGCCCCGCGCCTGAAAGGTTTCCGACTTGCCCAGATGCACATCGGCAACGAGCAAACTGTTTAACTGTTCAATGTAAACGGCTCGTTCGGGTAAAAGCTGTAGGGTCACCCCAAGTACATTAATTTCCTGCATCTAATTTCCTGTATCGATATCCTATGGCAAGCGCTTTGCCAGTAAACTACCCAGTTCAAGACAAATCACACCCAGAATGGCACTGCCACTCCAGTAGACCAGCGATCGCCCCCAGTTCCCAGTCTGTAACAAACTACTCGTTTCTAACGCATAGGTAGAAAAGGTAGTGTAAGACCCTAAAAATCCGGTGGCAATGAACCAGCGCAATTCGGGTGAGGGAAGGGAGGGGTCTAACGTGAAGGTGACAAAAAAGCCCATGATTAATGCCCCTGTCAGGTTGATTAAAAACGTTCCCAGGGGAAATGTTGTACCCAACCATTGCGCGATCCAGACCGTCAGGTAGTAGCGACTGAGGGCACCCGGTACTGCCCCCAGGCTGATGGCGATCGGGATACGGATGGCGGTATCGGCAGACGTAAATACCGCCAGCATTTTACTGAACCCCATCGCGACGTATTGCAGCATACTGATCACCATTTCATCCCTCCGCATTAGTTGACTTTTATTTTGATGCACTATGGTAGGGGTGCAAATGAGCAATAACAGTTACGGTTGAGCGTCACGATGCACCATTTTCCCCGAATTATGTCGCTAAAGGGGCACTGGGACGATCACACTCGTTGGTTGAATCGGTTTCCAGGCAAACTTTTCCGGTTGATCTGCATGGCTGTGTTGACAGTGGCGATCGCCATCGGTGGTGTACCAACCGGAATACCCGCCAGTTGGGGGCAACTCCCTTCGTTACCAACTCCAACCACCACACCGCGCCAGTCAACTACCAGCCCACCGGATAATGTGCAACGGTTGGGGTCGATTGAGGTCACAACCGTCCAGTTTGATGGGGAAAATCTATTCAAGATTGCCTCGCCAACGGTGCGCGATCGCACCAATCCGGGTAATGTCGTCCCGGTGGAAGTGCGGGCAGAGCAGATTGAAGCCAATCTGGAACGGGTGATTCAGGACGATCTCAGCGTCTCCCGCCGGGGCATTAATGCAACGACAAACTACGAATTGGAGACGTTAGAGGTCTATCCCTCAACTCTCAATGGGGCCAATGTCATTTTTGTCAAAGATGCCCGCCATCCGGAGCCATTACAAATTCTGACGGTGACGCAGGCTGATGCGGATTACTACGGTCTGCCGCTTACGGATACCACGGAGTACATGCGCGATCGCATTAATAGCGAATTGCGCGAGTCTCTGGCAGAACGTTCGGCGGAGACGTTAGAAGAAAAATTTGAGCGATCACTACTAATTCTGGTAGGCATGGTCATTGCCAGTCTGGTGTTATGGCTGGGACAGACCCATTTAAGGGCAAGAGAGCGATCACTGACAACGCAACTAAAGACTGCCACCACTCCCACTGAGGCGGAAATGGCAGGCGAAGGGTCGCAATCCGTTCGCGCAAATCTCAGACAACAGTTTAGTTGGCAACGACGACTGGCGATTCTGGCGTTTTTCCGCTGGCTCCTGTTGGGGGGAATTGCCGTAATCTGGATTATGGGAACCAGTATCATCCTGGCAAAGTTTCCCTGGACGCGGCAGTTGGGGACTCAGGTTCAAAGTATTCCCCTGAAGTTGATCCTGGTCTGGTTTGTTGTTGGTTTGCTTAACCGCTTAAGTGATACCGGGTTAGCCTACCTGGCAAAGGTCTGGCATGAACACTATTTCTTTGGCGATGGGGACACGCAACGTAAATCCTCCCGCATTTCGACTGCAATTAATGCCCTGCAAGGGCTGAAAACCTTTTTGATTGCGATTATTGGCATTACCTGGGCCCTGGGTGTCATTGGGTTGCCCATTGGTTCGGTGCTGGCGATCGGCGGTATTATTGCTTTTGCCATTTCCCTCGGCTTCCAAAACCTGGTGAAAGATGTGGTGAATGGTTTTTTGATTTTGCTGGAAGATCAATACGCCATTGGTGATGTGATTGCCATTGGGACGGAGTCTGGTCTGGTAGAAAATGTCAACCTGCGGATCACCCAGCTCCGGAATGGTGAAGGGCAGTTGATTACTATTCCCAACAGTTCCATCGTGCAGGTGCGAAATTTGACCCGTACCTGGTCCAGGGTCGATTTTGCTATTGATCTAGCCTACGACACGGATATTGACTCTGCCCTGGATGTGTTGCGGCAGGTCGGAGATCAGCTTTATGCCGAACCAGAATGGCGCGATCGCATTCTTGAATCACCCACTGTCCTGGGGGTAGACCAGCTTTCCCACATGGGGATGCAGGTACGGATCTGGATCAAGACCCAACCGGGGCAACAATGGCTTGTTGGGCGAGAGTTTCGACGACGGGTTCGGGTTGCGTTAGCCCAGCATGGAATCGAAATTGGTAAACCTCAACAGGACTTGTGGCAGAAACAATCACCATTGGATCTGGATGAGGGGCAGGGGGGCGATCGGGATGGTCATGAGTCAGGTTCTCGTAATGACGGTAAACATCTTAGAACCGAAAATTAAATAACTTTGATACTTGCTTGTACGGGCGCACACCATGTGCCCCTTCAGCAGACGAAATACTCAGTCTGATTTAATCCGTGATCCCAAGGATTGCGGATTAAATAATTTCCGCTAAATACCGCGATTCGTGTACAGGCGTAGCATACCCTGCGGGAATCAAGCTACGGCAGCAGTCTTGGGCGTGCTACTGAGGATTTTGCCCGAATGCTACGCCCCTGCCAAAGCTTGAACTTATTTAAGTCTCATCCCTTAGCGGCTCTAAAATTGATCCAAAGTAAATGACCCAACGTAAAGATTGATGCGAAGATGGGTTGCCACGAACTACCGGCAGCAAAAAATCAAGTAAAATATTAGTACGATTGTACGATTAAGCTAATTATGGTTCAGTACACGCTTGTTCAGAGTCCCGAAGTGATTTTGACTGTTCCTGGTAAGGACTCTGCCAAAGCCCGCGAAAAGGCAATGGATCAGTTGATTGAACTAATGGATACGGGTAAGCTGCCAACCGACCTCTCAGACGGGTTTGGACCCGATCAATTTATTGAAGTGAAAGAACAAACTGCCCCACCCAGTCCGGAAGAAGATTCTGTCACCCAGGCAGTGCAACTGCTCAGCAATCTGGCAACCCTGAAGCTAAAGTTGCAGGAATCGCGTGCGGAGGCACTGCAGATTCGTGCCAAGATGGACATTTTATTTAGCGATGAATCCGTCAGCGAAGAAGAAATTACCAGTCTGAAGGAAGGTTTTAAGGCTCTTAAAACCTACGCCCAGGCAAACCTGCGCTATCAGGAAGCACGCGTTCAGGCAGAACAGGCGAGGGCCGTCCTGGACGGGGCCTTAAACTCAGGTTCCACACCAAAACCAGCCAGAGACAAAAAGTAAATGGCGTTGTTGAATACAGATATGAGTTGCAGACATACACACCTGTTGGAGGGGCGTTCGGCTGAATGTCCCATGCAGCAAGTAGTGATGCCCATTCGTTTTTAGAACCGGGTAAACCCCGTGCTGATAGCCACTCAAGGGTTTTGCTAAACCTGTCCCTACAAAGGATCTGACTGTAACATGGTTTGTCCATTTCCCGTGGCAGGGGTAGAATTTTGCTGAAAGACTGCCTCAGAAATAAATTGATCGCCATCAAAAGCAGCAATCAACTATCTGGGTGTGTGATTTGAGGAGTAAAAATGTTCAAATTTTCTGGTAAGCGTCCATCTGATTTGGGTGTTAATAATGGCAGACTAAAACCCTGCCCTGCCAGCCCTAACTGCGTTTGCAGCTATGACCAGGATGCCACCCATGCGATCGCCCCTCTGACCTACCAATCCAGTCCTACCGAGGCAATGGCAGCCCTGAAACAGGTCATCCAGTCAATCGAACGCACCGAAATTATTACCGAGTCAGCCGATTACCTGTATGCGGAATTTACCAGCAAGCTAATGGGCTATGTGGACGATGTAGAGTTTTACCTTGACCCCACCGCTAAAGTGATCCAGGTACGCTCGGCATCCCGTCTAGGCCAATCGGATCTGGGTGTAAACCGTAACCGGATCGAACTCATTCGCACCAGGTTACAGGCCGCAGGCGTGTAGTTGCTTCCGGCTTTGCTGAATATGGGTATGATTTGCAGGCACGCATATCTGCTGTAGGGGCGGTTCGCGTTCGCGTCGCGTCTCTTGGGAGACACTGCCCCTACGAGATTCATATTTCTAATCAGCAATGCCGCTACTTCCCAAGAAAGAATGAACCCTGCGGAGGGGCAGGTTTTGCTAACACTATTGCCAAACCTGCCCTTACAGGTAATTTTTAAGTTTTCGTAATTTTCCGCTTATCTTCCCCATTTCCACTTTTAGGGGCTACGGTGTACATACAAACCATCAAATTCGGTTGTAGGGGCGTTCGGTTGAACGCCCAATGCAGTCGATAGTTGATAATGGAGCTATTGATTTTGCTAATTTGATTTTGCCAATTTAATTCCTATGCAAACGAGTGACCGTCCCCTGAATCTAACTCCCAATCTGGCTGTTTCCGATCGCACTGCCAGTGTTAGCCGTAAAACGGGTGAAACTGACGTGCAGGTTACGGTCAATCTGGATGGTACGGGGCAATGCAACGTGAAAACCGGTGTGCCGTTTCTCGATCACATGTTGCACCAGATTTCCTCCCACGGCTTGATTGATCTGGATATTCAGGCAACGGGCGATTACGAAATTGATGACCACCATACCAATGAGGATGTGGGGATTACGCTGGGAATGGCACTGGCTAAGGCGTTAGGCGATCGCAAAGGGATCGTTCGGTTTGGACACTTTGTCGCGCCGCTTGATGAAGCATTGATCCAGGTAGCGTTAGATTTTTCGGGTCGGCCTCATCTGAGCTACGGATTGGACATTCCCACGCAGCGAGTTGGCACCTACGACACCCAACTGGTGCGCGAGTTCTTTGTGGCGATCGTGAACCATGCCCAGATGACCCTGCACATCCGTCAACTGGATGGTATCAACTCCCATCACATTATCGAAGCAACGTTTAAGGCATTCGCGCGATCGCTGCGGATGGCAGTAGAAACCGATCCCCGCCGTGCCCAAACCATTCCCAGTTCTAAGGGCGTACTGTAAAGTAACTCTTCTTCCAAAGACTACCCCTGAGGCAACAAAGGTGGGGATGTTCGCCTGAACGACCGTTAAAGACATTTACTATGCGCCAACAGTTTCCCTTTGGACAGATTGCTATATCGTCCCTCATTGCCCCAACGTTAATGGTAGGACTCGCAGCCACCCAAGCCATTGCCAGTGCTGCTTCTGGCAAGCTAAACGATGCTCAAATTAAGGCCGTTAAGGCGGTTGGCATCTCCATTGCCGTTCCCAGTTATGTACCAACTGGTTTCGCGGTACACAAACTTACAACCGAACCCTGTCCAGCCGATGCTCCCAGGAATACGGCAGGGGTTTGTCTGGCTCGTTCTAGCTATCAAATTCTCTACCGTGATCCCGCCAATGTTTGCTTTGCCGTATATGGCACCTACACCAGGGGCATTGGTGGTGGTGGTAGTGGGTTTTCCTTCGACGTTAAAACAAAACTATTGGGAGAAACTGGTATCAGTTTTGGTACCAGCAAAAACTACGAAGATAAAGTTCCCTCCCCCCAACAACTGCGATCGCCCCAGCAAAATATCTGGAGTTTCCCGGTTTACCAAAAGGGGACATCGAACATTTATGGGATTCGCACCATAGAGAATCAATCAGGTTGTGGTAGTAACCGTCGCCTGACACCCCTGGAAATGGAAAAAATCCTCCAGTCTCTCACCTGGTTGCGATAATATAGCAATTCTGAGTTGTGCCTTTCGGGGCAGGATGATGACTGAGTGGCAGCACTTATCATCGTCTTCTCTTCACCCATTTTTTAGGCTTAGCCCCAACCAAGACGCAGTAGAAACACCATGCGGTACCTTATTACCAGTGCCCTACCTTACATTAACGGGGTTAAACACCTGGGCAACCTCGTTGGTTCCATGTTGCCTGCCGATATTTATGCGCGCTTTCTGAGGCAGGAAGGCGAAACCGTTCTGTATGTGTGTGCTACTGATGAACATGGCACCCCGGCTGAGATTGCGGCGCTAGAAGCAGGACTGGATGTGGCAACCTTCTGTCAGAAGCAGCACGAAATTCAAGCAGATATCTATCGTCGCTTTGGTTTGTCCTTTGACTGCTTTAGCCGCACCTCCTCCCATCACAACCATGAGTTGACCCAACATTTCTATCAACAGTTGGATGCCCATGGCTTCATTGAAGAACGGGAAATTAGTCAGATGTATTCCCTGGATGATGAGCGATTTTTACCCGATCGCTACGTCATTGGTACCTGTCCCAAGTGCAACTACCAGGCAGCAAGGGGGGATCAGTGTGAGAATTGCACGTCAGTTCTTGACCCCACGGAACTGATTGAGCCGCGTTCGGCAATTTCTGGCAGTACCCGGTTGGAAATTCGGCAAAGTAAACATCTGTTCCTGAAGTTATCCACCCTCAGTGGTGAGGTGCGATCGTGGGTTGAGCAACAAAAAGAATGGACGACGCTCACCAAGTCGATCGCCCTGAAATGGCTCAACGAGGGGCTACAGGATCGTTGCATTACCCGTGACCTGAGTTGGGGGGTACCCGTTCCCCGTCCTGGTTTTGAGGGGAAAGCATTTTATGTTTGGTTTGATGCACCGATCGGCTATCTGGCCGCAACGAGGGATTGGGCCGAGCGACAGGGAACTCCTGCCAATTGGGAAGATTGGTGGTTGTCTCCACAAGACGTGCGCTATGTGGAGTTCATGGCAAAGGACAATTTGCCCTTCCATACCATCATGTTTCCTGCCATGATTCTGGGTACCCGCGAACCCTGGAAACTGGCTGATGACATTAAGGGGTTCAACTGGCTGAACTACTACGGTGGTAAGTTCTCCACCAGTTCCAAGCGCGGTATTTTTCTCGATCAGGCGTTGGAGATTTTACCGGCTGACTATTGGCGCTATGCCTTGATGGCAATGGCTCCGGAGTCATCGGACTCGACCTTTACCTGGGAACTACTCCAAACAAAGGTGAACAAAGATCTGGCGGATAACCTGGGCAATTTCGTGAACCGCATTCTGAAATTTGCTGCCAGCAAGTTTGGTAATACCCTTCCCGCCGGAGGTGAACCGGGCGAACGAGAACAAGCCTTACAGGACGATTGCGATCGCCACATTACCAATATCCGTAATTCGTTGCACAAGCTCGAATTTCGTAAAGCGGCGGATGCCCTCTGTGCCCTTTGGTCAGTCGGCAATCAGTATATCGATGAGCGGGCACCCTGGACGCTGATCAAGCAAGACCGGGAAGCGGCAGCACAGGTTCTCCGCACCTGTATTAACCTGATTCGGCTGTATGCGATCGCCGCTAATCCATTCATTCCTAATACGGCGCAGCAATTGTTTGAGGCGTTACATGTGCCGGAGGGTGAGCGGGCAATTCCTTTCAGCCAAGCAGTCCGGTTAGATGCCTTACCTGCTGGGCATCCTTTCGAGGTTCCACCCGTACTCTTCCGTAAGCTGGAAGATGACCAACTGAATCAGTTACGGCAACAGTTCGGTGGCGAGTAAAAGCATCAGTCTGGTAAATCTGGCGTTGCTGAATATGGATATGATTTGCAGTCATACATCTTTGCTGTAGGGACAGGTTTGGTCGATGATCTATCGGTGAAATAGATAGATCCCTGCAAAACCTGCTCTTACAGTTTCTTGCATCGCACACGGACATCTGCCTGTAGATTGCTGTTAGCGTCAATATCACGCACGGATGGTCTAACGTAAACGATCCAATAAAAAAGCGCCCTCCAGCTTGGAGGACGCTTTTTTCGCTAACTAGCTGCT
>CAZGDE010000274.1:0-10026 GCA_964524315.1 uncultured bacterium
CCTGGGGATGACAGAGAGCCAGCTGATAAATGACTGTCTGAATGGCTTTTAACTGTTGCGGTACTGGGGGAAGCCCCTGTCGTCGTGCGGCCCAAATACCAAAAATATTGTCGGCAATGACAACCGTACCAGGGGCGATCGCCGCTGGTTCTACCGCAATAGCCTGCCCCAATGAGTCGTACCTAATCCCCCAACCTTCGGACAGGGTGGCTGCACGACTGAAAATTTCGAGTTCTGCCAATTGCGCCAGACTATGGAGTGCCTCCCCACGAAAACCAAGACTCGCAATCTGACTCAAATCTCCAGAGTTGCGGATTTTACTGGTGCTATGGGGAGACGCCGCCTGCCGCAAATCCGCCAATTCCATCCCAACACCGTTGTCAGCAATCCGTACCCGCCACTGATCGGGATAGATGGAAATCGCAATTCGGGTCGCGCCCGCATCCAAAGCATTCTCTGCCAGTTCTCGCACCACTGCCGCCAGCGAATCGATCACTTCGCCTGCGGCAATTAAATGCACCACATCTAATGGTAATGGCTCAATTTTGGCTGCCATAGCCTCCCGTAATGAGTGCTATCTATAGCCATTCTAGAGGCGCACCGGGAAGGACTACATGCAGCAAATAACTGGGCAGAGAGTCCGAATAGAATCTTTTTACCGCACCGACTAAGCTAACAAGCCCAAACGCTTCCCATTGTCACGCGCCAGTCGAATCATGTTTTGCCGTTGGGTACGGTCGATGCTGAAGCGTTCGCAGAACTGGGTAATCACCTGGGCGTGAAGCGCGATCGCCTGACCCCGTAAACGCACGAACTTAGCATCACCGAGCGAACGACGAACCAGAACAACAAGGGGTGCAAACATATGGGATCTCCTGAAAACTGAGCAGAGTAGTGAGGTTAGGAAGGATGACTGGTGATAGCCGTTAACGAGGCGTGGCTATTAGTTAGCGGCAAAGGCAATCAGCATCAAGCTGGTGACCAGCAATGTGGCGATCGCCCCTTGAAGTGCATACTGGCGCTGTTGTTCGGGGGAGGGGTATTCAGCGTAATAAACTGCTGGCTCGGCGGTGTAGTTGTTGAGCAAACCTTCGTTACTGGTGGTGTACATAGCGTTTCTCCTGGTTGAGCAATTTGCTTGCTACTTTATGTAAATAAATGTAAACAATTTTGTAACAAAATGTCAAGAAGGTTTGCTTAAAGAAGTTACAAATGGTAGAAGTCTTTGGTCTTTGTCGGTAGCTCCTGGAGGCCGGCGAAGTCAGGTGTCAGGCTTTAAACTGGGGTATCCCCCTACTGCCTGCCCTCATGTGTGGACGTTTTACTCAAAGCAAAACTGCAGCGGCGATCGCGCGATCGTTTGACCTGGACGAAGTACCCGATTGGCAACCTCGCTATAACATTGCGCCAACCCAGGCTGTTCCCACGATTTCCCACGCATCCAACCCGTCAGGTCGTCAGTTTCGCCTGCTGCGATGGGGGTTAGTTCCCAGTTGGGCGAAGGATTTGGCAATGGGGGCAAAGCTGATTAATGCGCGGGCGGAAACAGTGGCAGAGAAACCCTCGTTTCGGTCAGCCTTAAAGCAACGACGGTGTCTGGTACTGGCAGACGGTTTTTATGAGTGGCAACGGGTCAATGGCAAAAAGCAGCCCTACTACTTTCGGGTTGGTGAGGGTGAACCCTTTGCCTTTGCCGGGTTGTGGGAACGGTGGCAGGGAGATGGAACGGTAGTCGAAACCTGCACAATTATTACGACGCAGGCAAATGAGTTGCTGCAAGCCATTCACGATCGCATGCCCGTTATCCTGCCGGCTAAAACCTACGATGTTTGGCTTGATCCCACGACACCAACACCTCAGTTGCAAAACCTATTACAACCATTTGATGCAGCGATCATGCAGGGTTACCCGGTCAGTACGATGGTTAACAGCCCTACAAAGGATACGGCTGAGTGTGTAAACTCCCTGTAGCGTAAGCCGCTCTAGTAGGATGAAATAAAGCTCTCTCGCTATAGGCTGTTTTTCTATGGATAGCGATCGCCTCGCCCGCTTCATTGAGCAAACGGACGGAATTTCTAAACCCTGGCTACTGGTGCAACTCCGGTTAAAAAAGTTACAAGAACGGCGAGCAATGATGCCAGATGAAGAATACCTCAAAGAGTTGGATGACATTCACCATGACATGATGAATCTCGGTGAATGGTGGGTAGGCATTGAAGATGAGGTGTTCTAAGCATGGCCCGACGCAAGAAAGTGATCCCGACAGAAATTAACCTCCGTGACCCGCAATACTATTTCAATCGGGAAATGAGTTGGTTGGAGTTCAATAACCGGGTTTTGCATGAAGCCTTTGATCCCCGCACACCGTTATTGGAGCGGTTAAAGTTTCTGGCGATTTTTAGCTCCAACCTGGACGAATTTTTTATGGTGCGGGTGGCAGCGCTGAAACAACAGGTCGAGGCACAGGTCACTAAACGGACACCCGATGGGCGATCGCCGAGTGAACAATTGGATATGATCAGCCAACGGTTACGGCCGATGGTGACGCAGCAACACAAACATTTTGAGCAGGCACTCCGCCCTCTGCTAGCCGCTAAAGGGATTTATCTACTCGACTACATTGACCTGAACCAGGAGCAACGGACCTATTTACAAAAATATTTTGACGAGCAAATTTTTCCGGTTCTGACCCCATTGGCGATCGATCCGGGTCACCCCTTTCCCTACATCTCTAACCTGAGCCTGAACTTAGCGGTTGTGATTCGTGACCCCATCGCTGACGAAGAGTTGTACGCCAGGGTCAAGGTGCCCAATATTCTGCCCCGGTTTTTAGTTCTGCCGCAGGAATTGCGCCAGTCCCAGCGCGATGCACTTGCCATCTGGAGTGGGGTGCCCCTGGAACAGGTCATTGCCCATAACCTGGAATCACTTTTCCCAGGTATGAATATCCAGGAGTATTATCCCTTCCGCATTACCCGCGATGGTGATCTGGAACTGGAAGAGGATGAGGCAGATGATTTACTGCTGGCGATCGAGCAGGAACTCCGTAAACGCCGTTTTGGTGGCTCCATCGTGCGCCTGGAAGTCCATGCCTCGACACCGGAACCTTTGCGGGAAATGCTCCGTGGGGAAATGGATCTCAGTGAGAATGATGTTTACGAAATTGAGGGTTTACTCTGTCTACGTGATTTGTTCGCGCTGATGGATTTACCCGTACCAGAGCTGAAAGATCCGCCTCGGAAACCCTCGCTACCACCCCGGCTCCGGCGAGGTGGCGATGCGACTCTAGAGGGCGAAATTGAGGAAGATTTTTTTGCGGTGATCCGTAAACAGGATGTGATGGTTCACCATCCCTACCATTCCTTTTCTAGCACCGTCCAACGGTTCATTACCCAAGCGGCCTATGACCCAAATGTGCTGGCCATCAAAATGACCCTGTATCGGACATCGGGCGACTCCCCCATTGTGAATGCCCTGATCGCCGCTGCTGAGAATGGCAAACAGGTATCGGCACTGGTGGAGTTAAAAGCCCGCTTTGATGAGGAAAACAACATCAACTGGGCCCGCAAACTGGAAAGTGTGGGCGTCCACGTTGTGTATGGCCTGGTAGGGCTAAAAACCCATACAAAAGTGGTGCTGGTGGTGCGCCGCGAAGAAGGCCGGATTCGACGCTATGTCCACATTGGCACTGGCAACTACAATCCCAAAACAGCTCGGCTGTATACGGATATTGGGTTACTCAGCTGCCGGGAAGAGTTGGGTGCCGACCTGACCGATTTGTTCAATTACCTGACAGGTTACTCACGGCAACAGTCGTATCGGCGCTTACTGGTTGCACCGGTCAATTTGCGCGATCGCATGATTTCCCTGATTCGGCGGGAAACGGAACACGCCAGGGATGGTCGCCATGCGCGCATTGTCGCCAAAATGAACGCCCTGATTGATCCTTACATTATTGCCACGTTATACGAGGCATCGCAGGCAGGGGTGCAAATTGACCTGATTGTGCGTGGTATGTGTTGTTTGCGACCTCAGTTAGCTGGAATTAGTGACAACATTCGTGTAGTGAGCATTGTGGGACGGTTTCTGGAACATTCCCGCATCTTCTACTTCCACAACAACGGCAACAGTGAGGTATTTATCGGTAGTGCCGACTGGATGCCCCGCAACCTTGACCGTAGGGTTGAAGCCGTGACCCCGGTAGAAGACCCTGGGATCTCCAAAGACCTGCAAGAAATTCTGGGCATTATGCTTTCAGATAATCGGCAGGCGTGGGATTTGCAGGCAGATGGCCACTATGTCCAGCGTCGCCCCACCACGGATAGCCAGGAACTCAGTTCCCAGAAAATCCTAATGGAAATTGCCCATCAGCATGGGTAGGCAGGTGAAGCAAACTTATTATCTCTAAGAAGATTTGACTAATAAGATTTGCAAAGTTTATTGTCGGATGTTAAAGTCCTGATTAGTAATATCTACTGATTGGTTCATCGAGTTTAGTTCATCGAAACACTATTCAGTTGCCCATGCAAACTGCTATTCGTCCACGATCGCACCTGACTACCACCACGCCACCTTTGAGGATTGTGGCATTGGGTGATAGTCTCATTTATGGTTTTGGCGATCCAGTAGGTGGTGGTTGGGTCGAGCGATTGCGCCGTAGCTGGATGATGCCCGAAAATCCGGGTCATGCCCTCTACAATCTCGGCATCCGGGGAGATGGGGTGAAACAGGTTTCCGAACGGCTAGAAGATGAATTTCGGCTGCGAGGCGAGTTGCGTAACCGCGTCCCCGACTTGATTATTCTGTCGGTGGGTACTAATGATTCAGCGCGGCTAGCCCGTCTCGACGGACGCAACTACACCGACTTTGATCTGTTCTGGAGTGAAATGCGCGGTTTGTTAGGTCGGGCAAAACGGCTCTGTCCAGTTTTGTTTGTGGGCATGGTGCCAGTTGATGAGGCAAAGATGCCGTTTTTAGATTGCCTCTATTACAACCACGCTGACCAGTACCGTTATAAGGAAGCCACTCGCCTCGCCTGTCAGGAACTCAACATTCCCTACCTGGATATTTTCTCCAACTGGCTGGAGCGGGGTGATCACTGGTACAAGGCCCAGTTAAGCCCTGATGGCTTACACCCCAATGTATCGGGCTACCAGGCATTGCTAGAAGATGTGTTGCAGTGGTCAGCCTTCCGCGACATCGTAAAAGAGTGTTGATAGTAATCAAACCAATTAAGCAAAACCTCCCCAAGTCTACAGATTAAAGGGAGGTTTTGTGTTTCACCGCATTCAGCCTCGCCAATTTGTAAACGTCACTTAGACCTCAGAGGTTTGTCAAGAGATTTGTCAAACCTCTGAGGTCTGGTCGCTTTTCTAGGCGGCGTTTTCCAATTCGGCGGTGCGCACTGGTAATTGCTTCGTCTGCTCCCCACGTTGGACTTTGACCTGCAGGGTTTGACCCAGCTTGCTATTTTCCACAATGGTTTGGAGTTGGGCAGCACTTGTGACAGGTTGACTATCAATTTCAGTAATGACATCACCTCGCCGCAGGCCGGCTTTTGCCGCCGGTGTATTGGGTAATACCTGCACGATAATCACGCCATTTACTTCCGGGACAGTAAAAGCAGAATTGGGATCCTCGTTATTCTGTCGTGCCAGATCGGGAGTGAGGGTAGTCATCCGAACACCCAGGTAAGGATGGGCAACTTTACCCCCTTTTGCCAGGGTATCTTTGATGGCCTTCGCCTTGTTCACGGGAATGGCAAACCCGATACCCATCGCATCGGCTCGGATTGCCGTATTAATCCCAATCACCTCACCTCGTTCATTCACCAGAGGACCTCCCGAATTACCGGGGTTGATCGCCGCATCTGTTTGAATAAAATCTAATCGTTTGTCGGGAATGCCAACCTGGGCACTGGAGCGTTTCAGGGTGCTAACAATGCCCAACGTCACAGTATTGTCTAAACCGAGGGGATTACCCACCGCGATCGCCCAATCTCCTACTTCCACATCGTCGGAATCACCCAATTTGGCGATCGGCAGATCGGCACCGTTGATCTTCACCACGGCCAGATCAGTAACTTCATCAGCACCCTGTACTTTGCCCTCAAAGGTGCGTCCATCCTTCAAAGTGACCGTTACCCGGTCTGCCCCATTCACCACATGGGAGTTGGTCAGGATAATGCCACTGGCATCAACGATAAAACCAGAACCCTGCCCCCGTAGTCGTTCTTCGCGTGGATGCGTCGCAGATGCGCGCTCTGCCTGTCTACACCCCGTCGGGTAACGGTTCGCTCGGTATCAATTCGCACAACTGCGGGGCCTACCTGTTTAACAGCAGCAGCCACAAAACTCTCACCCACCTTTTCTAAAGCTGGCGATGTTGCTGTTGCTGCCTGGGCAGGGGCTACTGGCAAACCTGTCAGCGTGAGGGCGATCGCCATCCAAACTATCACACAGCTAGTAACGAGTTGCCGCAGTGGCGAAAAGAACTTCAAGATTTGCATAACACACCTTCAAGGCATCAGAATTGCTCAGCCATTTCTTTGTCGTCTACATTCAGCGAAAGCACTGCGTTCAGGCTTCCACCGCAAGCTGTATTCTATTTTGCCAGGTAGAAATCTTGAGCGGGGTAGGGCAAACCGTCCTAGTATGACGATCAGATCAAGCGGCACAATGGCTCAACTGGGCTAGAATCGTTAGGGTATTCCACCCTATTAGGGACACTAGATGGCTGCGTCCAACCTTTCCCGCCGTCACGACCTTGATCTTGACTCTGATTTGGCGGATGAAGCAACGCTTCCGCATGAATCGCACGATCATAAGCATGGTTCGCACACGCACGATCATGGCTCATCCACCCATACCCATGTTCATAGTGAAGAGTCGCTACGACGTATTGTGAATCGCCTTTCTCGAATTGAAGGGCATATTCGTGGGGTCAAAACAATGGTGCAAGAGAGCCGTCCCTGTCCAGACGTATTGGTACAGTTAGGAGCCGTCCGTGGTGCCATCGATCGCGTTGCTCGCATAATTTTGGATGAACATCTGACCCAATGTGTTGCCAGGGCAGCCGAAGCGGGTGACATTGAAGCCGAAATTGAAGAACTGAAAACAGCACTGGATCGGTTTTTACTCTAGCAATCCGGTTTGGCTGGGCAGAAAGGATGCCATCAACATTCCGTCTCACAAAGCTGCTCAACCGCACTTAGGAGTGCTATGTAAAGCAAACTAGAGGGACAGTGACAACCGTCCCTGCCTCCAATCTCATACCGAGATGATCTCACCTCACAGTGGCAAATAGTTCAGCCACTTCCTGCGGTTGTACATCAGGTTTTGCCACAATTTCCACCACTTTGTTGCGGGCAGATGCCTGGAACAACGCCTCCACGCAAACCTGCGCTACTTTTGTGCGGGGAATACTTCCTTCAAAGAGGGTATCAGCCGCAGACATCACGATCACGTCACTGTTATCTTCATTCTTCAACCCACCTGGCCGCACGATGGTATAGGTCAGCCCACTGTTCTGGAGATATTCTTCCGCCCGTTTCTTCCAAACCAGAATTAGGAAAAACAAGTTGAGTGGGTGAAATAGCTGGGACGTACAGAGCGAAGAAACCATGACAAAATGCTCGATTCCTTTGGCCTTCGCCACATCAACCAGGTTCTTTGTCCCCTCGTAATCAACCTTATAGGGCCCGGTTGGATCAAAGCCAGGTTTGGCCCCAGTAGCGCTCAGGAGTACGGTAGAGTCTGCGATCGCCGCAGCTAAGGTATCTGGTTGTAAGACATCGCCCACAACCAACTCCACCTCTGGCGGTAATATTGTCCGCGCGGCTTCCCGATCACGCACCAAAGCCCGCACGGGAATACCACGCTGTACCAACTGCTGCACAATCCGTTGTCCTGTTTGCCCTGTTGCGCCCGCGACAAATGCTTTCATGGGTTCCTCTACCTCCAACCGCGATCGTGTTTTACACCCTTTTATTCTTTCAAACCCATGATGAGATGGCTACATCCTTTGGGCAGATTAAAAACTATAGGTGAAGACGAGGTACTCGCATTGGCACGCATGGCAGTGCTCTAACCAGGATTGGTTAACAAATACCTCGCCCCTCCATGCACGCTAATTATTGAGGCCAAGGTAACTGCGGTTAAGTTCCAGGATGGGGCAGAACAAAGCGGCTTCAGCAGGGTTGAGGTACTGCTTCACAACCTCTTGCATCACTCGATAGGTCAAGTCACACCGTCGTTGATGATCTTTAAACGTCCGCATGATGCTCTGCAACCAGATAAGAACCTGCTCTTCCAGTAGCTTGGTGTCATTCAGAAGGAGGGCAAGCGTCGAATAACGCAGCACAAACAAGGTATCCCGTTCGCACTTACTACTAATATCCTGGTTGTCATACACAAATGCACCCGGATCAAGCTGGCGAACCTTAGCCTGCACTTGTTGAACAATACGTCTTTCAGAGGTCTGGAGCTTTTGGTAAGCACTCTGGCGCACGGTGAAGGACGCCACATAACTACCAAGAAATTGCAGTTCGGCATCGGTAGCGTAGCGTCCATCCGTTTGGACATTCAACTTGTATAGCTGGCTTAACATGGGGGTTCTGATCCGTTTACACAACTTTACAAATCGTCTCTGGCTTTCCCTGTTTAGACAAGGTGGAATATGCGTAAACCGCTGGATTTGTTTTGTAATACGCCAACGGATGGCAGGAAATACGTCTATATACCGATGGTTTATGTCAGGAAAATCACATGAATTAGCGATTGAATCCGCAGGATGCGATCGCTTATACAGTTTCGTCAGCAAAAATGTATCAGTATGATTTATGTCCTAGAGTCAAATCACCATAACTTGAATAGCCTCCCAGTGGGAGGCTTTATTTTGTTCAGGGACGTTATTTTTTCTAGGGTGTCAAAAAAAACTGACAAAGGCCCCAAAATAGGTTAGATCTATCAAGGGAATTGTCATTTTTCTTAAACTCTATGGCTCTGCTGCGAAATCGTCAGCCTGGAAGATTAGCTGAACAGAAGTTACGTCAACACAAAACTCGTCGTTCTTTCCAGAGTTTTCTGATTGGTGGTTTCGCGACCTTGTTACCCGTGACCCAGACATTGTTGCCTGTGGGGTGGTTGGTGCCACCGGCGACTGCCCAGGTAGATGAGCCACAGCCATCAGAGCGTAGTTCACCCGCTGCACTACCGCAGCAGTGCCAACCAGTTCGGCAAGTATCGAATAATGGTTTAACCCGCCTGGTTAGCCAAACGGCTACGTGGGTTGAGCAACCCGCCATTGGGGTAGAAACCCTGATTGGGCAGGTAGCACCACCCTTGATGGCCTATCTGAATGCCAGCCCCTTTCCCCAGATCCATCCGAATGCCCGTCAGGCTAGGGTGCCTGTGATGATGTACCACGACATCCTGGCGGAGAAACAAGTCTTTTTTGATCGTACCCCTGAGGAATTTGAAGCCCATCTCAAACTGATTCAGGAGAAAGGCTTGACGCCTATCAGCATGGATCAGTTAGTGGCACACCTCCAAACAGGTTTACCCCTACCCGCCAAGCCCATTCTGCTGACATTTGACGATGGCTATGCTGGGCATTATGAGTACGTGTACCCACTACTCAAGAAATATGGTTATCCAGCGGTATTCTCGATTTACACCGCGAAGGTTGGCAAAAAAATGGGGCGCTCCAGCATGACCTGGGAGCAAGTTCGCGAAATGGCGGCAGACCCATTGGTGACAATCGCATCGCACAGTGTGAGCCACCGGGTCATGCCCGATTTGACTGCGGCCGAGGTAGAGCGTGAGTTAGTCGAGTCGAAACAGATTTTAGAGCAAGCCCTGGGCAAACCCATTCGCTACTTTACCTATCCCGAAGGCAAGTACAATCCTGACATCGCCAAGGCAGTTCAGGCTGCAGGTTACAGTGCGGCTTTGACGATGGATGATGCCGATGAACGACTCGCCGGCCAGTCAGAAAGCTTACTGGCAATCGGACGCATTGGGCAGT
>CAZGDE010000275.1:0-9978 GCA_964524315.1 uncultured bacterium
TGACTGGGGTTGAGCATCACAAAGCCGACTTTAGCCGTGTGGGAATCCCATTCCCGCCAGAGGGAATAGCGGTAGGTGCCAGTCGAGTCAAAGATCGCGCCTCGTTGCATTGCCTATGCCTCCGCCGAGATCGCCCCTAGTGCCTGCAAATTAGCAATTTGGGCCTCGGTCAAACCTTTCACACCTGTAATATTCATTCCCTCATAGGGACGGGGTACCTGGAGAGTGGTCAGCAGTTTCGGCTGATCAACCTGCTGCACATCCCATAAAATGCAGGTGCCATCCTCACCGCCATTCGCCAGGATCCGACTATCGGGACTAAAGAGTAGGGCACCACAATAGCCAGTTTTCAGGGTTAACACAGTCAGACAGTCCCCGTCAGGCAGACTCCACAGACGAATCGTACCATCCAGGCTACCACTGGCGAGCAGTCGACCATCGGGGCTACAGGCGATCGCCACGACTTCTGCCTGGTGTTGGTCTAACACCCACAAACAATTTCCGGTTGCCACATCCCATAGCCGTAGGGAGCGATCGAGACTACTCGTAATTAGAATTTGTCCAGATGGATTGAAGCTGATCTCCCGGATCTGGTCAGAGTGGCCCCTTAATGTCTGTAGGCATTCACCCGTCGATACATCCCACAGTTTAACAGTCCAATCCCAACTGCCACTGGCGAGTAATGTACCGGAGGCATTGAACACGATCGATTGCACCGGGTTCGTATGTCCTGTTAGGGTTTTGAGGCACTCGCCTGTTGCTACCTGCCAGAGGCGAACCGTCTGATCACCACTGGCACTGGCTAACAGTAACCCATCGGGACTAAACGTCACCATTCTGACCCAGGCAGTGTGCCCCCGTAGCGTTCGCGGACAGGCACCCGCAAGCTGATACAACCGAATCGTATGATCCAAACTACCACTGGCAAGCAACTGTCCGTTAGGACTGACGGCTGCCTGCATCGCGGCTTTTGTCGGTAAGGAGATGGTTTGCAAACATTCCTGCCGTTGCCAGTCCCAGAGGCGCACGGTTTGATCCACGCTGAAGGTGAGCAGAGAAGGGGTGGTTTGCGTGGGGGGATGGTTGACAAAGGCAATGGGAGAGGTGCCATTGTCGTAACCTTGCAGCACTCGTAAGCACTGTCCATCATGCACATTCCACAGGCGTACACTGCGATCGTTGCTACCACTGACAATGGTTTGGCCATTGGGACTCAGGGCAATTGACCAGATGCGGTTCTGATGTCCTGGTAGGGTTTTAAGGCATTCCCCAGTAGTGGTATCCCAGATTTTGATGGTGCGATCGTCACCACCACTGATGAGTATTGTGCCATTGCTATTGGTAGCGAGGCTCCAGATGCGATCGCGATGTCCCTCCAATTGCCGAATACATTGCCCACTCGCCAGATCCCAGATTTTGATCGTGCGATCGTCACCTGCGCTGGCCAGGTAGCAGGGTGGATTGGCTGGCGTGGCATCCTGACCGATCTGGTTCTGATCGAATGAGCCTGGTGAACATTGCACAAATGCCACAGCGTACACCGCTTCACTATCCGTCAGGGTTTGCAGACATTCCCCCGTTACCGTATGCCAGAGTTTGATGGTGTGATCGAGACTGCCACTGGCAAGAATTTGTCGATCCGGGCTAAAGGCAATCGCCCGGACAATGCCCTGATGCCCAACCAGAGTGTTTAAACAGTCACCAGTCTGGGGGGCAATTAACCGAATCGTCTGATCCGCACTACTGCTGGCCAGCACATCACCAAAGGCGATCGCAGAAACACCACCGCTATGGAGTTGAATTGTTTGACGGCACGATCCTGTTGCTAAATCCCACAGTTTCACGGTGCGATCTAAACCACCGGTTGCCAGCGTTCTGCCATCGGGACTGAAGGCAACGGTAAAGACCCAATTACTATGAGCCTGAAAAGAGCGGAGTTGCTGAACCGTTCCCACCTGCCAGATCGTGACCCATCCCTGTTCATCACTTTTGGCGATCGTTTGCCCATCGGGACTGAATGCCACCGATAGAACATTACTGAAGGTCTCGGTAAAAGCGGAACGCGCCAAATCCGATTCGGCAAAATTAACCTGATGTAGAATTGCCCGTCGCAAATCGGCTTGCCAGATGGTGAGGTGAGAGAAATCGTAACCCTGCAGGTCAACTTGCAGGTGGCACAGCAAATTGAGGACGTTACCGGCGACATAGCCCGTTTTGCTGGCAGGTTTTCCTTGAATGTAGGGTAGTAACTGGGCGATCGCCTCTTTCACTTCCGATAGCGATTCATACACTGCTCGCAATTGTTCAATGAGAGGTTCCAGAATTAAGCGCGTCTGCACCTCACGGATGTAGTCTTTCGCGGTTGCTTTAATCAGGGCATACCTACGCAGGTAGTGAATGGGATCGTTCGCGGCTCCCTGGGCCTTGACGGTCGCCAGTTCCCGGCAAACCTGCTCAATCAGTCGATGGGTGACATATTCCATGACAGCTGGTTGCAGGGTAAAACCAGCAGGGGTGACATCCAGTAGCGATCGCCGTTGCAGCGAGTCCAGCGTTTCTGCCAGCCGAACGCGGGAAGTTGGCGTTAACAAATCCCCATTCAGTTCATCCAGAGAAACAGGTTCACGGGCGATCGCCAACCAGTACATCACCTCCGCTTCCAGGTCAGAGAGGCGGGTAAAATGGCGTTCCAGCAGATCGCGAATGTCGCCAAAGACAAATTGCCCCTGCTGTAACAGCGTGAGAAACTCACCAACATTTCCCTGTAACAGATCACGGATGCCCGCAGCCGCAATTTTTAACGCTAACGGATTGCCAGCATAGTGCCCGACGATCGCCTCACTCTGACTGGTAGACGCCGTAAACGCACCAACTCGTTCCAGAATTTGTTGGCCCGCCCCAGATTCTAGTCCAGATAAACGCAAAGAACGTACCTTTTCCCCGGCGAGCCAGGCCACTTCCTTCGGTTGTTCGCGGCTGGTAAGCACCAGGCAGCTCTGGTGCCGTTCTTCCCCCAGGCGACGGAGTAGTTCGCCATAGTTCTCATAGCCCGCATAGTAGGCACCCGTCCCGGTGGAACTGGCCTCGGTCAGGATGGATTCAGCATTGTCCAGCACAATCAGGCAGGGGCGCGATCGCAAATGCCGCATTAATTCTGCCAGGTGGGCCAACCAATCGGAGGATAAGGTCTGAGGCAATTTACCCACTGGCGCATCGCTCACAACTTGCAATAAATCTGCCAGTAAAGCCTCCAGGGGAGGAGCGTTCCGCAGCGATCGCCAAACAATGACATCAAAGCTGTGAGCATTACCATTGGTGGCAAACTGTTGCACAAGTTGAACCGCCAGGGTGGTTTTGCCCATACCACCCATCCCCAGGAGGCTGATTAACTTACCGTGATCGGTCACAATCCATTGTGTTAAAGTCGCCAGTTCGGCCTCTCGTCCACAGAAAAAAGCGGGTTCTGGCGCTTCGCCCCAATCAATGGTGGTGGTGGTGGATTGGGAGGTAGTGGTGGTGGCGATCGCCTGCCAATCTAACACGCCAACACCATGACAGAGCCGGATAAAGGTGTCGCGCCCAATCCGCTCACCCCGCCAAAACTGTTTTAATGTCCCCACTGAGGTCAATGCCACCTCTGCCCAGGCTGCCGACTGGCGATTCCAGCCCTTGCGTTTGCGTGCCTGGTCAATTAATGCCAATCCCTCAACAGAGGCAGAGAGCGCGTCTTCCACCCTTGATCCTCATCGTGATTGGCGTTGCTGATTCCAGGGATAAAAAGAGTGCCGGATAATAACCGTCCCCACCCATCCCGTCTGGTGGCAACGCCGCATGACCTGTGTCAATTGTGACTGATTTTGCCAGGGGAAAGAGTGGTCAGTGGTCAGCCGCACCCAGGTTAACATACTTGACCTGGGAACTTGAGATTATACGGGAGCCGTTAGTAACAGCACATCACCGGTGTAATGGATCAAGGGATGGGGTACAACCGCTGTCCGGGCAATCTCACGGAAACCGTTCCGCAGATACAACCGTAATGCGCCAGTGTTTTGTTCGAAGCAAAGCAAACTGAGTTCTGTAAACCCTTTTTCCTGCGCCTGCTGTCGAGCAATGGCAAGAAACTGAGAACCTAACCCCTGTCCCCGAAATTCGGAAAATAAAGCCAGCGCGCAGATATACCAGGTTCCCGGCGCTTCCAGGCTGTAAGGTGCCAGCACATCGGGTTCGGTGGCACCAGCGGACGGTGTATTCTCAGGTTGGTTGACCAGGTTTGCGGGTGCTGGTTCTGTTGGAAACGTCACCATCATCCCGATCGCCTGCCCTGCCGGTGCCACCATCACACAATTTTTGTAACTAAATAAACTATCAGGGTTCGCGTAACGGGTGGCCCCAATTTCCAGGGGCGTTAGTCCCGGATATTCCAGTTTGAGCGTGTCCCAAACATAGTCCGTCACACCATCTGAGGCAATACTGAAAAGCTGGGCGATCGCGTAACAGTCATCCACTGTCGCCGCGCGAAAGGGTGCTGCAAGTTTCATCGGAAGTTACCTTGAATCACTCCCTTCAACCTACGCTCCAATCGAGACAATTTAGGGAAGAAGGGAAGATCGTTGGCGGCATACAGCTTGCAGGCAAATGCTCTCAGCCTTCCCTATGTGATTAATTCCCACCTGTTACGGATGTAGCAGCTTTACGCAAATTCCCCTGATGCTCTGCCAGCAATTGGGTCGCGGCGGCTTTGTCTAGCCCCGTCCAGTGCATCAATAGGGCCAATTTCACATTCCGACCGCTTTGCTCCAGCAGGTAGCCTGCCTCTTCCCGTGGCAAATCCGTCAGGTCACAGAGGATGCGAAGGGCGCGATCGTGCAATTTTTTGTTAGTAACAGCCACATCCACCATCCGGTTGCCGTAGACCTTCCCCAACTGCACCATCGTCCCCGTTGACAAAATATTCAACGCCAGTTTCGTAACAGTGCCAGCCTTCAACCGGGTAGACCCGGCCAACACTTCAGGGCCCACCAGCAGGCGAATGTCCACATCCACGGCAGCACTAACCTGGTCAGCAGGCACACAGGCCATGAAGATCGTGGTCGCCCCCCGTTGACGGGCCGCTTGCAACGCACCATGCACATAGGGGGTAGTCCCACCGGCGGTAATGCCAACGACTACATCCAGATGGGTAATCCGGTGATGGGCGATCGCCTCCGCCCCATCCTCCGCTCGATCTTCCAACTGCTCGGAACTGCGCAAAAGAGCGGCTGCCCCACCAGCAATAATTCCCTGTACCTGTTCTGGGCTAGTGCAAAACGTGGGGGGACATTCCGCCGCATCCAGCACACCTAACCGCCCACTGGTACCCGCACCGATGTAGAACAACCGTCCCCCCAGGCGCATTACTGCCGCGATCCGGTCGATAGCTTCAGCAAGCTGCGTCCGGGCCGCCGCGATCGCCTCAATGACTCTGGCATCTTCCCGGTTAAATAAATCCACCAATTCCAGGGAAGTCAACTGATCCAGGGTTTGGCTAGCAGGGTTTGCCTGTTCAGTCAACAGGTGTCCACGTTCGGTCAGATCCATTCCTTACAACAATCCTTCTAAACGGCGACGAATTTTCTCCAGTTCCGACTCTGGCATTTCCTCGGCGGGTGGCTCCTCCGCTTGCCAGTCGGTTTCTTCCACATTGGCAGCAGGCGGCACCATCAGTAGACGTTCGGCATCGCTCTGAGGCATAAACCCGTGGGGCACCAGTTGGGGATCGTACCCGGCACTCTGGCAAAATTCTTCAATTTCATCCTGTTCCATGCCTTCCACCGCAGGCACCGGAAAATCCTGCGCTTCTAGCAGCAGCGCATAACGGGTGGCATCGTCCTCGGATTCAAACATCAACACCAGGTTGCGATCGCCGATCCGGATGGTATGAATCCCTTCATTTTCCGTCCGGGCATTAAACAGTAGAACAAAAACCTGCATGGTTATTCGATGATTTTAAATATCGTATTCAATCTTAATGATGGACTAGCCCATAAATACTACATCAAGATCACCGGGCATTGATGGTTCTCGGCAGGAATTTAGCGTGCCCTCACCCTAAATTCCGCTCTCACCCGAGGGAACTAACGTCAAACCACGTCAAAGGTAATGGACAGGGCTGCCAGTTGGGTGGTGTCGACACTGCGAACACCGCGATCGCCCGCAGATGTCCCCCGTGTCCCCCGCGTACCCGCATCAACATCATCCAGCATACTGCTAATGATATCAGTCGGGTCGTTCAAGGCCATTGGCCCCCGCGATTGCCCACCTCTGGAAGCAACTGTTTGTAATGCCTTCAGGGCACTCCCCAAAGGAGCACTACTGGCAATAATCAATACTTCAGTGCTGCCTTTGGGCTCCTGTACAATCAGACTGAAACTATCCCGACCCGGTTCTGGAATACGCAGGGATTGGTTCGCGGCCACCTTCATCACCTCAGCTGATGCCGTCCACTGGTTCGGAAAAATCACGGCCATTTCGCCTGCGGCATCAATCACCAGCACACTGAAATAGAGATCACGTGGTTCGTTGTTGGTCAGTTTTAATTGGATCGATGTACCCAGAGGCAGCTTTTTCGGATCATTGGCTGGATTCGCTGGGGGAACCCGCGTTTGACCCGTACCCCGAATGGCAAAAGTATTCGCCAGCAATTGCCCTTCCTGCCCTGCCCGTGTCATGGCAACGGCCACCTGCAACCGGGAGGAGTTCGTATTCAACGTCAGTTTGACAATCCGCGCGGCGAGCAAAGACTTAAGTTTTGCCTGGAGACGAGTGACCGCAGCCGCGATCGCCTCTCCCGTTGCCCCAAACGAACCCGGCACAATATCCAGCCCCGGATAAAACAGCCCCACACTGCCAACAGGCGGCAGATCCCGTTTACCCGTCTGCTGCAACTGTTGCTGGTACTCAGCCGTCATCCGTCCCAGAATGTACTGCACTTCGCCTTTCTGTAAGGGCAATGGCTCCATCCGCTTCACGGCCCTTAATGCCTCCGTCGCAGCAGCAGTTTCCTGACCCAACGACGGATCCAAACCAATTTTGAGCGTCACCCCGGTAGGAACTCCCCGCACCTGCTCCTGCAGCAATACACCCGGTTTCGCCACATTAATCAGCTTGCCCCGTCCCACCAGTCCGTCCCGGCCTTCCAGTTTCACCTGCCCCTGCAAACCGCCCTGACCATCGACCGCCGCCAGCACCGCATCACGGTCAAACGCCGCGAGACTTTGGGGGTCTAACCCGCCTAACCATAACTCAGCGCGATCGCCCTCCACCTTCGTCACCACTGCCTCAGCGGGAGGAGTTTGTTTGGGCGTGAAGTAAATCGGTTGCTTCCCATTACTACTTCCCGGTTTCACCTCAAAAACCGGTTCCTGGCTACTAGAGGATGCCTTCGTCGTACTGCGGGCAACATTGGGAATAGCACTACTGACAACCGAAGTACCCGTCTGTTGCCAGAGGTATTGGGTCATCAGGTAGGTAAAGGCCCCGGCATAAAAATCGCTAAACGGCGCATCAGCTGCTAATTGGTCACGTTTTGCCGAAGCAATGACCACACCCTTAGCCACCCCCGCCCGTCGCTTTTGCATAAAATCAGCCGGTGACAGGTTCAGACGAGATAACCACTGTTTCTGATACGCCAACTCTGCCGGATCCGGTTGGAGGATACCGCCCCCATTGCGCGATCGCACCCGCAAATTGCCCCGGGTGCCGCCCCCAGAATGGCAACTATCCAGCACAACGGTGACATTCTCCGTCGCCAGGGCACTCATTAGCAAAAAGAGGGTGTGACCCATAATGTCTTTGACCGCACCACCCTGGTCAGGAAAGCCAGCGGGTAACACACTGTCCACAGGCACGAAAGTGCTATTCAAGCCATCGGGTGTGTCCTTGTCGGGATCCGTTACCTGGGAGCCATGCCCGGAGAAATGGAACACAACCACATCGCCCGCTTTTGCCTGCTTGATTAAATGATCCTCAAAGGCCGTCAGGATGTTCTGTCGCGTCGCTTTCGCATCTGTCAATGTCACAATATCTCTAGCATTAAAACCAAAACGGTGAATCAACAACTGACGTTGCAATTCCACATCCGTCACACATCCCTGTAGTGTCGAAAACTGGCTACTTTCAGGGTAGTCATTAATGCCAACCAGCAATGCTAGTTTTCGCGGTGTCCCCTGGGCAAGCACCTGGGCATAGCGGGTGCCCTGTTGCACCACATCCAACTGACTCAGTCCTAAGGTTGCCAGGGTCGAACCGGCAAATTGCAAAAAGTGACGGCGATTAAAAGAAGACATCGGCGACAAAAACAGATTGAGGATTTAGATAGCAATACAGAAGCAAAGACAGTGATCACAGAAGAAAAGGATGACGCGCTGGTGAAAAAGTTCCACCCTCCTGCTCTTCCCTCGCCTATCCTAATCCGTTAGTTGCAATCTACTCAAAACTTTAATAGAGATGCTGTTAGGGCGATCGCCCTGCTACTCTTGAAGCCGCAATGATCTATAAAAATGGATCGATGCATTACGTTGCACTAACGCATCCTAACTGGTCTACCTGGTCTATAAACATTCTACGTTAGCCCTGAAAGCACAAACCCGCTTAGCACTTTGAACAACAAAGCTTTCGGGCGTTCTCAACCCAATCAGTTAACCCTTTTTGAGAGGGTCTGGGGGACGGTTGCGTCCCCCATCACGGGGGTACCTGCGGCCCCATCGCCCCCCAGTCTCCGCTTTGGCGTTGCTGATTCCAGGGATGAATTAAGCGTTGGCTGAATTGAAACTTCGTTCCATTTCAGCCTGCTATTTAGCACCACTTCCGCTTTGACAATTAGTCGATACTGGTCAATAGAAGTCGAGCGATCGCCTAAGGAGTGTGGATTTCATAAATCCGCAAACGGTAAGGGGGGTTTAGCAGTCCCATCTGCATCCAGCAATGAATTTGACCGCAAAACCCGCCCCTACGAAATATCGAACTTATTTAATTCCCATTTCTAAATGTTCGCCTCTTCCTTCACCAACTTCTCCCACCCCAGATCCTTCAGGGAATTGTTACGACGGAGCGGACGAGTCACCAGTTCCAAAATATCGCGGGCATTACCAAACCCGTGAATTTGAGCAAAGGTAAACTCCACCGACCACTTCGTACTAATACCCCGCGCTTCCAGCGGATTCGCATGGGCCATCCCCGTAATTACCAGATCCACACCTAAATCCTTAATTCGCTTGATCTGGTTATAGTTATCGGGCTTCTCCACAATTGTTGGAATGGACACACCCATCTCCTTACAGGTCTGCTCTAGCAATGCCAGTTCTGCCCCCTGATACCGCTTATCCATATAGGGAATGCCGATTTCAGGGCAGGTCATCCCACACCGAATCAGGAACCGCGCCAGGGAAATCTCCAACAGGTTATCACCCATGAAGAAGACCGACTTGCCCCGGATCAGTTGCAGATAGTCCTCCAGGTTTTCCCAAACCTTCGCTTCCCGCTCTGCCAGACCCTTCGGCTCAATGTTAAACACTGAACAGATCTTTTCAATCCAGGCGCGGGTACCATCTGGGCCAATCGGGAACGGAGCACCAATCAGTTTGCACTTACGCCGCCGCATAAAGGTAGTAGCAGTCCGACTGAGAAACGGGTTCACCCCACAGGCGTAGTAGCCTTCTTCCACCACGGGCAGTTCTGTATAGCGCTTCGATGGTAGCCAACCGGAGACTTTAATCCCCTGCTTCTTCAATTCCAGCGTTAGTTGGGTGACGACCGGATCCGGCAAGGAACCAAACAGAACCAGTGGTGGATGATCCACATACTCGGACTCTTCGGCCTTCACATCTTCCTGTTTCCGACCAAAGTTGAGTAGCTTCTGGATCGCATTCCGCTCTTCCTTCTCTGTGTCGCTGACGGGAGCCTTATCAGGACAGCGTTGTACCATTGCAGCCAGAACTGTGT
>CAZGDE010000276.1:0-2920 GCA_964524315.1 uncultured bacterium
ACGTTCAACCGAGAACTACTCCTCGGTAGCTGGTGGTTTGGCCTTTGTCTTGGTGGACTTCCGTTTGGTTGGAGTTGCAGTTTCTTCTTCTGCGGCGGTTTCTGTAGAGGTTGCTTGCACCGATGTGGATTGAGGTTCTGCGGTGGCTGTCTCGGCTTCAGTTGGAGCAATGGTCGTTGCTGCTACATCAACCGTTGTAGTTGTAGTAGATACCTCAGTGGTTGCCGCTGGCGCACCAGTAGCCTTGTCTTCATCGGCATCCGATGTTTCTTCTAAATCTTCTGAATCAACGGGTTCAGGTTTCGCTAAAGTACCTTCGGGAACCAATTCCACGGTGGAATGTTCCAGCAGCCAGGCAAGAATTTTTTCCTTGAGTAAATCTTCGGATACTACAGTAGCGAGCCGCTTGGGATCAATATCGCGGCTGTCACCCAGATCGGCCAGGATTTCATTAACTTTTGTGTTAACTTCTTCGGGCTCAACTTTAATTTCTTGTTGTTTGGCTACTTCGCCCAAGGCCAGAGTGCGCTGGAGCCGAGTGATTGCTTCTGGCCGCGATCGCTCCTTCAGCATCGCGATTGTGTCCTGCGTGAACAATTGCCGGACATCCAAACCCTGATTTTGGAGTTGTACAGCGGTCTGATTGATCATATAGCTCAGCTCTCGGTCAACCAGGGTTTCGGGCAAGTCAACCTGAACCAGTTTCACGAGTTCATCCAGGATAGCCTGCTCTTTATTGGCGGTAGTTTTATCTTCGGCTTCTTTCTGGAAGCGAGTTTCCAGAGACTCGCGCAGGGCCGCTAAGGTCTCAAACTCACTGACTTCCTGGGCAAAGTCATCGTCTAATTCAGGTAGCTCTCGCTCTTTCAATTCCTTCAAGGTGATGGTAAAGACGACTGGGCGACCTGCCAGATCTGCCTGGGGATAATCGGCAGGAAACTCGATCCGCACATCTTTGGTTTCACCTACGGCCATGCCCACAATCCCCTCAATGAAACCGGGGATGAACTTACCTTCGGTCAACTCTACCTGGAAATCATCTGCCTGACCGCCGGGAAACTCTTCGGGCTCAGCCTCCGGATCTTCACTCACCAGAGCCCCCCGGAAATCGACAACGGCGATATCCTTTTCCTGGGCATTCCGCCCTTCGACTGGGATTAGAGTTGCCGATTGCTCCTGGTATTGTTTCAGCACCTGATCGACCCGTTCTGGATCAGGTTTCACTTCCTCTGCTTGAACCGACAACCCGGTATAGTCAGCTAGGGCGACTGTAGGCTGCACGTCAACCGATGCAGAGAATGTCAGGGATGAACCTGGGTCAAATTGAGTGATCAATTCTTCAAAGGAAGAACGCAATTGCCAGTTACCCAATGCCTCAATTTTTTCCTGCTCGATCGCTTTCTTGAGGCTACTATCAATTAATTCTTCTAAGGCGGCTGCTTTCAGCCGTAATACCCCAAACCGCTGGATTAAGACCTGGCGTGGCACCTTACCTTTACGAAACCCAGGAATATTTGCCGAGCGGGTGAATTCTTGAATCACCTGCTCATAAGCCTGTTTGGACATTTCCGGTGTAATTTCAATCTGCAAGCCAACTTGACTGGCGGGAAGTTTTTCCTGGGTAACTTTCATTGTGTATTCGCTTCGACAATTCCTGTATGGGTGGGAGCGGGGGGAGTTTCGGTGAGCCGGTAAGATTCAGATATCTTCTGTAAATCTTTCAACAACTTGCAAACAAACAAATGCGATCGCCCCGGATCGCATCACCGCAATTAGTTATAGTAACTGATTCTGAAGAAGGGAGAGTGAATTAGTCCCAGGAATCTTCAAGATCGTGAATTAAGGATTACCGAAATGGGCGGAGCAAACGGTTTCCTGCTAAGGAGAACAAGCTTTTGGAGAACTACTTTTGGCGAGCTGATGAAAGTTTGGACGAGCTGATGAAAGATTTTGCCCCTCCCCACCGCTGACCTGCTTCTGTTAAAGTTGGCTTATTGAAAAAATCCGCTAAAATTTGGAAACTCACATTTGAGGACACTGGTTTGGCTGAATCCTATCGGGTCGCGATTTTAGGTGCGACAGGCGCTGTTGGAACGGAACTGCTAGAGCTGCTAGAGCAGCGGAACTTTCCGCTGAAGGAACTGAAGCTGCTGGCATCAGCGCGATCTGCAGGTCGCACGTTGACCTTTAAGGGAGAGTCTTTGCCAGTTGAGGCGGTCGATGATCGCGCCTTCGATGGAATCGACATTGTTTTGGCGTCGGCGGGGGCGTCCACATCCAGAGCCTGGGTCAACCAGGTTGTGGCAGCTGGTGCAGTCATGATTGACAACTCCAGTGCTTTCCGGATGGATGCCACAACACCACTAGTTGTGCCAGAAGTGAATCCGCAGGCGGCTGCCAGTCATCGGGGTGTGATTGCAAATCCTAACTGCACCACCATCTTGATGAATGTGGCCGTTTATCCCCTTCACCAGGTGCAGCCCGTTAAGCGTATTGTTGCGGCTACCTACCAGTCCGCCAGTGGTGCTGGGGCACGGGCGATGGAAGAGGTGAAAACCCAAACCCAGGCCATTCTGAATGGGCAAAAACCTGTACCGGAAGCGTTTCCCTATCCTCTTGCCTTTAACTTGTTTCCTCACAATTCCAAGCTTAACGATCAGGGGTATTGTGAAGAGGAAATGAAGATGGTGAATGAAACTCGCAAAATTTTTGGTGTCCCTGACCTGCGGGTTACAGCAACATGCATTCGGGTTCCCGTATTGCGGGCTCACTCAGAGGCGATTAATCTGGAGTTTGAGCAACCATTTAGCCCAGAGACAGCCAGAGAAATTTTAAGCCATGCTCCCGGCGTAAGATTGGTAGAGGATTGGCAGGCAAACTATTTCCCTATGCCAATGGATGCTAGTGGTCAAGATGATGT
>CAZGDE010000276.1:2930-9967 GCA_964524315.1 uncultured bacterium
TTGGCCGGATTCGGCAAGATATTTCTCACCCCTGTGGGCTGGATTTATGGCTCTGCGGTGACCAAATTCGTAAAGGAGCAGCGCTGAATGCGATTCAAATTGCTGAGTTGCTGGTAGCGAAGAACTGGGTCAAGTCGGCTGTGGCTGCAGTGAGTTAAGTTTAGATCGGCTATTCTCCCCGGTCTGATTCTGACAATTGTATTTCCTGCTTCTAGTGCCAATCAAGTAGTGCTAATCAAACACTTAATTAAATTCTCATAGATAACCAGTGTGGTGAATTTTGGACGAGTTATAACAGCAATGATTACCCCATTCGACGCGAATGGCTTGGTTGATTATGTTGTTGCTGAAAAGTTGGCGGCCCATCTAGCAGACAATGGCAGTGATGCTTTGGTTGTATGTGGTACAACGGGTGAATCGCCGGTACTTACCTGGGATGATGAATACGAGTTATTCAAGGTTGTGCAGCAAGCCGTCCGGGGCAAAGCCAAGGTTATTGCTGGTACCGGGTCAAACTCCACCCGTGAGGCGATCGCTGCGACCGAAAAAGCCGCTAAACTAGGTTTAGATGGTTCGTTACAGGTTGTTCCCTATTACAACAAGCCACCGCAGGAGGGCTTGTATCAACATTTCAAGGCAATTGCTGCCTCTGCCCCCGAATTACCGATTATGCTGTATAACATACCGGGACGCACGGGGCAGAATTTGCAGGTTGATACGATTAAGCGTCTGGCAGAAGTGCCCAATATTGTGGCAATTAAGGAGGCAAGTGGTAGCCTTGACCATGCCAGTGAAATTCGTCGGGTGACACCTACTGAATTTGCGATTTATTCAGGTGATGATTCTTTAACGCTGCCATTGTTGGCGGTCGGTGGAAGTGGGGTTGTGAGTGTTGCTAGTCACCTGGTTGGCTCCCATTTACAACAAATGATTCAGGCGTTTACGGCGGGCCAGCCGCAAGAAGCGCTGCAGATTCACCTTCGATTGCTGCCTTTGTTTAAAGCATTGTTTCTGACAACGAACCCCATTCCCGTTAAAGCAGCTCTCGCACTCCAGGGTTGGCAGGTTGGTACACCACGTTTGCCGCTGGTAGAACTGTCCCCTGAGTTGGCGGCGACATTGAAATTGGTGATGGCAGATTTATCGCTGGTCTAGACTTCATTCATGGGTAAGTTCCCATCCAGGTTTTCCTGACAATTGAATAGGTTTTAGTTTTTTATTGCCACAGTCGAGGCTGCCGGTTATCCATACCTTCTAGCAGTTTTGACTGGCTTACCACACGACTCTTGGCTCATCTAATCTCGTGTTCGTTTAATTTTCTTTTTGAGATTCTCTCTTCCTTAAATACTGTTCGATTACTTTTACTACTGTTTCGCTGAAGGATACACATGACCCAAAACAACACGTCGCCTGTACTTAAAATCATTCCTCTCGGTGGACTGCATGAGATTGGTAAAAATACCTGTGTCTTCGAGATTAATGACGAAATTGTTTTATTAGATGCGGGTTTGGCGTTTCCCACCGATGGTATGCATGGTGTAAATATTGTGCTGCCCGATATGACTTACCTGCGGGAAAACCGCCACAAAATCAAAGGGATGATTGTCACCCACGGTCATGAAGATCATATTGGTGGGATTCCCTTTCATCTTAAGCAGTTTGATATTCCAGTGATTTACGGCCCCCGGTTGGCGATGGCCCTCCTGTCTGACAAGTTAGGTGAAGCAGGAGTCAAAAATCGTACTGAGCTACGCACGGTTGCTCCCCGCGAAATTGTGCGGATCGGGCAATCCTTCTTTGTTGAATTTATTCGTAACACCCATTCCATTGCTGATAGTTTTACCGTTGCTATTCGGACACCAGTAGGTGTTGTCATTCATACGGGGGATTTCAAAATTGACCATACCCCTGTAGATGGTGAATTTTTCGATTTTCAACGGTTAGCCGAATATGGCGAAAAGGGTGTTCACTGTTTGATTAGCGATTCGACCAATTCAGAAATACCAGGATACACGCCGTCGGAGCGATCGGTTTATCCAAATCTGGATCGGATCTTTGGTCAGGCAAGTGGACGGCTACTCGTTACAACTTTTGCGTCGTCCGTGCATCGCATCAACATGATCCTGGAGTTGGCGAAAAAACACGGGCGGATTGTGACGGTGGTGGGTCGTTCCATGTTGAATGTGATTGCCCATGCTCGAACATTAGGTTACATTAAGTGCGACGACGATCTGTTGCAACCGCTTAATATTGCCCAGAAAGTGCCGGATGAGAATGTCCTGGTGTTAACAACGGGTTCCCAGGGTGAGCCAATGTCGGCATTAACCCGTATCGCGAATGGCGAGCATCCTAAGATCAAAGTGCGTCCTGGAGATACGGTAGTCTTTTCGGCAAACCCGATTCCTGGCAATACGATCGCGGTTGTCAATACCATTGACAAATTAATGATGAAGGGAGCCAAGGTGGTCTATGGGCGGGAACAGGGGATTCATGTCTCCGGTCATGGTTGCCAGGAAGACCAGAAACTGATGTTGGGATTGACCCGGCCCAAATTCTTCCTACCAGTTCATGGTGAACACCGAATGCTGGTGAAACATAGCCAGACTGCTCAGTCTATGGGTGTCTCAGCCAATAATATGGTAATTATCGACAATGGTGATGTGGTCGAACTGACAGAGACTGCCATTCGTGTTGCTGGTAAAGTTCCTTCTGGAATTGAGCTAGTCGACACATCCCGTTCAGGAGTTGTAGATGATAAGGTGCTGCGGGAACGGCAACATCTGGCGGGTGATGGCGTGATTACCATAGCAGCTGTGATTGATTGGGAAGGTCGTTTACTGACGAAACCAGAAGTACACCTACGGGGTGTAGTATCGTCGATTTCTCGCACCGAATTACAAACACGAGTTACTGTCACGATCGAGCAGGTATTGCGCGATCGCTGGAGCGAGTTTGCCCGTCCCTTTGATGATGGTGAAGTTGATGTGGATCGGGTTGGCTTACAAACCCAAATTGAGCGAGAACTTGTGCGTATGTTAAGGAAAGAACTCCAAAGCAACCCAATGTTGGTGTTCCTTATGCAGATGGCCGAAGAACCCCCAGCGAAGTCAACCAAGCGGGAACGGCGAGTTCAAGCCGCGATCGCTTCTTAAATGAATGCCTTCTAAGAATGAATCGTTGCCGGGAGAATGACTTTCCGTAACTCTAACCCGACAACGATTCGTTAGCTAACTTGGCAGAATTGGTTGTTTGCTTCGTTTTAGCCTTCGTCGCTCCATACGTCACCCGTCAGTTGTTCCATCATGTCCTGGACTTGCTGATGGGCACCTGCATTACCCTGACTGGCAAATAGCTCAGCGGCAGTTTGCAAATCAGCGATTGCCTCTGCCCGTTCGCATAACCTTTCCTTGACTAAACCACGCTGGAAGTAAGCAGGGGCGAACTCTGGGTTCATTTCCAGGATTGTGTTGAAGTCAGCAATTGCCCCCCTGTGATCGCCCAGTTCGGTTCGTATCATGCCCCGTTGCAGATAGACTGGCAGCGGATCAGGGTGAATTTGCAAGACATAGTCCAAGTCCAGAGCGGCTTCCTCGTTCCGTTCAAGCGTTAATAAAACTGCACTGCGATTGAGGCAGGCAGTGGTAGACAAGGGATTAAGTTCTAATACCTGATTAAAATCCTCAATACTGCCCCAGTAATCTGTGCGTTTGGCACAAATCATGCCACGGTGCAGATAGGCCGCGATCGCGTGGGGATTAATTTTTAATGCCTGGTTAAAATCCTCAATTGCCCCCGTTTGATTCCCTAGTTCAGCCCGGACTACCCCCCGTTGGACAAAAGCGGCTACCGCATGGGGATTAATTTGTAATGCCTGGTTAAAGGATTCGACAGCACCTTCCTTGTTACCCAATTCGGCACAGGCTGTCCCCCGATGCAAAAAGTCTTCCACAGAATTCGGCGGAATTCGCATTGCCTGACTGAAATCGTCAACGGCAGCCTGTCGATTACCCATTGCCAGTAACACCTTACCCCGTTGCACGTAGCCAGCAATCGAATGGGAACTAATTTCTAGCACCCGGTTTAAATCTGCCACGGCTTGCTGCCAATCTTGCATCTCCGCCCGGACCATACCACGATGTAGATAGGCTGCCACTGAATGGGAACTGATCTGGAGGATTTCGTCAAAATCGGCGATCGCCCCTTCCCAATTTCCCAATTCGGCCCGTAACATGCCCCGATGCAGGTAGGCCGGAACAGAATGGTCGTTAATCCGTAGTTCCTCGTCAAAATCGGCGATCGCCCGTTGGGGTTCACCCAATTCTGCCAGTAACATGCCCCGGTTCAGGTGCGCGGCTGCCATCGTTGTGTTTTCCCGAATCGCCCGGTTAAAGTCCTCAATTGCTTTTTGTTCATCGCCCAGATGAGCCAGAAAAATGCCCCGGTTCAGGTAGGCACCTGCTGGATTAGGGTTCATTTGTAAGACCCATTTCAGATCTTCGATCGCCCCCTGCACATCGCCCATTTCTAACCGTAGGGCACTGCGATCCAGGTAAGCGGTGGTGGAATCGGGGTCAATTTCCAGGGCGTGGTTAAAGTCCTCGATCGCCCCCATATGATCTCCAATCTCAGCCCGTGCAGCCCCCCGATTAAGGCAGGCCAGCGCTGAGTCTGGTTCGATCTGCAACACTTCGTTAAAGTCTTCAATGGCCCCCTGGCGATCGCCCAGGGACTCCCGCGCGAGCCCCCGTTGGAGAAAGCCGTATGCCGAGTGGGGATTGAGCCGCAAACCCCGGTTAAAGTCTTCCAGTGCTTCCCGTTTATCTCCCAACTGGGCCCGTACCACACCCCGTTGAATATAAGCCAGAGCGGGATTCGACGACGATTGAATGGCACGACTGAAGTCTTCCGACGCTCCCTGGCGATCGCCCAACTCTAACCGCACGGCACTCCGGTTGAGGTATGCCAGACCTAGATTGGGATCCAGTTGTAGCACCTGGTTGAAATCCTCCAGGGCTGCCTGGCCATCACCCAGTTCGGCGTAGATGATGCCCCGTTGGAGATGGGCAGTGACATCGCTGGCATCGAACTTTAATGCCTGTTCAAAGTCTGCTAAGGCTCCTTCCTTGTTACCCAGAGCGGATTGGGCCATACCCCGTTGGACATAGGCAAGAACCGCGCGCGGATTGAGTTGTAAGCTGCGGTCAAAATCGGCGATCGCCCCAGACAAATCCCCCATCTGCACCCGAATCATACCCCGCTGAATATGGGCACCGACCAGATTGGGATTAATCTGAAGTGCCTGTTCCAGGTCAGTCATAGCAGCAGTGTAATTTTTCAGGTCGGCATGGACGATGCCTCGCTGGACGTAAACCTGCGCTGCTTTTGGTTTCAGCTTTAATGCCTGGTCAAAATCGGCCAGTGCCCCTTCCTTATCCCCCAGGTCAGCCCGCACGATGCCCCGTTGAATATGGGCCAGTAACAGGTTGGGGCTTTGCTGTAACGCCTGATCAAAATCCTGTAATGCCTCCTTCTTGTGCCCCAATTCGGCGCGCACAATCCCCCGTTGAATCATTGCCAGGATGGAATTGGGACTGATGCTGAGAGTCTGATCGAAGTCAGCGATCGCGCCTTTTTTATCTCCCAGTTCAGAACGCACCATGCCCCGATGAATGTAAGCTGCTACCGAGTTGGGACTGATTTTGAGTGCTTCGTCAAAGTCGGCAATCGCGCCCTGTTTATCCTTCAGTTCCGCGCGGATAATCCCTCGTTGCACATAGGTAGGGGCTGACTTGGGACGTAATTGTAACGCCTGGTTGCAGTCTGCCATTGCGCCCTGTTTGTCCCGAAGACCTGTCCGCGCTGTTGCCCGCCCCAATAAGGCATCTGCTGCCTGGGGATTCAGTTGCAATACCTGATTAAAGTCTTCCAGCGCATTCTGAAAATCGCCCAGTTCATTCCGTGAATTCCCCCGATTCAGGTAAGCCCCAACGAATTTGGGATAAATGTCTAAAGCTGCTGTAAAGTCCTCTACCGCACTACGGTGGTTACCTTTCTGGGCCTTCATGAGACCCTGGTTGAAAAAATCTTCTGCATTCATGGTTCAGAATGCTCCTTTACGCTTGACCCTTGTACGCGGCATCCATTGCTGGTTCTGGAAATGTTGTTCCTGATCCCAGCTTTATTAAGCGTTCCCATTGTCGTTGGCGTGACAATGAGTCCGGAAATAAAAGTTATATTTGTGGGTCAGGAAGAATTACGTGCTGTGGCGATGCAAGGCTTGTAGATAATCCATTGCAGCTTCCAGGCGCGAGGGGTAATGGTGGGCAAATTCTTCAAACCAGAGCCATTCTTCCGTATTAGGCGTGATCTGTTGTAACCAGTTTTCTGCCTGACGACGCAAAATTGCTTGTTGGCGCTGGCGCTGTTTATATTGCCGCCGTTGTTCTGCCTGTAAGCGTTGCCGTTGGCGCTGTTCTGCCTGTTTCGTTGTAGTGGTATTTGGGGTTGTCCTGGCCAGTGGGATGGGTGGCTTATCTGGCGGTTGAGAACTGGTCGATCGCCCTGGTTTTGCAACAGGGCTAATTTGGTCGAGCAGGCGATCGAGGGACGGTGGGGGCGTGGATGGCAGTTGGCTACTAGGTGTTGCTTGCACAGACTGAATATTTAATTCATGCAGCAAATCATCCAGTGACCGATTGGTTGATGGTTTCTCCTCATCGGCATGCATTGGTTGGATCACGGGCTGGGGGGCTACCTGTGGTTCAACCGACTGGGTAGAGTCTTGTTGAATTTTCGCTAACAATCGCTCAATCGGGTCCATAAATGGGGTGCTTAGTCAGCGATCGCATTTAGTAACACTTCCGACAGATTCATGTCGCCCATATCGTCCAGGGTAATTGTGTCGCAAATATCAAACTTGGCTCCTACTCCTTCCAACTGGTCATCCAGGGCTTTTAAGAATTTAGTCGCACCTGGGTCGTTACCTACCTGCACCAGGAGAATAGCCAGTTCTTCATCCCGCTCCATCTGCCGGGTTG
>CAZGDE010000277.1:0-9639 GCA_964524315.1 uncultured bacterium
ATATGATGCGGAAATAATCAGCATAAGTAGTAATTTGGGAATTTAGGCTGAATTATTCTGCCTAAATATCCTTATAAAAATCTTAGGCGGAAAATTTACGCCTATTAATAGTTAGGCTGACTGACTTATGCTCACGGTAGGACGAGGCGTTGAGATTGTTTGTAATATTAAGCATCACTAGACGTTCTCTGGAATAGTATGATCTTGAAATATAGCGATAAAGATTAAGCATATATCTGACTACTTATTCATTAAAGTATTGGTTTTAGGAGTGATTGAGTGAGAGAGCCGAACGAGAGACATACAAGTCCATTATGGGAAAGAATTGTAGCTGTCGTTTTGGCGACTGGAGTAATTATTTCTTTTGTTTACTTTGTTGTAAATCCACCAGCAGAAAATAGTACAGCTCTTCCAATTATTAGATTCCTTGCTGCTACTGCTTCCGGTCTATCTGCTTTTCTATTTGTTGGTGGTCTTGATTTAGAAGCAACATTACCTTTCAAAAAAGGAGCTGTTCGAGCGGCAGGTGGATTCGCTGTATTTATTGCAGTCTTTTTTCTATTCTTCTATGGAATTCCCGGTAAAAATATTTCAGTTTCTTCAACCTCCCCACCGCCTGAGTCTATCTCTGTTGCTCCAACCAATAGTCCTTCACCATCTGTCACAGCCTCTGCCACCAATGGTGTAAGCGTTAATAAGCAAACTCTAACTACCAAAAGTTCCTTAATTGTAATTCTGGATGCATCCGGTAGTATGAAGGAGATTTTTGGTAAGCAATCAAGGATAGATGCGGCCAAAAAAGCTGTAGAGCAAATAGTTGGGAAACTGCCTTCAGATAGGAAATTTGGCTTAACCGTTTATGGTAATGGAAGTTCAAATTCTTGCAGTAGCTTAAAGACTTTAGTAGATTTAGGTAGTAGAAATCAAAGTGTTGTTTTAAGTCAGCTTTCTAACGTGAAGGCGGAGGGAAAAACTCCAATCGCCGCATCAATTCAAGAAGTAGCAAAGGCTATAAAAAACCACAAACAAGAGACAACGATTGTGTTAATAAGTGACGGAGAAGAAAGTTGTGGAGGCGATCCATGCCAAGTTGTTAAGCAATTAAAATCAGAAGGCTATAAATTCATATTTCATGGTATTGGAGTTGATACAACTCTGCAAGCAGATCAACAGTTGTCTTGTCTTGCTAGGGAAGGAGATGGAGTCTATTTAAAGGCTGATCCTGGCAATCCAGGCGGAATATTAGAAGAGCTAGAAAGAGTTGCATTAGGAGGTCAGTTCCGTATCAGAAAGCCCAAAGATTTGAGGATAGACGGCTGGAAACTCATCCCATCTGGTAGCAATTCTCAGGAGCCAGTTCTTCTTGTAAGGAAGCAATCAGATTCTCAGCTTTGGGGGACCTATCCACTTGATCGGGGTTCCTATGATGTCTACATTTTTATCAGAGATCAGCAAAGTGCTGCTCAAGTTGGTCAAGCACAAATTATAGAGAATCAAATTACAGAGTTTGATACGAGAAGATAGGAGAAATTTTCAGGCTTGTAATAACAGCCTAACAATCTCGTTGCACAACGACTGCATTAAGTTGATCGACGGTTCCGAGAAATTCCCGGCAGTGGGTGGACGGGGTTGTTAGCAGTCTAGATGCTGGTGCACCTTCAAGGTGAAAGCTTATCTAATCTTGATTAGATAAGCTTTCATACTCATAGATTTGGAATTATTTAGTAGCCTGCAGTGAGCAATGGAAAAAACGTTGTGGGAATACTAATTAGTAGTTCTATGACAACTTGGGAGTTTGGCGATGAGTAAGGAAAGCAAATCAGGTGGATTCAGTGGGTGGGGGACAGTTGGATTGGTAGCCTTATTGATTGCGGGGGGTATTTTTGCAAGAAATCAGTTTAGTAGCCCGACGATTAGCGTTACTGGAGATGACAACGAAACTGCGGGAAGGGATATAAATAAAAATACTAACACCACCATTTATGGCAGCACAGATAGTCTCCTTGTTGCTCCTAGTTCGTCTCCAACAGTGACTTCTGTGGTTAAACCAGAATTGTCAACTGCTCCAGCATCTGAATATGCTCTACAGGTTGTTGAACCACCAATCATTGCTAATCCTGTACGAAAGACTCTGCCTAAAGGAACCATCGTGAATGGAACTCCTTTACCTGAAGCAGCAATTTTTACCAGTCCACTTGGGCTAGCTCCTGGAGAGGAATATAGACTTGACTTTTCTGTAAATTATAGATCTCAAACCCCAGCAAAGTTCTATGCAAACCTCAGACCAGATGTAAATGATCCTATGATGCGAAATAAAGCTCACCTCGACAACATATCTGTCATAGGTAGAGCACTTCAGGGCGACGGTACTATGAAATTTTCGTTGCGAGGTAAAGCACCAATGCAAAGGGGAGAATATAGAAGAGAGATAACGCTTGGTCTGATGGATCACGAAAAATGGATGATGCAGCCTCCTTTCGTACACTACAGCTACCCTTTCGTCATAGTAGTTGAGTAGCGGTAAAGTCGAAAGTTTCTACAACCCAAACCCCAGGTATTCCAGGCAAAGATGTTTTTGACCTGTGGATTGGAAGGGGTTAAAGATCCAGAAGTGCTGGCAATTGCTGCGCAGAAGGGACGTATTCTTGTCAGCCACGATCGCAAAACGATGCCATCTGAGTTTGACGCAGTTATAACAAGCCATTAAAGTTCGAAAGTGGTTATCGTTTCCAGAAAGTTGTCTACTGACGCCGTTATTGAGGAATCGCTGTTGATTTAGGCAGCATCTAGTGCGGAAGAATGGTTTAATCGTATTGCCAAGCTGCTCCTTTGACCAAGCTAATCGGGTCACTGGAGGGAAAACCTTCCGCCTCCCACACCACCCATTATGCAGGATCGCAATGGGCGGTTTATGAAGACGCGCAAAACAGCTTTAATGGGTTTAACGTATCCCTGGACTTGATCCATAGTTTACGGACTGATGGCAATCCCTGTTTTTCAAGCTGTTGATTCGTCATTTCTGTATGCCTCGCTAACATCTTTGACAAGCAGCAGTCGCCCTTACGACTAATGTCTGTAAAGTTCTATGCTTCCTATGCGGAAACTCCCTGTTAATAAACCGTTAGTAGGCTTGAAGCTCAGCGTCATCGATCATTGCTAGCATTGACGCGCCACTCTAGAATCCTGAATCACTTTAAAAACTTATCTGCTATTCAGAATCAATAATTGGCTTTTTTATAATAGGAAATTTTAATGACAGCAGTGAACCTTTATTAAAGGATGCCAGTTGGATGGTGCTTTATCTAGGGACACTATCTTAGGTAACGACCTGTTACTTTACGACCTCTGGCAGCAATGATTTTTCCCCTTATGGAAAAGGGGATTAGTTGCTGTATGGATGCGTGATGGGGAAGCTAATATTGTGCCCTATTAATGGGTAATGGCTGGAATACCTCGATCAGAGCATGTTGTTAGAGTAGAGATTATGTTGGTGTTGGTAGATTAATAGGTAGGGTGATTGAGGTTGAAAGGCTACCTGAGGGAGGTGGTTAGGAGATGGCTAATGAGGAGCACTTGGCGATATTGAGGCAGGGAGCAAAGGTTTGGAATGAGTGGAGGAAGGCTAATCCTGATGTGAAGCCTGATTTCATTGATGCCAACCTCTGGGATGCCAACCTCACTGGTGCTGACCTCGAAGATGCCACACTTAAGGGTGCCGACCTCAGTAAAGCTGATCTCACTAATGCCAACCTTAGGAGTGCCGATTTCTGGAATGCTGACCTCTGGCGTGTCAAGCTCTTTAATGCCAACCTCATGGGTGGCAATTTTAGGAGTGCCAACCTTAGAAGTGCTGACCTCACCAATGCCAACCTTAGAAGTGCCGACCTCGGTGGCTCTGATTTAACACAGGTCCAGGCTTTAGTCGCCAACTTTGAGGGCTCAACTCTAACAGGTGCTTGTATCCAAGATTGGAATATTAATGCTGATACCAACCTCAATGATGTCATTTGTGATTATGTGTATCTGAAGGGAAGTAGGGACAAAAACGCATGGTCAGAACGTCGCCCTAGTGATCCCAACAAGAACTTTGACCCAGGTGATTTCGCTAAATTAGTTCAGAAATCCCTAAACACAGTAGACCTTATCTTTCGTAATGGAGTAGACTGGCAAGCCTTGCTGATCTCCTTAGATAAGCTGCGTATAGAAGCCAATGGTGCAGAATTCCCCATTCAGGCAATTGAGAATAAAGATGATGGGGATTTTGTGGTGCGCTTAAAACGCCTCCCGAAGCCAATAAAGCAGAGGTGGAAAAGTTTGTTCGGCAAGAGTATCAAGCACAACTGCAACTGCTGGAATCCCAATACCGCACCCAGCTTCATGCCAAGGATATTGAGATTGAGAGCTACAGGCGCGAAAGTGCCAACATGATGGAGATTACAAGACTTCTTGCCAGTAGACCAGTTAATGTGGAGGCAACCGCCATGTCCAACAGCCAATCATCCGGTGACACCTACAATGGCAACATTAAAGCCACTAACTTTGCCCCCCGTGGGATAGCTAGTGGAGGCACTTTCAATGATTACTCTCAGACCATCACTAACAATCTTGATGAGATTGGGCAACTCATTAGCACCCTGCGCTCTCAGGCAGAACAATTTCCACCCGATGAGCGAGAGGCTGTAGAGGTGCATCTGGGTGAACTGGAGGAAGCCTCCAATCAGCCACAAAAGCAAGACCCCAAGCGCATTAAGGCAAAGCTGATGGCATTGTTAGCGATCGCATTGGGCTTAGGGGGCGCGATCGCCACTGCCACTGATTTCAGCAATAACGTACTGGAGTTGGGTAAGAAGTTTGAGGTTGAGTTGGTGCATCCACGAAGCCCTCAAGCTGCCCCATCTCCTCAATCCCCTCAGCCACAGGGCACATCAACTGTGGATGTGAAGAGGTTGGACGTTGGGGCACCCTGAAGAGAAGGGAAGAGGTAATAGAGGGAGGAAGTTACGGGATGGCTAATGAGGAGCACCTTAAGATATTGAGGAAGGGAGTAGAGGTTTGGAATAAATGGAGAGAGGCTAATCCTGAGGTAGAGCCCGATCTTTTTAATGTGAACCTCGAATGTGCCAACCTCTATGAAGCTAAATTCTCTAGAGCCAGACTCGGGAATACTAACTTCTCTAATGCCAATCTCATAGGTGCCAACCTTAGTGTTGCCAACCTCACTAAAGCCAATTTCTCTAATGCCGACCTCAAAGAAGCCACCCTCGACAGTTCCCAACTCAGGCATGCCAATCTCACGAACGCTAACTTGTCACGAGTCCAAGCCGTTTACACCAACTTTCAGGGTGCAACCTTGACAGGTGCCTGTATCGAGGATTGGCACATTAATGCTTGCACCAATCTCAAGGATGTCATTTGTGATTATGTGTATCGGGAGTGGGATCGATTGAAGAATGTAGGGGCAGAACGTCGTCCCCATACTGGAACCTTTGCCCCAGGCGAATTTGCCAAGTTAGTACAGCAATCCTTTGACACTATCGATCTCATCTTCCATGAAGGTCTTGGCTGGAAAGCATTTGCCTATTCTTTCAAGCAGGTAGAGGTATTGCATGAAGATGCCCACTTGGAAGTACGCAGCATTGAGAACAAGGGCGATGGAGTTGTAATCGTTAAAGTAGCTGCTGCTCCTGATACCGATAAAGCCCTCATTCACAGTGATTTCATGAAGGGCTATGAGTTTGCATCAAAAGCGATCGCGACCCAGTATGAGGCACGGTTGCTTGAAAAAGGCACTGAAATCAACCGTTTATTTCACTTACTACAGGTTATGGCAGAGAAAGCAGGCAACACCAACTACTATGGCGACATCAAGGCCACCAACTTTACCCCCCATGGGACAGCAATGGGCGGAGTCTTTAATGACTTCTCCAACACTCAGGACTTAACCCAGGTAGCTTCTCAAATTCAGGCTCTCTTAGCCCAAGTGCAGCAACAGGGACATTCGCCTGAGGATGCCCAACAGCAGGTAGCTAATGACCTGGCAGAACAGGCGATGCAAGACCCCACCACATTGGGCAAGCTGATGATGTGGGGGCAGAAGCTAGGCGATGCAACCATTACCGATGTCGTTAAGGGTGTCGTAAAATTGGCACTGCGATCGGCTGGCGTTCCTTTGCCCTAATGTATGGGAGCGATCTCGCTTTCCCTATTCCGTTCCTTTCTAGTCATCACACCACCTTGAGGCAAGGAGGATAACACGATGAGAATCCCCCTGATGTAGATAGCAGTAATAGGGCAAATGTTTAGGTTCAAAGCTATCAGTTGGCATCTAGACCAAGATTAATGTGATAGCCGTAGGAAATTTGAAAATATACGGAAAGATTCTCGCTAATCAGCTTAAACGGCGTATTATGCGGTGATAATCTGCATAAGTAATAATTTGGGATCTTAGGCGGAACCATTCTGCCTAATCGTCTCTATTGGGATCTTAGGCGGAAATTTTCCGCCTATTAATAGTTGAGCTGCCTGGTATCAACTGTTAGCGCCTGGGAACACTGTAGAGCACCAGGCACCCCAACTCTGCGTTGGAGCCGACGAACACCGTTAGCCCGACGACGCGATCTAAGCGGCGTTCGCGGCTCAACTCCGTTGTTAGATTGCAGCGCTCCCATCAGCGTTCCTGAGAACCTTTTCCAAGCCTGGATTAATTTGTGATTAGTAGATTTAAAGTTGGAACCGGGTAACTTGCTCTTTTTGCTATGTAATTCACTTCCAGCCGTAGTGAATAAACCATAAAATACATTGGATGCTTGAAGAAGGGAGCATGAACTACCAATCCGGGAGTATATGTGTACCCCTAAGTAATGACACAATTAAATTTAATAGTGTCGATTATCAACATTTTTACTAGCAAGTTTAGAAATACAGAAATCAAAGAATGAAATTACCAATAGGCAAACTCTCAGGAAAAAATCTCGATATTCTTTTTGAGAAGTCGATTGAATATCACATAAATACTTATCGAAATACCATTGAAGAATATAACTCTAAAGCATTATTTAGCCATTGGCGTTCGATAGTGAGATCAATAGACGAAATTATCAACATCCCTATTGAATTAAAAGAAGAAGCTGAAATCAATAGCTTCTTGACCCTAAACTTTAATTTTCTTGAAGAAGCAAATTTACATAATCTCAAAAAGATCCTCATGACATTGGAATCTAGATTTGAGAAAAATGTTGCTATACGATTTCAGCAGATGGCAATGATGTGCTTTGCTATTGATGCTGCTTATAGAAGTCAAGATATTTTTAATCGGCAAGGTGATGACTTACATTTATCAGACACTCTCTCAGCAATATCATACTTACAGTCTAGACGTGCATATTATATAACGACATTAAATCTGATACCCAAGATTGCTAAAGGTCAAAAAGAAATTCCTTATCTAGATACGCTGAATTTTCTTCAATATCCAATGGATAGTTGCTTAGTTAACATAACAACAGCATATTACAATTTACTTTTAAATCATTGCTTAGCTGATTTTGAAATGGAATCAGATGGCTTTGTTGCCAAGCCTAATTTTGAATATAATCATCTTGAAGGTTTTTTTCTGGAACCGGAAAGACTTTCCTTAATAGATCAGATGGAATTACGTCCTGACGTTGTATCCCCTAAAAAAAATCTCCCAAAAGCAGACAATAAAATATTTTCATTTAGTGAAGTCGCTAATGTTGTGTCTCTTTTTGAAGGGGCATTTGATAAATACAAAATATATGAAGACCTGGAATTCAAGGAATTGAGGTCCTTATTTTGTGATATCACCATTTATCTTAAAGATGACTTTCATATTGTTATCGAAGAGGCTGACTTTGAAGTCATTTCCAAAAGTCACAAATCTCTTATTCTCCACTTAGATTCGGACGATTATTTTGAAAACCTTAATAGCTGCGCTCCTTTTCAAAAGGTAGACAGAGTTTACTATACTACCGTAGTGTTATTGACAAAATTTGTATATCGAACTTTGTCTCAATCATTATTGAAAAATAGAGCTTTTCAGATTAATTCAGGTTTTGTTTTCGAGGATAAAACTTCACAAATCCTCGAAAGGAAAGGATATTTACCTACAGGTATAACTAGAATCAATCATAAAGAGTTTGACCTCATTACCATTAAAGATGGTAAGGTCTATAACTTCCAATGCAAGAATAGTTATATTGATATTTCAAGAGTAGATTATGACTATAAAAAAATTGGCAGATTTAATCAACGTTTATGTAAATACTATGAAAAAGCCTTGACAAAAGAAGTGAGGCGTGAAGAAATGATTAAAAATAAAACAGGAATTAATGACATTTTTCATTTTGTAATTTCTAGGTTTCCGGTAATAACTAGAAATGAAAGAATTATTAATTTCAATGCCTTAGAAAGTTGGAATCCTAAATAAAAAACACTGGACGAAATTCCTGACCTTGCCGTCTAACCCTGCGCAGTCATCGCTATAGGGTACTTTCCTTAATGCAACTTCTATTACTCCACCGATAATTCTGGGGGAACGCACAATGCTTACACAGCATTGAAGCAAGTGATCGCTGTCTAACAACGCCCATGCACACCGACCGCCGAGAGTTGATCGGTATGATGCAAAAGATATCTGCGGCGGGTGATGGGCACCGTTAGCCTGCTTCGCTTCTGGGTTGTGACTGTACTTCAACATCATCTGTCCGTATCCAGGTCTAAGTGCCTGTAAGTCTTTCCTGTGACAGCTTTGGGTGAATATCCCAATTTGGGATAAAGATGCAGTTGTGCTCATACTCAGTAAATGAGCACAATCCATGATCCTAGATACGAGCAATTAGTAGCAGCATTGGTTAATGCCCGAACAGAACGCAACATAACCCAGGTTATGCTTGCTGAGAGGCTTGGGCAGCATCAGTCGTATGTTGCCAAAGTTGAAGGACTGGAAAGAAGACTTGATGTTATTGAGTTATTTGATTGGCTTCAAGGACTTGAATATGAACCTCAAAGTTTCTTCCAAGACATAGGATGGTTTCCAAGAGACGGCAAGGTGATTCCTCTTCCTTTAAGAAATCGAGTTAGGGAGAGCCAGAATGGAGTATTTCAACAACTTGTTTGGGAAGGACAAATCAAGGAAGTATATTTAGAAGGAATTTCTGCTGAGCAATATTTAACAGTTGAGAATTATGTTGTAGAACTTTTTTCTGCTTTAAATCTTCCTAATTCAAAACTCAAAAATCGTGAGGCAATTGCTCAAGCCCTAGAATTTGCTGTTGATTATCTTCCAGACCTCAATCCTAGTGATATTTATCAGCATATTATTTATCGCTTTTATTTACGAGAATACAAAAGGTCTACTCCCGAACAGAGTTGGGTTCGTGCGGGGGGAGAAGCTCTTGAGCTGTTTATAGAGCGCCGATATTCATCACTCTTGCAGGGTTGTGACATCCGCCTTAGAGCGTTAATTTCTGCAAAAGATAAGGGGCAAGCTCTCAGAGAGATGGGATTAGCTGGTAAGGTGGGTGATTCAAAATTAGACGTAGCACTTTATGGATATCGCAATGATGAATGGATCATTTTTGGAGGAGTACATAGTAAAGCTTCGTTAGCAGAACGTGTGTC
>CAZGDE010000277.1:9649-9920 GCA_964524315.1 uncultured bacterium
TGAGAAGTGGTTTGGTGAGTTTTCTGTACACGTTTGATTCCAAATCTTTTCCACCTCCTGCTGGTGATCTCGTTAATCGTGGGGAGTTGGGTAGTATTTCCCAACCTTCAGATAAGCGGAGGTACATTGAGGAACACGGCTCATTTGACGCTTGTTTCTCATATAATCTGAGGTCTGCGCCTAGTCCTGAAGTGACACCTAGCGGGAAACGCATTTTTGTGTGTTCATTGAAACCTGAAGAAGATATCTTTCCATCACAAGTGATCGATGC
>CAZGDE010000278.1:0-2362 GCA_964524315.1 uncultured bacterium
ATTAAGCACCGTCCAGTCAGCACCATCCAGCAAGATTCGAATTGTTACGTTCCCGGTTGATTTACAGACATTTCCTATTGATCATATTGGATTCCTATGGCACGAGTAGAGAGCAACATTTCAGGCGACAACACCCCCCAACATCCGCAACACCCTCCCCATAAGTCGGCTGATAACCCCTGGGTCGAAGCATTAAAAACGATCGGGTTGAGCATTGTTTTGGCGATCGGTATTCGGACATTTGTGGCCGAGGCTCGTTATATTCCTACCGGCTCTATGGAACCCACTCTCCAGGGCTCTAACGATCCCTGGCAGGCCGATCGCATTTTGGTGGATAAAGTTGGCTATCATTTCAATTCCCCCCAACGGGGCGATATTGTTGTGTTTTCACCCACAGATGAATTGCAACGCCAAAATATGCGGGAAGCCTTTATTAAGCGAGTGATTGGCCTACCCGGCGAAAAAATCGAAGTAAAAGGTGGGCGGGTGTATGTCAATGACCAACCACTGCGAGAAGCCTACATCGCGGAAGCGCCCCAATATACCTATGGGCCTGTAACCGTTCCCGACGACTCTTATCTGGTACTGGGTGACAACCGTAATAATAGTTACGACAGTCACTATTGGGGTTTTGTCCCCCGCGAAAAAATCATTGGTCGGGCCGTATTCCGCTTTTTCCCCATCAGCCGGATTGGGGGCATTAACGAACCCAGTTACCCCCACCAATAACCTGTAAGTACAGGTAACATCCTCATGCCTTGCCTCCACTGGGAAAGAGGCACCTTCAACCAACAGGCGAGTCACGCCCGCAGGCATATTTCTAATTATTCGGTTCTCTGGATAATTTAGTTTCTCCGAAAAATTTAACTCCAATCCTCCCGTTGATTTGTGCGACCTTTATAAACTTGGGTAGTCGCATGAATTTGACGGGTTTTTTCGTAGAGAGCCGTTTCGGTTAAGTCCCACCGTTGCAAGGCTTTGTCCAGATCAGTCTGAATATCTCGGGCACCGGGGAAGCCGTTATAGCGCATCCGCAAACGGGCCAGTTCGGCGAGGTTGTAGTCGGTTGGTTCGCTGGCCAGAAGCATATTTACAATCTCGCGATCGCTTTTCCAGAGGGGATGTTGCTGGTCTTTTTGATTAGAGGTATCGGCCATCGTCAAACGGTACCAGAAGTAAAGTGAACAGGAGCCATTGGAGTCAATCTTGGCAGTCCAGTAGTTGTTGGCAAGTTATTCCCGGCAAGAGTTTCAGGGAACCAGAAAATCCCTCCACAAAATATCCGCCCGAATCCAGTGCAACAAGTTGGTTGACTTCGGCTAGTATCCTAGCAGGCAGGCAGGCGCATCGTTAACCCAGGTGAGAAGCTGCCTATCAATACCAGCCATAACGTCAGCGCGATCAATTCTGGGCGATGGGTTAGAAATGTGGCTTGCGCATAGTCGCAACCAAGATCTAAAACACTACCCAATTCTGAAACAACCTCAGGTTGGAATACTTGAAACTTCATTTAAATTCTTCCTTCGCGCCAGGAATGTGCTAACGTTCTCTTTGCAAAATTGCATTTGCAACGTTTGTTTGCGGATCGGATTGTTTCCTGAAGGTGCTGGTACCCTTTGCTCTGAACTGGGTGTAGCCAGCCGCAACCATTGGCTTGACAGGGCAAACGGATTATATTGGATGTATCTAGGGGAGTGATGAAACGCTGATGTCCACTGCATTTAGACAACCTACCCGGCGACGCACCGCCCCACCACCCCCGGCGAGATCACACCGCCCTATGGGAGCGCCCCTCTATCCAGTACCATCTAGCGGCAGTCTATCCAGGGGTACTGCGGTTGCAGCCATTCATCCCCGGCAGAATCCCACCCTTACCCCCCTGCCAACGGCAACCCGGTCATCGTCCCGATCATCTGTCCGCCAATTACCGACACACCGCCCGTTACCCCTCTGGCTAAGGTGGTTGGTACGTGTTCAGCGTGGTTCAATGGTTGTCACCTTTGTGCTGGCGATCGCAGCACTGGTTGTGTACAGCAGCACGGTCTATACGCAAAATCTCTGGAGTAAGGAATACCGTAAACTGAAAACGTTACAACGGAGTGAGCGTCAACTGGTAGCAGCGGGTGAAGTTTTGAAAAACCAACTTGCCCAACAAGCCGAGCGGCCTGGTTCCGGCCTGGTTCCGAAATCACCTGATAGTTCCCTTTACTTACCTCCTTCGCCCCCCCGGCCCTTGCTCGACACCGCAACCGTGACACCCCCTCCTGCACCACCTTCAGATAGTCCTGTGGGATATTAGCAATGGGTAGTCCGCCCCGCCATTTAAAGTCACCGGCACGTCGATTGGCGGTCGTAGGTAGTC
>CAZGDE010000278.1:2372-9920 GCA_964524315.1 uncultured bacterium
CGGCAGGCGGTTTAGCAATGAACCTGTTCCGTTTGCAGATTAAGCAAGGGGCAGAATTGCGTGAGATCGCACAAACCCAGCAAATGTTGTATTTGCGTCCTTTCATCCCCCGACGCCAGATTGTTGACCGAACGGGAACGGTGCTAGCGCTAGATCGTCCCGTTTTTACGCTGTTTGCCCATCCCAAGTTATTTAAAGAACCCAAGGAGGCGATCGCAGAAAAGATCGCGCCCCTGATCAACCGTCCCCCCGCCGATTTAGTCAAACGGTTTGGGGAAGCGGAAAGTGGCCTGGAAATTGCTACGTCTCTCTCAGAAGATGTGTCGGATCGGATCACCGAGTTACGTACCGATGGGTTGGAACTGATCCAGCGTCAGCAGCGCCTGTACCCTCAGCAAGAACTGACGGCTGATGTGGTGGGTTATGTCAACGACGACCACAAGGGGCAGGCAGGCATTGAACTCAGCCAGCAGAATTTACTCCAGCGGGTGGCGAAGGATATGAAGCTGCGGCGTACCGGTGATGGGTCAATTCTGCCCGATCAGGTACCGGGTGGCTTTCTCAACCTGGATGATCTCCAACTCCAACTAACGATTGATACCCGGTTGCAACGGGTAGCTTTGGGTGCCCTGCAAAAACAGGTCAAACAATTCAGCGCCAAACGGGGTGTTGTGATTGTGATGGATGCCCAGGATGGTTCCCTACTATCGCTGGTTTCAACGCCTTCCTACGACCCCAACCAGTACTTTAAATACCCCCTGGAACGCTTCAAAAATTGGGCAATCACCGATCTGTACGAACCTGGGTCTACCTTCAAACCCATTAATGTTGCGATCGCCCTTGAAGCTAAAGCCATTACACCCACAACCACCCTGGTCGATGAAGGCCAGATTACGGTAGACGGGTGGCCCATCCAAAACTTTGACTATTCCTCAGCGGGTGGCCGGGGTGAGGTTTCAATTACTGAAATCGTGCAATATTCCAGCAACGTTGGCATGGTACACATTGTCAACCAGATGAAGCCGCCTGTTTTTTATAACTGGTTGCACCGTTTGGGCTTAGGTAAACTCACTGGCATTGATTTACCCGCCGAAGTCGAAGGTCACTTTAAGGATCGCAAGACCTTCCTGGAAGCAGCCGTTGAACGAGCAACCACTGCGTTTGGTCAGGGCTTTTCGCTGACCCCGATTCAACTCACCCAACTGCATGGTACCCTGGCAAATGGTGGCAGACTGGTAACCCCTCATTTGGTGAAAGGCTTATTTGATAGCAAAGGTCAGGCATACTGGCAACCCAACTTCCCCCCGCCACGGCAGTTATTCTCCAAAACAACCACTCAGGCAGTACTACCCATGATGGAAAAAGTAGTACAGGATGGTACGGGAAAAAGCGCTCAGATTCCGGGCTATCGCCTGGGTGGTAAAACTGGTACCGCCCAAAAAGCCAATCCGAATGGCGGCTATTACGAAAACGCTAAAATTACCAGCTTCGTCAGTATCTTTCCAATCGATGCGCCTCGCTATGTTGTCGTAGCCGTCGTAGATGAACCGCAGGGCGGTGATGCGTTTGGTTCTACAGTAGCCGCGCCCATTGTCAAAACCGTCATCGAAGCACTGATTGCGATGGAGCGCATTCCTCCCAGCGTGAACGCCCCCGGCCCTCAAACCGAAACCGATGACGGCGGTTAAACTCCCCCAACCACCCGTATGAACTCTAGGGGTAACCCATCCGTGTCGGCAATAAATGTCACTTCATACACCCGATCGCCAATCATCTGCTGTTCGGGGGGCAACAAGACCTTTAACGGTGCGATCAAGTCTGGTTGTGCCTGACTGGCGGTGGCAAACTGATCAATCAATGTCTCCAACCAGGTGGTTAAATCAGTTACCGTAGCCGTGAGATCAAAGGAGAGATGGTAATAACCAACATAATGCTCATCCCCAAACGCATCAACTGCTGGGTGCGGTTGCGGAATCTGGATTAATTCGATGCGTCCTCCCAGCCCTGCCATCCAGCAAGCCAGCGTATAGCCTGTGGTGAACCGCTCCTGCATAACAAAGCCCAGTTGTTCGTAGAAGGCGATCGCCCGATGAATATGGGCCGTCCGAATGGAAGCATGGTGCATAGGATCAGACTCATGGAAAGGGGCAAGGTGGACTAGCGCGGCGAGCGATCGCTATATTACCCATTATCCCCCCGCGTCTTTCCCCATCATGCACCGTAATCTCAAACTCCTCTTCATTCGCCATGCCCAATCCACTGGCAACAAAGAAAAGCGCATGCAGGGGCATGGCAACTTTGCCCTGTCGGAATTAGGTAAACAGCAAACCGAGAAACTTGCCCGTAGCTTACTGGCCGAGGCATGGGTGCCATCCCACGTTTACAGTAGTCCCTTAAAACGAGCCGCCCAGACCACGCAAATCTTGCTCGACCATTTTCAGGCGGCCCCATTGCCAGCAGCCGTCAGCGACTTGATTGACAGTACGACCACCCCCGTTGACCCGTTGGAAGACACCACCGGAACTATTCCCGTCCACTATGCAGATGAACTAAAAGAATTTCAAAATGGCATCTTTCAGGGGCTCACGTGGGCAGAAGCACGGGCCCGCTATCCTGACTTCTGTCATACCCTGGAGGCATCACCGGATTGGATTCAAATTCCTGAGGCAGAATCCCTCCAGGATGCCAGGGATCGCGCCCACCAATTTATCCAAAGAATTCTGGCACAGCATCACAATGGGGACCACATCTGGATCGTCACCCATAGCTGGATTTTGCAACATCTGATCGCGACCTTACTGGGGTGCGATCGCTCCTGGCGTTTACGGGCAGGCAATACGGCGTTATTTGAATTTTGGATTGACCAGTCACGCTGGCACCGGAGCGATCAAAATCGGTTCAATACCGACCTGTGGCAAATTCGCCGTTTTAATGACTGTCAGCACCTCAGATAGCCATCTGGAAAGAGCAACCCCTTGCCAACGGTCAACTTCTTGCCGACAATGGCACTGATCCCCACTACTTGGAGTATCTTGAATCAAGGGTTGCACCTGTTTCCTTCTGCCAACCTCACGGTTGAGTTTGAAACTATCTGCCGGATTCACCCATGACCAACGACGCAAATAATATCCTCAGACAAGCCAACCAGGGAAGTGTTGCAGCCATCATTCAAATCCTGAATGAAAAGCTGGCAAGCTCTGGGGTACGCACGCGCGCCATTTTTGACGATGGCGTTCTGCAACTGCTGTGTGAAGCAGAAACCCTCGATCAGTTGGAACCCACGCACTTAGTCGAGCGAATTCGGCACATCCTCGACGCAATCGCGCCCCGCAATATTCGCCGGGTGAACATTAACAGTCGCATTGTCCGGGAACAACAATTGCTCTGGCTCGAAGAAATTAAACGGGATCCAGAGAACCAGTTGCTCTGGTCCCAGGAAATCACCCTGAAGAAACCCAATCCGTTCCAGCAAATTCTCCATGACTGGAAGAGTCGCAGCACCGATTCTGCCAACGCGGACTTGCCGAAACTGTCCCCTCGGCGCTTGCGCGAACAACGCCTCTATTGGCGCGGATTATTAGGTGGAGCCGGGGTTAGCTTATTAATATTTTTAATTGGCTGGGTCATTTACAATCGCCTCATGACTCCAGCAACCCCAGAGCAGGCCCAATCACCCACTACGACCGCAACGAATTCTCCCGCCAGCCAGCCCACGAACCCAACAACCAAAACGGTTGCCGCCGCCCCAACCACAACACCAGCAGCAACGACATCATCCCCGGCGGGAACCGCCGATCCGTTTGCCGCCGCCGTCCGCATGGCAGAGCAGGCATCCAGAGAAGGCTTAAATGCCAAATCCTCAGCAGAATGGCTGGAACTAGCTGCCCGCTGGCAACAGGCGTCTGATTTGATGTCAACCGTACCGAATGGCGATTCCCGGTACAAAACTGCCCAGGATCGAGTCATCGCTTACCAGAAAAATAGCGAAGCGGCCTTACAAGAGGCAGAAAAACGGAAAGCAACCTCCCCTCCGAACGACGCATCACCATCTGATCAGGGCGAGCAGACTCAGTAGCGGTACTGGCAAACTTCGCTTGCTTCAATCTGACTGCCCCAATCTGACTGCTTGGTGAAATGAAGGAGTGAGTCTACTCAATACTGACACCCTTGACACTTTGCGATCGCCGCCGGCTCGCCAGGGGTGCTTCTTGTATCTGCCGTTCCCGTACCCGGTGTGCCTGAAAATAGGTTTGCCACATCGCCGGTGCATTCAACGTTTCACCACCATGTTGGGTCAGGCGTTGCCGCACCTTACACAAAACTGGGGTATTCACACAACAGCCAGCAACGATTACCTGACCTTTGGTGAGAGCAGGTAATTCCTTCAACAAATCGCGTCCTGCCGCTTCCACGCCATACTTAAGACTGTCCTGGTCAACCGGGTTAACAATTCGCATGATGAACTGGCTCATACACTGGGACAAAACATCCGAGTCCAGTTTGCCCGGACGTTGAGTAATTAAGCCAACTCCCAGGCCAAATTTGCGGCCTTCGCTCAAAATCGTCCGCAGGACAGCCTTACACCGGGATGGCTCATGAGCTGGGGCAAATCGGTGCGCTTCTTCGAGTAAAACGAACACCGGGTAGGGCAAATAGTTTTCGTCATCGGCCGTAATGAGTTCCTTCTGGGTATTCATGCGCGCATGGGTCGCCTGACGCAAAACCGCCGCACAAATCACCTGCTGTTCCTCCTGACTGATCTCGTTCATCTGCAAGACCGTTACCTGTCCCGGCGCAAACAGATCCTTCGGAGCAAGATGGTCAAACGCATGGAAATAGGGCGATCTCGCGATGCGTTCCAGTTTCCATTCCAGGGCAGGGGCAGACGATCCCGATTTCTCATTCCCTTCCTCATCGGTCTGGCGATCGGCTTCGTAAACCGCTGCAATTAAATCCTGGATAGCCCAGCGGTACTGGCCCTGCTTATGGCGCTTCAGGATGGCATAGGCTTTGTTCAGAATTGACTGCTGGCGATCACTCATTTCGGGCAACAGCACGAGAATATCGGAATAGTCCAGCGACGAAACGCGAATTTTAATGTCCTCTGGCTTCAGCACCTTCACCGTAGGGGCATAGCCATCCTCGGCCTGAAACGCTGGATGCCCCCGCATGTCGGCCAGTGTGCCGTATTCACCGTGGGGGTCAAAAATTAAGACTGCCGCCCGGTTATGGGGTAACAGCAACTCTTCCACTAATACCCCAGCCGTGTAGGACTTGCCCGACCCCGTCCCCGCCAGGATCGCCATATGGGTACTGACCAGTTCCTTCACATCCAGCGCAATCGATACTGCATTGCCCTCACGAAGTAGCAGCGATCCGACATGGGCCGCACCAATCTGGCCAGGTTGCACCTTATTCAAGACCCGCTGCAAAAGAGCATCATCCGCGAGATACACCTTGGCACCGGGGTCGGGCGTGCGTCGTGGGTTCATAAACCCTAGAGCCCGGTCAAAATAGCCGATGACATCAACCGTCACCTCATAGATTTCGGGATTGGCGTAGGTAAACCCCACCAGGGCGGCGATCGCCTCTGGACTAATTTCTGTGTCCGCGAAAATACGGTCTGGCAAATGGTCAATTAGACAACGCCCAGAAATCTTACCCAAAATTTGCCACGCGTCCTGGGAGGAACTGGCATCACCTTGAGCAACTTCGTAATAAACAAATTCACCGATCTTAACGTGGCGGTTATCAGCGGTAATAAATACATACTGGTTGCCGTTTTCACCGGGGCCTTTCACAGTACCAATCACGTTGGTTATAGGAGCAGCAGCACTGCTTTCAGTGGTGTGCGGGCGTGACCGAGTGGCATTTACATCTGGCTTTATCAGCGACATCGGGAACCAATACCTATGTACTTACTCTACGGTTATACCAGCTATCCTGCTCACGCAACCCCACCGCGCTGAACTCCTACAAGCAACTCCTAACACTAATTAATCGGATCCACCGGCCATGCCCAGTTCACCACTGAATGCTTTTGGCACATGTACAACCTCTGGCACTGCCTATTTTTGGCCTGAGCATCGGTCTGTTTGCAGCTAGGCGTTGCTGATTCTGACTATAAATTGAGCATTGTCTAAATTGAACCTTCGCTTCAATTCAGACCCAATTCAGACTGTTATTTAGCACCCCCCTCATCTAAACATCACCCGTTCTCCGTATCTCTGCCATCCGTATCCCTAATTTTCTCTCTGGTATAACCACAATCATGGAGAATGTACGGATAACCTGATGGGGGAAGCAGTGTAATCTAAAGCAAGCTGGGTTATTTGGAATCTACCTTATCAGGCAAACGAAGACTACGCACTAAAATCAATCAAAAATCAGTTCACTCTATTTGTCTGCTAGAGATTGAACCTTTACGGGAACCCTTCAACTACGAACGCGTTAAGTATGTGCGCGTTAATTTTTTTAATTGGCAAAGAAGCAACAGACTGGGGTTCAGCAATTCATGAAGGATGTGCAACACAGAACCGCACTTCTCGCTAGTAGTGCCGACGTTAATACCAGAACACGCCCTAATGGGGCTGAATCTTCCGGCTCTTTACAGCAACAGCCAGATCGAACAAGTTTGGCGAATGATTTCTCCCTTCCTGTCATGCGGCATGATGATGACCCCGCAAATTTGAGTTTCACCCATCTGTCGCAACAGATCCTACAAATTGTTGCTGCTAACTCCGAAGCAGATGTTGTCCTCACAGCTATTGCCACAGCCCTGGGGCGCGCGTTACGGGTAGATGGTTGCCTCCTGTTTCTGCCCGATGGCCAAATTGCCCGTTGGTTAGCCCCAGGCCAACTCACACCTGATCAATTAGACCATAGCCCATTCGCTACCGCGTACTTTCGCTCAGTCGTTGCCAGTCACGCCTGCCAGACCCTCGTTCCTGGTTCCCTTACGGTTGGCCTGGAAAACCGTCCCATCCACCCATCAGCCGATGAAGTATCTGATACATGGATCCGGTTGTGGAAGATAAGTGTACCCACTGCTGTCTTCGACTCTACAGCCACCCTTGTAGGACTCGCCACCCAGTTTCAGGGCAGCATCAACGGCGGCATTAGTTTGATGCGAGTGCATCCCCATCATTGGACAGATTTAGAAATTGAAATTCTGCAAACAGTATCCCATCAGGTGGCAAGCATCTTTTCCCAACTGCAATTGCAAAAACAACTGGCGTACCAATCAGTCGTCAATCAATTGACCCTGACCATTCGTCACTCCTCTGATCCAGATGAAATATTTAAACTGGCAACGGAAGGAACGGCCAGGGCCTTGCAGGCAAGCCGAGCCATGCTTTGGCGACTAAAATATTGGGATCCTCTGTTTAAGCGAGGCCAGGAAGAACCGCCCAAAATCCGGGCAACTATCATCCATGAGTGGCCCAATGACAAAACTGGGGATGAGGCAAGTCACCAGTCATTCTGGTTGTCAGAATGCGCCATCTGTCAACAAGCCTTTCTGCACGCCAGTCAACCGCTCGTGATCAG